>CAJOQK010000053.1 GCA_905236885.1 uncultured Bacteroidales bacterium
GGAATTGTACCGGCGTATCAACCAACGTGTGGACCGGATGATGGCCGACGGCCTTTTGGAGGAGGTGCGCCAGCTCTATCCCTACCGCCATCTGAACGCGCTGAACACCGTAGGATACAAGGAGCTTTTTGACTACTTGGACCACAAGTGCAGTCTGGAGGAGAGTGTAAGACAAATCAAGAACAACACCCGCCACTATGCCAAACGGCAGCATACCTGGTTCAAGCGGGACAAGGAGTACCGCCTCCTCACACCGGAGGAGGCAAAGGAATCTCTGAATGGATTTTTTTCGATAAAAACAACAAAAAAATGAACATATATAAGACAACACTGCTGATTATAATGGTCCCGTAAATTCGGACAGCAGTCATAAACAAAAAATAGGTACTTTTAGATAAACCAAGCTGCGTTTCGGCAATTTGAGCAAGCTCAATTGCGCTCAACTTGCATTGGTTTTGCATAGTCATTTTTTTAGGATTCACAAAAATATCTTGCAATCCATTATAGAGTAACCTCTAAAAATCACTTTACGAACAATTTTGATTTTATTTCAGGAAGCGTCTGCAATAATGCGGGGAATTTTTAAAAGTCCCCTTTAATAATTTTTTCCAGAAAAACGACGGACATATCTGAAAAATGGCTAATTTTGCCGCAGACCAATTGTTATCATCAAAAACCATTAAAATGACCAGACAACCCGATTACAAGTTCCGGAAAACAAATCTCTTCCTTTGCATGGCACTCCTGTTGCTGACATTCGGCTGCGGAAGCCATAAAGAAAAAACTCAAAACAATGACAACCAGTCTATTCAGATAGAAAAACCGGCTTTTAGCGCCGATTCGGCCTTGGCCTACACGGTGGCGCAATGCGCTTTCGGCCCGAGGGTGCCCAACAGCGAGGCGCACAAGAAATGCGGCAACTACCTGATCAGTTTTTTCCAGCAATACGGAGACACGGTCTGCATACAAAGTTTTGACACCAAAGCTTTTGACGGAACCACACTGCATGCCAGAAACATCATTTGCAGTTTCAATCCGCAGGACAGACAACGGATTGTCATTGCCTCCCACTGGGATTCCAGACCCTACGCCGACCAGGATGCGGACGAAAACCTGCACCGCAACCCCATTGACGGAGCCAACGACGGTGCGGCAGGCGTGGGAATCCTGATGGAAATCGCACGGCAGCTGCACCTGAAAAATCCGGACATCGGGGTGGACCTCATCTGTTTTGACGTGGAGGACTACGGCCCGCCGCAAGACAGGGAATATGATTCCGAAGGTGACTGGTGGTGCCTCGGCTCCCAATACTGGGCCAAAAACCCGCACACCAACCAATACCGCGCCCGCTACGGCATACTTTTGGATATGGTGGGCGGAGAGAACGCCACCTTCGGCAAGGAGGGCGTTTCCTGGCACTTTGCACCCGACATCGTGGACAAGGTATGGAAAAACGCACAAAAATTAGGCTACGGGGCCACTTTTGTCCAGCTGCAGACCCCGTTTGTCACTGACGACCACCTGTATGTCAACCAGATTGCCAAAATTCCAATGATTGACATCATTGAATATGACCCGGCCTCCCGCAGCGGTTTCTACAAGCACTGGCACACCATGAACGACAAGGCGGAAAACCTGAGTGTCACTACCCTGCAACGGGTCGGCGAGGTGATTCTAGCCACCCTCTACAGCGAATAAGCCGCCGATTGCTATAAAAGGGGACGTCTAGGAATTACCTTGCGAACAATTTTGAATTTGTTTCAGAAAGATTTTGTCTTTTTGTGGAATGGGCATAGCTTGCCATGTGATTGACACTAAAAACAAAAGATTGCGAAATAAAACAAAATTGACGCAAATGAAGATAGCAGGGAATTTTTAGAAATTCCCCGTTACCCAACCGAAAAATTATTCCAATTACATAGGAATCGTATAGTTTTTTTATTTAATTTTGCACATCTGTTTTGGATTTTATTTTAAACTTTAAATTCTTTTGTCAATGAAAAAATTTTTCTTCACATTACTCTTGTTTGCAGGGGTTTCCATATGTGCCTATGGGCAAATATACAGACACTATTGGTTAAACGATTTAGGTAAGAATTACACTCTTAACAAACGTATTATGGGTAATACTCCTATGAATTACGGTTACGTTTTGGCTGCAACCACACAGGACATAGGCGGATCCATGTGCAATGGAAGGGTCACAAAAAGCGGTATTGTCATCATGAAGTTGTCTAATAACTATACCATTGAACAAAGCCGGATTTTTAAGACAGCGAATGACCCTTCAGCTTATAATTATGACTTTGAAGTGTATGACATTTATCCGGATAATGAAAACTATTATATTTGTGGAAAAGTAAGCGACTTTTCCACAGGTGCCATCATGGGATTTGTAGGTATTGTGGACACAAATTTAGGCAATTTAACATTACACAAATACCCCACAGTGGAAAAATTTGTATCAATTTATGTGGAATCAGGCGTTTATTTTGTTTGCGGCAAAAGCGGTAATGGTGGCATTCTGGTACGTAACAGTTCCGGCATATATAGTGTTGTAAATACTGATTACCCCTTGTATAAAATAAGGGCAAAAAACACGGGTAATGAAATTAATGTTGTAGGAGGGGATGCCTCAACCGTGATTTATCTGAACGCACTATCTTCGTTAAGCAGCTGTAGTAAAGGAACATTCCAAACAACAAACAATGAAAGTATCAGCATAACCAATTATCCGGGGCAAAGACAGGGATTAATTATTTCCACCTCCTATCAGGATTCTGTTTTCCTTTATTTGTTTCAAGATGTAACCAATTGCAATCTAGCATATTATTTCACAGAACCAAGCGGCTACGATATTTTTGTCAAGGACATCAATTGTTCCAACTCAAAAATCGCCATTACAGGATTATATGATGATTTGGCAAATCAGCATGCTTTCTTTTTCAGAAGTAATATTATGCCTACGATAGGTATACTTTCCGCTCCCATTTACATGCGTTTTTCTCCTGCATATTCCAGCGTTTTCTCCAACAAATTATACAAAAATTTTTTTGACTATAACGATTCCTTGTTCCGATGTGGGGGCTTTTGTGAGTACAACAACAATGCAACAACATTTGTTGGCACCCCAGAATTGCTCTATGGTGAAACCGATTGCGTGCAAACACCGGTGGTGAATCTGTATTCCAAAAACACCGTGCAGGTTACTATAGAAGATGTTTTTATGGATGATTATATTCCTTGTAATGAACAAACAACAGTCGGTTGGGATAGTGAATATATTATAAATAATGATTGTGAAGGTATTATATTATTCAATAAAAGTATGAACTTTAAAAAATAACAAAAATGAGAACATTATTTTTTTCCTTATTGTTTGCAGGGGTTTCCATCTGCTCTTACGGACAGACTTTCGGTGGCGGAAGCGGCACCGAGGGGGATCCTTATAAAATATACACTCCGGCACATATCAAAGAACTTGCGGACTATGTGAACAATGATGTGGCTGCCTACGGGCCGGGGTCAGATATCAGAGCTGACAGGTTCAAAACATACGGACAATACTTTGAAATGACAGATGACATTGACATGGAAGGGGTGACCGATTTTGTGCCGATAGGATACACGTATGACACCAACAAATATCCTATTGGTATCAGGTGCTTTGCCGGCCATTTTGAAGGAAACGGACATGCCATACTCAACTTGAAGTATGAAGGGTCTCATTGTAACGTGGGACTGTTTGGAAGAACCATGGGAGCCACCATTGCCAATGTGAAAGTGATAAATTTCCAATACATCTATACACCAAAAACAAACAACCATGTCAGTCTTCGTTGTGGAGGCATCATAGGCAGTGCCGAATATTTGGGAAATGCAGACATTGGGGACACCACATACCTCCGATGCCAGACCTTTTTGTCAAATTGTGAGACAAGGGGAAATATCATAGTGACCAACGCTCCCTACTCTGGAAAAAAACAACCAAATATTGGGGGAATTATAGGACATGGTTTTTGTTCCATCCGGAACAGCCAGAGTTTCGTTTCCGTCGTTGACTCATCATATTCGGCTGTAATTGCAGGAATAGGCAATTGCGTTGGTGATTATTCACTGTTTCCCATGTATATGGAGAATTGTGTGGCATACCTGCTGGGCGGCAGCACAAGTGTAGACCCGCAGAAAGAATGTTGGATCAGTGGTGTGGGAAGTACAGGTGTGATGCGGCATTGTTTTGCCAGCGGCTCATATACTGCGACAGAAGCCACTGGCATTGGCAAGGCGGACAGTATGCTGTACTGTGGCAGCAACGCAACTCTCCACGGCTGTCGTGTGTCTGGTGCAGGATTAAGAACAAATGTAATGCACAACTGCTTTTTTACCGGAAGCATTGATATAGTTAATGGAATTTTGAGTGAAAGTAGCACGCTGCTCGGTTGTCAGAGCAAATTTGTGGAAAACTGCTATGTGGCTCCCTTACGATATTCGCCCTCGCTAAAATCCTCTTTCCTATACAACTTGTCACCGAAAGACAGTTTTCCCGCACGCCACTGCTTTGTCTCCTCCAAGGTCACCGTCTCAGACAGCTCAAAAGAGATGATATCCTATAACCCTGTTCGTCTGGAAATCACCAAAATCAACGATGCGGAGATGAAATTGCCAGCCTTTGTCACAAACTTGAACCAGTACGACGGCTCGTCCGAATGGCAGCAGGACACCATCCCCTACCGCAACAACGGCTATCCGCTGCTACGCAACTATTTTGCGGCAGCCATTGCCACCACATTGGCAGCCGACAGTGTGACAGACCATTCCGCACGGCTGCACGCCAGTTTCACATTCGGTGACGAAGCATTCAATGTGAAGGGTGTTGGAATTGAATGGAAAAAGCAGGGCGACTCAACTTGGCATGCCGACACCGCCCTCCTAGAAGGCAACACACTGCATTTGGACAATCTCGCAGGAGAGACCACTTACATTTTCAGGGGTTGCATCATGCGTATTGTCGGCGAAACCATCTATGGTGAAGAAATGCAGTTCACGACGATGAGAAAAATCGCTGTCAGGGAAAGCCGACAGGAGCTGCAATTCTCCGTTTCACCGGTACCTGCATCAAACATTCTGACTGTTACGGGAGCAGCTGGGGCAGAAGCCTGCCTGTATACCACATTGGGACAGAAAGTGCTTCAAATCCGTTTGGAGAGCGAAAGCAGCAGCATAGATGTGAGCGGACTGGCCTCAGGAAGCTATCTCCTGCAAATCCGCAAGGATGGCAATCACGGGGTCTGCAAGGTGCAGATTCAAAGGTAAAAAGATTCCTTGTTGAATTATCAGAGAAAAGTAGGGGCGCAAACATTGTGTCCCTACTTTTTTAAAGGAACTTCTATAAATTACTTTGCGAACAATTTTGAATTTATTTCAGAAAGATTTTGTCTTTTTGTGGAATGAGCATAGCTTGCTATGTGATTGACACTAAAAGCAAAAGATTGCGAAATAAAACAAAATTGACGGAAAATCTACTTCCCCACCTTGCGCAGGTACTGGTTGGGGATTTCCACGGAATAGGCCAAAAGCCCTTCCAACCGCAGCAGCACCTTTTTCCGGCCTTTGATGGTGAGAAACTCCCCTTCAATGCCTTTGAACACGCCGCCAGTCACAACTACACGGTCGCCTTTGCGCAAATGCATGTCTTCCAAGGCGATGCTTTCATCCTGTGTGGCAATCACACGGATAAAATCCTGCATCTGCCGGTCCGGAACCACCATGGAGGAGCCGGTGAACTTGTCCACCACATAATGGGTGAACAGGTTGGAGAAATCCGACAAAAGCGCGAAACGGGCAGCAGGCTCAATCCGGATGAATATCAGGTTCGGCAACAGGGGGACATCTATTTTCTTATGCCTTCCGTTGCTGTAAAAATGCTCCTCCGGACGCAAAGGCAGATAATTCTCAACGGACAAGGCATCCAGCCGCATCTTTATCTTCTTTTCCTGCCGCGCCCGCGTGCGGGCCACATACCATTTTTTCTCCTCAGCTTCCGACATTTCCTATTGGTACCTTCCCTTATTATTTTACACCCTTGCAGAAAACCATTCCTAAGCACCCTTTCTGTGAAATCACGGTTCTCCAGGCTTCCTGTTTGTTTTTTCAATAATTTATATTACAATCACTTCCATTTCCAGCTCCACGCCATAATGCCGCTTCACATCCGCCTGGATGTTCCGGGCCAAAGCCAGCACCTCCGCACCTGTGGCACCCCCGTAATTGACCAGAACCAGCGCCTGTTTCTCATGCACACCGGCCTGACCCGCACGTTTTCCCTTCCAGCCAAGGCTGTCAATCAGTTGGGCTGCTGATAACTTGACCCTGCCGTCCGGCTGTGGAAAACCTTTGAGCATAGGAAATTGCTGCCGCAACGGCTCCCACTGTGCGGCGGAAACCACCGGATTCTTGAAGAAACTGCCCGCATTGCCCAACAGTTTCACATCGGGCAGCTTGCTTCGCCTGATTTCAGAAACCACTTCGTACACAGCTTGGATGCTTGTCTCACCCTTCTCTTTCAGTTTGGCGGCCACATCCCCGTATTCCGTATAAAAACGCGGAACCAGCCCCAACTCAAACAGCACGGAGGTGATCAGGTAACGTCCCGGATGTTTTTTGAAGAGGCTCTCACGGTACCCGAACAGGCACGAGGAACGGTCAAACGTTTCCGGCACACCATTTTTAAGGTCAATTGCATGCACTTCCCGAACCACATCCTTCACCTCACGTCCGTAAGCTCCGATGTTCTGCACCACCGCACTGCCCACCTTACTGGGAATCAGCGCCAAGTTCTCCACACCGTAATATCCTCCCTCCACACAATAACGGACAAAATCGTCCCAAATTTCGCCAGCCTCCACCTGCAAGACAACATGTTCCGCATCGCGGTGGCATTCCTTCACACCCTTGGTCTCCACAAGTGCCACGGTACCCTCAAAATCACGGGTAAACAACAGGTTGGCACCGCTTCCCATGATTAAATACGGTTCAAACCTTTGGGCTTTAAAGGCGAACTCCCGCACATCACTTTCGTTGGAAAGCAGAACCATACGCTTGGCTTTGACAGCAATGCCAAAGGTGTTATATGGCTGTAGTGAAACATTTTCCGTAATCTGCATGGACATTATTTTAAAAATGCAAATGTACAAAAAAAATTTATATTCCTCCGTCCGCAAAACGTATGGAAATTTCAACTACTTTTGTATTTTGGACAAAATTAATTTGCAAAGTCAAAAAACATTCAGAATAAATCACATATCTAAACATAGCGTATTTTTCTCATGAAACAGATTATCGAATGCGTGCCTAATTTCAGCGAAGGCAGGAATATGGAGGTGATTCGCCAAATCACCGGTGAAATTGAAAAAATAAAAGGTGTGAAACTGTTGGACGTGGACCCGGGTGCCACCACCAACCGCACCGTAGTCACTTTTGTCGGCACACCTGACGAGGTGTGCGAAGCCGCTTTCCAATGTGTTAAAAAGGCGCAACAGCTCATTGACATGCGCCACCATAAAGGCGACCATCCCCGTTTCGGCGCCACGGATGTCTGCCCGCTGGTTCCGGTGGCGAACATCACCATGGACGAAGTTGTGGTCTATGCCCGCAAACTGGCGGAACGCATCGGCAAGGAGCTGCATATTCCCATTTACTGCTATGAAAATGCCGCCTTTGAGGAAAAACGCCGCAATCTGGCCAACTGCCGCCAGGGCGAGTACGAAGCGCTGAAAGAGCGCATCGAAAGCGTGGAATGGAAACCCTGCTTCGGCCCCTGCAAATATGACGAAAGCATCGCCAAGTCGGGTGCCACCGCCGTCAGTGCGCGTGAATTCCTGGTGGCTGTGAACTACAACCTGAACACCACCTCCACCCGCCGCGCCAACGCCATCGCC
>CAJOQK010000054.1 GCA_905236885.1 uncultured Bacteroidales bacterium
TGCGCGTTCGGGTTCGCATTGTCATGCGCATACCAGAAGGTCACCTTCGGCTTCGTGGAGCCTTTCAAATCAACCTGTTTGATCACTGCACGCGACAAGGAGGCCTTGCCTGTGGAGGAGCCAAAATGCAGCATACCCTTACCGAAGTCAGGTTTGATGGAGTTGGGATCTAACGTAGCCGTCTCACCCAATTCCCATTGTACCTTACCCTGAATGCTGTCAAAGGCAAACTCCAAAGGAATATCAGTGAAGTCGGTCTCGAACGGAAGCACCACACGGGTCACCTCATACACCGTAGAGGCGGTGTCGTCCGATTTCAAAATATCCTTCGCACATTCGACCCATGCCTTGATGTTGTAGAATCCGGTGTAGGAAGTCGGGAAGAAGTCGGTAAGTTTTACCGTCATTTTCGCCATCGGCTTCAAAATGCCGGAAGAAAGCAGCGTATCCGTGTAATAGATATTGGCACTGTCGGAAGACATGCAAATCTTAACACCATCCTTGGCAAAGTCAATCTCTTCCGTACCTTTGTTGATGATTTCCACCTCAGCCACGGAATAATCCGGATAGCAGGCCACGGTTCCGCTCAATTTCGGCGACAACACCTGGCTCATTTCCAAATTCTTGCCTTCAACCACAGAGATGGAGTAAGCACCTCTGGCGGTGATGATGGAACGAGCTTTGCCAGTGATATCCATCATGGCAGACGAATCACGATAACAGGACATGCCCACATAATCGTTCTGTTCCAAACTGGCAGAGGAATCAATGTAGGAAGGAACAACCATGCTGAAGTTGGTGTCACCTGTAGCAGCAACAATGTCATTGTAAGTAAGGCAACTGGCATTATTCAACAGAATTCCGTTACCGCCATAGAAGTTGTTGCTTTCAAAGATTACGTTGGTCGTCGTCACATTGTAAAAACGCAACGCCTCACCGGAAGGAGAATAAACGTTGTTGTTCTTCATCACCAACTTGTTGGCATTCTCATTGTAGGAATAGAGAGCATACTGGGCATTGGGCGCATATATGGAGTTGTTGACAAAATCCATATTATCATAACCCAAATACCATGAATACCCGCCACTGCGCGTATTGATAATCTCGTTATTGCACATCAGACCCCTCTCACCGTTCTTCGTGTTGTAACGGTTGATATAGTAGGCATAATTGTACCAGTTGTTGATGCTGGTGTTGCGCGTAGTGTTGTAGCGGTTACCCTCCATGTGCTTCAGGTTGCAATAGTAGAGATAGTGATAATGGGTGGTGGTACTCTTCACCCTCGGCAGGAAGGTATTGTGGCAGAAACTCTCAATGTCATTGTAGTAGAAATAGTAGGTGTAATAGTAGGCATTCTCCACCAGGTTGCTGTCAAAGATGATATGGGTGTTGTAACCGTTGTTGGAGGTGCTGGAACCATAGAAATATACACCGTAATAACCGCCATTGAAATGGTTGCCGATAAAACGGATACTGTCAAGAGTCTTACCGCTGGGTTTGTACACTGCATACGTGGTGCTCGTAGCCGTCGTACTCAGCGAAACAACACAATGGTAGAACTCAATATCCTTGCAGTCACCGTTGAACTGGATACCGCGAGTACCGTTGCTCTTTCCGAAGGTCACCTTTTCAAAACGGACATGCTGCGTACCATTCAATGTCAAATGATAGGTGCCGCTGATAACCACGTCAGAAGCCGAACCGGAAGCGGAAGTGAAGGTAATCATGTTCTTGTGTGATGCACCTGCATAATTCTCCAAGGTAATGGCTGAATAAGTGCCATCAGCAATGAGGAATGTGGTAGGACCATTCACACCGCAGTTACTCAGAGCCTCCAAAGCGGATTCAATATCACGGAAATGAGGACGGGAAGCACCGTTGCTGCCGATAGTGTAGACACCATGCAGCAGGGAGTCGCATCCGTAAGTGGTGGTGAAGATGGAGTCGTTGGAAGTCTCCAAGTCAGTACTGTTGTTCGGGTCATAAACCCTTGCTGCAAGCAGATTGCTGCCACCCACAGGTTTGAACGAACCCAAAGCAACCACTGTGTCACCATAGGGGGCCAGGTTGCCGGTCCAATTGACAGTACTTTGCTTCACACCGTTCACATACCAGTTAATCTTGGCAGAAGTGAGGTTGCTGGCATCGGAACCCATATTGATGAGTCGTACACTCACAGGTGTGGTGTTTCCGATAACAGCCGAGCTGGACCAATTGACAAATTCCACCAAAGCGGCATCGGTCTTCAACTGATCCTGCGTATAGGCGCCAACAATGCTCATACCGGCACGCGGCTTGCCCAAACGGTCGGTTGTGGCATTCGGCAGCACCGGCACAAACAGACCCGCATAACTTGAGAGCTTCAGGAATTCGGATGAATCCTTCATAACAAAGCTTGGCTTAGTGAAGAAGGAGTGCACATCCTTACCGGCAGACTTCCAAGTTGCGAATGTCATGTTTCCACCGGAATAACCGGCATACTGTGGCGCATACAGGCAGTTGTAATCGCTTGACGAACATCCCGCCGTTCCTTCATAAATAGGTATGGAGGTGGAATAGGTGGTCATGATCACATTGTTCTTGATAAGTATCGCAGAACCGGATCCACCCACATAAACACCACGCACCGCACCTGTTCCATCCATGTATATGGAGTTATGGAAGATGTTGATGGCACTGTTGTAAGTGTAGGCATACAATCCATAATAGGAGCTGGAAGAACGACCCATCAGCTCATTGTTGGTGAAGTTGGTGGTTCTCTGACTGCCATAAGTTCCATTATAGTACATGTAAGCCAAGTAAGGAGAGCTGATGGCAGAAGATCTCTGATGCACACGGTTGCCGTCCACCTTTGGCGCATTGCCGTAATACAGCATCATGCCATACCAATAGGTGTTGGTAGAGGTTATACGGCTCAAAATGGTGTTGTGGCAGAAGCTCTCCACCTCATTGTAGTAAATATAGGTTCCATAATAGTACTGGTTCTGGATTGTATTGCTGTCAATGATGATGTTGGTGTTCATGCTTGAATTGCCGCCACCGTACAGATAAATGCCATAATAGCCACCGTCAAACAGGTTCTTGATCAGACGCAGACTGTCCAATACCCATCCGCTCTGTTTGTAGAGACCGGCACTACCAGCATTGGCAGTTCCCGTGGCGGTCGGATTGGCCAGAATCTTACATCCATAGAACTCAATGTCGTTACTTCGGCTCTGGATATGCACCACATACTGGTTGGTGGAGTATTTCATCATCAGATACCGGAAGTTGACATGGTTGACCCCGCTCAAAATCAGGGAACCGCTCAACACAACCTTGTCAGGATCACCGTTCAATGCCTCAAATGTGACATTGTTCTTATGTGAAGTGCCGATGAAGTCGGCATCCAGCCTCGGAGAGGTGTAACTTCCGTCGGCCAGCAGAACGCGGACAGGGGCACTCACACCGCAGGAGAACAGTTTGGTGACAATGGCGTTAAGTTCGGCATCATTCTTCACCGTGTAGTCACCGTGCAGCAAAGAGTCGCAACCCACCGTGAAGGCACGCAGCGTGTCATTTGCAGGCAGGGAGTCAATGCCGTTATTAGGCTGGGAAGTCCAAATGACAATGTAGTTGGTGTCCGCCTTAGGCATGAAGTTGCCGATAGTCACATTCACAGAAGCCTTGGATGCCAAAGAACCGGTCCAGTTGTAGGCTCGCATCGAAACACCATTCACCACCGCATTCACATTGAAGGAGGTGACGGTATTGCTGCCGGCATTCAAAACGGTAACAGTCAGCGGAGTGCTGGCGTTAGTGATGGAAACCATACCCGGACTGACCAATGCTCTCGGCATAATGTTGTTGCCGCATGCCTCAACCTCGTAGCAACCGATGGTGGTCGTTGCACTACGCTTCTTCAAGCGGATATCATTCGTGACAGAAGGATGCATCGGGCAATCCAGTCCACTGTTGTCCAGCATATTCAATCCCTTGTTCAGATCAGTAAAGGTAGGGACGACACTTACAGAATGGGTATCCAATCCGGTAGTGCGCTGCAAATCCTTCACCGCCATTCCAACCACATTGTTGTAATCAGAGGAAAGCTGACCCTGGTTATCTAACGTCCAGTTCAGATTTCCATCGGAAATCATGTTGTTGTTCAACGTGTGGATGGGAGTGTTCTGACGCTCCATATAGAAATTACCGTCATTGGGGAAATAGACGGAATTGTTGATGAAATGCAGATGATCGTTGTAGGTCATGTAAAAAACGTTGTTGCCCGTAGCGCTCTTCGGGTAGACAATCTCGTTATTGGCAAACAGCGTGCAGGAGTCAGGATGCTGCTCCTCTATATAACCATACACATACGACACCGGTGCATCATAGAACAACCAGCGGTTGCCCACAATGCGGATAGTGTCAACATAGCTGTACTTGGCATAGAAATCGGCAATGTACAAATAGCTCTGGTCAGAGGCATTGCTGTCGTAATCAAAGCTGAAGGTATTGTAGGAGAAATTTTTGAGCGTGATGGCCGATACAACACCCACTTCGTAACGGATACGCATGTCATTGCGGATAAAATTGAGTTTTCCGGGCATGGAGTTCGGCTCAAAATAGAGTCCGTACTGGGCACCCGTGATAAAGTTGTCCTCAATCCAAACTTCGCCAATGTCATACACAGTCCAGCTGTTGAATTCGACCGTAGTGAAAGCGGTACCCTGCTCATAGCAGTCCTCCGGCGCATCGCAAAGGACTTTACAGTTGCGCACAACAATGCTGTCGCAATCGAACATACCTACTGCGCACCAGTTGCCGCCCTTGTTGAAATAAGGCGCACCCTTTATGGTGACCTTCTCCAAAATCACATGGCTGATGTTGCCGCCAAAGATTACAGTAGGCATCATTCCTGTAGAGTTGTAGATGACCACACTGTCGGCGTTGTTGGCAGCGGAGGTGATGGTGATGGTGTTCACCGAGGAGGTTCCGTTTATAGGTTTGTCAAACACCATGCAGTCGTAGTTGCCGCTCAAAACTTTGAGGGTGATGGGGCCACCCAGACCGCAATTGCCCACAGTACTCACAAATTCGTCGAAGTCCTTGAAATCACCACCCTTACCCAAAGTGAAGGTACCTTGGAACAGGGAGTCGCAACCGGACACGCTTACAACGGCTGTATCGTTGATAGGACGCTCATCCGTAACATTGTTAGGAAGCGAAGTCCACACTTTCAAGCGGTTGCTTCCTGAAACAGCGGTGAAATGACCCACATACACACTGGTGGTGCCCAAAGTGGCCAACGTTCCGCTCCAGCTCTTCTGGGTCATGCTGACACCGTTCACACTCCAATTCACCTTGAAGGAGGTGGCAGTATTCGTTCCCAAATTACGTACGGTCACAAACACAGGCACTGTGTCTCCAGCCACCAGCACCTGAGTCTCCACCGGCTTGTCAATGGAAACCATAAAGAGGTCGTTGCCTTTGGGGTTGTACTCGTAGCAACCCATGGTGGTGGTTCCCTTACGGGTGAATCCAGTGATATCCGTCGGCACACTGTTCAGGGCAGGACAGGTGATGTTGGCATTACCCGCCAGCTCCAGACCGGCCAGTTCAGGACTGAGGAAGTTCGGCTGAACCGAAACGGAAGTGTTGTCATTCGTGGCAGTAGCCCAAGCAGTCAGAGAACTGACATTGGTTCCGTCCAAATAGGCAAGACGACCACTCTGGTTATACAAGTTGTTGTAATCAGATGTGAAAGGAACCGCGTTACCACTGGTGTAGATAGGATAGTAGTTGGACCAAATCAGGTTGTTGGAAATATCCACATTGGCGTTGGTACCGCCGGAGGAAAGATAGGCATAGATTCCATATCCGCCAGTGGTACTGGGGTTGTAGAAGGAGTTATGCCAGATGTGCTGGGTCTCTCCAGGATAGCCAAGGAGCATGCAGTAACCGCCCTCGGCCTTGTTGTTGTTGACCACCTCATTGTTCACAATGTAGCCGTCCGTACCGGTATAGTTGTAACGGTGCGGATAATAATAATAAATGTAGGGATACTGCACATTTGACTGAGTGAAGTCCCAACTGTTGCACGCCGTATTGTAGTGGTTGGTGTAGTAGAAATAGCAATAATGGTAATTGTTGGGAGTGGTCACTTTAATCTTGTTGTATGAGAAACTCTTCAAATCAGTATAGTAGAAATAGTGGCTGTAGTAGAAAGCATTGGTGATGACATTGCTGTCGATATGGATGTTGGTGTTGTAACCACCTGCACCAGTACCGGATCCATAGAAATACAGGCCATAATAACCACCATCAAACGTACAGTTCTGGATAAATATGCTGTCACATACAGCTCCAGTATGGTAGAAGCAGTAGCTTGTGGCACTTCCGCTAGGGGCTTTGAACACGCAGCCGTCAAACCATACATCCAAACATTTGCCCGGCATTGTCACGGCACCCATTCCAAGTGTTCCGTCAAAGGTCAGTTTGGAGAAACGGATGTGTTTGATACCGCTCAATTCAGCTGCATAAGCATCACTCGCAGCTATCACGACATCTTCTGCATTTCCTGTAGCGGAGGTGATGGTGATGCTGTTGGTGGAAGTAATTCCCGCAATCTCAGACATGCTAATGGCATCGTATTTTCCTTTCTGTACATTCAGCACAATGGGGCCGTCCGCGCCGCAAGTCTTGATCTTGAGGATGGCATCCTGCAGACTGGCGAAGTCCGCATTGTTGGAACCCACAGTGTAGTTGCCATGGTAGAGTGAATCGCAAGCCTTGAAGTTGAAGAAAAGGGTGTCGTTCTTTCTGTTCACATCCCTTCCATTATTCGGGTTGTAGACCCAAACCTTCATCTGGTTCTCCATCACATAGCTGGACAGGGTGTCCAACAGGATTGTGTCGGAAGCATAGGTTGCTAACGAACCGGCCCACACCTTACCGGGACGGGAGACACCGTTCAACGACCAGCCGATGCTGGCGGAGGTCAGCGTAGTCTCACCCATGTTGGTCAGGATGGCCTTCACCGTGGTTTTCTGTCCCTTCACCACAGAAGTGGAGATACCGGCGACACCAGAAATGGCGGCATCCAATCCGGTTGCTTGGGCGGCATAGCAGCCCATAATGGTGAAACCGGCGCGCGGCACACCGTTAATATCCTTGGTCACACCAGCAGGCACAGGGCAATCCAGACCGGTGTAGATGGCCAAGTTCAGAGCATGTTTCCAAGCGGAATCGTAATAACCGGGATGCGCGCTCAGCGTATCCAGGTCGGGAATATTATAGAAGGTCGGCTTCATGTAGACAGAATGTGCATCCTGACCGGTGGCCTGCTGCCAAGCGGACAAGGAGGTCTTGTTGCCAATCCAATAACCCACAGAAGACTTGGAATAATAGAGGTTGTAGTCAATCGTGCCGATACCTGCGGCAGCCTGGGTGCTACCCACATAAATGGGATAATATGTACTAGTTGACGTGGACGGCAACAGCACAATCACATTGTTCAACAGATTGGCCGTTCCCTGGTTGTAGTTGTACATGTAGAGGGGATATCCGCCTCTCATCAGGAAGGTATTGTTGTAAATGTCAATATTGCTGTAATAGACATACATGCCATAACCGCCCTGAGCATTCTTATTACCAATGTACTCGTTGTTGCAGAAGAGGCCGCGGCTGCTGGTATTGTAAAGATTGATATACTCCCAATAGTTGTATATATAGTCTCCCGGATAATTGTAATAGTCAAACCGGTTACCATCGCAAACGTCCAGATTTGAGTAGTACATATAATTATAGAAGTAGGTGTTGTTATTGCTCACCCTCGGCAAGAACGTATTATGGCTGAAGCTCTTCAAATGGTTATAGTAGAAATAGTAGCCATAATAGTATGCTCCGTGCACCAGGTTGCTGTCAAACACGATGTTGGTGTTGTAGGCAGATGTGCTTCCACCTTGGAAGTAGAAACCATAATAGCCGCCGTGGAATTCATTGTGACGGAAACGGATATTGTCGCACACTGCCGTGTTGGAGGGACGGTAGACCCCATAATAGGTACCGGACGATGTGGTGTCCATATCCACATAGCAGTCACGAATTTCCACATTTTCACAAACTCCTTGGAAATACAAGCCATAATTGGGCATAGCTTGGGGATTTCCTATGAAGGAGATGTTCTTCACCACTACATTTTTCGCAGCGTTGAAGGTAAACAGGGCGGTTCCGGTGCCGTTGAAAACAACACTGTCCCTATTGCCCGACAAAGAGGTTATGAACAAGGTGTCTTTGCCCATAAATTTGCTCAAGTCGGTCAGCGTGTAACTGCCATAGTTACCGTTCTGCAGCATCAGCCATACATTGCCGTTACTGCTGCAAAGCTGGATTTTGCTTATGGCGTCAGCCAATGTGGGATAATCCGCACCGCTGTTGGGACCCACCACATACTTTCCGGAGAAAGGGGCGGAGCAGCCGAATGTACTCAGGGACAAGGTATCGTCCATGGTACAGCTGTCCTTAACACCATTGGGGTCGCTCACCCACACTTCCAACTTGTCGTATACGCCCGTCTGAGGTACGTATGAACCAATCAGAATGTTGGTGTCAACATAGTTGTCCAACAGGTTACCAGTCCATTTGTAGGGAGTCTGCACCGTACCGTTCACAGCCCAGTTGATATAGCAGGAGGTCAAGTTCTTGAAACCCTCGTTGCGGATGGTGACCTTCACAGGTGTGGAAGTACCGGCAATCACCGAAGAGGTGGGGGCATCAATGCTCAGCAGAGCCACCGAATTTTGGAAACCGGCACCAGCCTTCAACACACGGATAACCGACTTGTAATACTGGCTTCCCAACGTAGCATCATCATAGGTTGTATATGAGCCCGCACCCGTGGCACTTGTAGCATATACAGCTTGAGGTTCGGTAGTGTAGGAGACTCTTGAGGAGGCGTAGGGGTTAAAGGTTACACCTGCCTTGTTGAGCCATATCACCATCAAGTTCTTGCCCTGAGGCAGAATAAAAGCGTTGTCCAACTCAATTTCCCGCCATCCCGACGTGGTGGGACTCCAGGAACCGGCATAAACCTTCGTATATCCGTCAGATTCCGGATTAATGTAGTTGGTGTTGTAAATGGCCGTGTCATTCACCGCCTTGAACCAGACTTCCTGGTTGGGACTCGTACCGTCACCCAACACCACAATGTTATAAGCTATGCGTGTAATCAGACCGTCCCCCTGCAACTCCTTGCTGGTGTAAAGCATGCGGCACCAGCTGTTGGTATAGTTCTGCCAAGATGGTAGCGCATATGTTGAAACAGGGGCAAAGTTAGTGGAGGATTGTACATATCCAAGCCGCCCTGTGGCGACAAAACGTTTCAGCACCATTGAACCGGTAATGGTCTTTTCGTTCTTCATGGTGTCACGTCCTGTGATGCTGTAGGAAATCTCCGTTCCGTAAGGATGTTGAGGAATATAGGCTTCCCAAATGGAGTCCCCCTCCACCTTGTACATAGGGATGGAGTCGTAGGTCTTCAAATTATTATATGTATAGCATACCTGCACCTTGGGAGGAATAATCCTTGAAATGGTGCGGGTGGCGACTTTGGCCCTGATTTTGAACGGACCGGTGGTATAGACTGTATCCGCAGGGTTTACAATAAAATAAACCTCCGGCAAAGCGATTTCCCCATTGGCACCGTAGATGACAAAATCATCCACCGACCAACCGTTGGCAAACTGCGTGCCGGACACTTTCCCATGCTTGAGTTTAAATTTGAAACGCACCCTCTCCCAAGCCACATCGGCAGAAAGGTCGAAGGTTTCCGTCTTCCACCAGGAGTTGGTCGGCATTGCCAGGGAGTCATCACCCAGCCAGTCGGTGTAGCTTTTGTGGTGGAAACACAACTGACGGTAAGGGGTCCTGATTCCCTTGTAGGCATCCAACGGCAACTTCTGCCATTTGGAACCTAACCTGTCAATCTGGAACTCCACCGTTGCCACATCGCTGTATGAAACCTTACAGATGTGGCTGAATGACAGAATCACATTGGAGTAATTCTGGCAGTCGAACCAGTTGGAAACAAATTCCACGGAATCTCCGGGCTGTGTAGGCACAACCCCAAGAAAGGAACGGTTTCCACTGACATACAACGTTGAATCGACACCCCATCCACCGCGTGGTGCGGAAAAGGTGCAGGTCGCGTTGTCGAAACTCTCATTCACAACCACCACAGGCTGGGCTTTCACACCAGCAATGGCGATTAGAAGAAAAGTACAAACAGATAGAAATAACTTCTTCATCATTTGTTGTTGATTTTTAATTAATTAATACTACCCTATTTTACAATAGGAATGACAAAAATAATAAAAAAAGCGATACAAAAAAACAAAAAAAAATTTTTTTGACAATAAGGGATGGAAAAGAGAAAAAGCAACTAAAATATGGGGACTTATAAAGGGGAGTTATAAAAAAAGCAGGAACAAATCTCTTTGTCCCTGCCACTATGAATAGTTACCATGAAACGCTACCAGGCAAACAACGGACGGTTGCTCATCATTTCATTCACCTGTCCGGCAATACGGGCGCGGACAGCCTCATCGGTCGGATGGCAGAGCACCGTATCAATCATATCCACAATCACCGGCATGTCGGCCTCTTTCAGGCCACGGGTGGTGATAGCAGGCGTACCGACACGCAAACCACTGGTCTTAAAGGCGCTACGGCTGTCAAACGGAACCATGTTCTTATTCACGGTGATGTCAGCAGCCACCAGCGCATTCTCAGCCTCCTTACCGGTAAGCTCGGGGAATTTGGTGCGCAAATCTATAAGCATCAAGTGGTTGTCCGTTCCACCACTGATTACTTTGTATCCCTTGTTGATGAAAGCCTCGCACATTACTTTGGCATTTTTCATCAGCTGTTGGATATATTGGTCATAACTGTCGGTCAAAGCCTCACCAAAAGCGACAGCCTTGGCTGCAATGACATGCTCCAGCGGACCGCCCTGCACGCCAGGGAACACCGCACTGTCAAGCAATGCGCTCATTTTCTTGATTTCACCTTTCGGTGTTTTCTTGCCCCAAGGATTGTCAAAATCCTTGCCCATCATAATCATGCCGCCACGGGGTCCGCGCAGGGTCTTGTGGGTGGTGGTGGTGACAATATCACAATATTTCACCGCATTGTTGAGATGTCCCTTGGCTATCAGTCCAGCAGGATGGGCGATATCGGCCATCAGTATGGCGCCAATCTTGTCGGCAATTTCGCGCATGCGGGCCCAATCCCAGTCACGGCTGTAGGCCGAACCGCCTCCGATGATGAGTTTCGGACGGTGTTCCAACGCCTTTTTCTCCATGTCCTCATAGTCCACAGTACCAGTTTCCTCTTTAACCTGGTATCCGACCACATTGAACATCAAACCACTGAAATTGACAGGACTTCCATGGCTAAGATGACCGCCGTGGTTCAGATCCATACCCATAAAGGTATCACCGGCATTCAGGCAGGCCATAAAAACCGCCATATTGGCCTGTGCACCGCTGTGTGGCTGAACATTGACCCATTCCGCCCCAAAGAGCTTTTTGGCACGGTCAATTGCAACCTGCTCGCTCTGATCCACCACTTGGCATCCTCCATAATAACGTTTGCCAGGATAGCCTTCGGCATATTTGTTGGTCATGACAGAGCCCATGGCTTCCATTACCTGCGGACTGACGAAGTTCTCAGAGGCAATCAGCTCAATGCCCTTTGTCTGACGGGTTCTCTCCTGTTCAATCAGGTCGAAAATCTGTTTATCTCTTTCCATAAGAATTTATTTTTGTTTTTGTTTCAAATCAATCAAATATTTCCAACGAGGATCATTCACCACCACAATACAGAGACGGTTCATGATATAGGGCTCATAATCGTCAATGCCACCCAAAGCCTTCTTGATCAAACGCTTCGGATCCACATTAAATTCATTTACCAGAATATCGTATACCGTCTTACAGCGCATCTCGCTCAAACGCTGGTTAATGGTGGGCGTTCCGGTCCTACTGTCTGCCGAACCCATCACCATATATTTGCTGTCAGAGGTATCCGCATTGATATACGCTGCCATCTCTCTCAATTTCTCCCTGTCCCAAGGTTTCACTTCCGCCTTGTTCAACTCATAGGTGACATACACTGCCTTCATATTACGCCTTTCCACTTCCGACAACACCAGTTCAGGCAGACTTTTTCCTGAAAGATCTTCCTCCCAAGGCTCATCCGGACGTTTTTCGGGATAATCTCCAGGCTGTTCCCACGGATGTTCCTTACGGTTCCCATCAGCCAGAAGATCCGATGTATCCGTTTCGTCCACAGGATAATACGAAACAAACTGAACATCACCTAACGGCTTTCCTGTTACGGAATCAATGCCATACGGCGTTCCATTGGGATAGAACACGATATTGGGCTTGGCATCCTCACCCGCAGGCTCACCGGGCTTGCCATTCGGATAGTAAACCATATAAGGCTGGTTATCATCCATCTCCCCTCTCAAAACAGAATCCTCCCTGTTCTGGTCAATGAAACAATAGATGATGGACTTGTTCTTGCTCAAACGATCCTTAAGCGAAGCCAGGTCATATCCGGTAGGATAATAGGTTCCACCATTCACCATATGGTTCAACGAGTCAGGCCCATAATACAGGATATATGGCATACCTGGAATGAAATTCGGATGAAGTGAATCGCCACCCAAAGTGTCCCCGTTGGGGAAATGTTTCATGTAAGATTGCGCAAATTGGGGGTTTACTATCAAAGAATCGTCATCAAGTCCATTGGGATAGTACAAAATATAGTATGCGACCGGTTGCTGGATAGACTGTTGCTCCTGCATAACCGCAATGATGGAATCCCGGTCACGCACGGCATCCATGGCACGCTGCACAATCCTCATCAACGACGAATCATGATAGTAGTTGCTGCTGGAATCACCCATCGTCTGCAAATTGCTCGCAAAAATATCCTGATGTCTGGTTTCAATAAATGTATGCAGCACATCATTGTGTCCGATATTGATGGTTATTCCGGCACATACGGATGGGACAAAGTCGAAACGGCTCCAATAGTTATGCGCAGAAATATGGTCATCCACCCCATAAAAGTCATCGTATGAGCCACGGATACCGGCAAACTTGAACACCACATTAAAGTCGATATGTTCCCAAAGCCTATAGCGGTGATTAAAGGCAATAAAACCCATCAGCTCATTGTTATGGGCATATTTGCGATCCTGCGAACTGCGCGGGTTGTCAACCTTTCCCCAACCGTAGCCTATGCCCAAACCGGCAGATCCCATAAGATGATAATGGCTGCGGTTACCTTCATAATAGCCTTTAAAGAAATTGGTCAAATCCAACGTTAAACAACCGTCCCAAAAAGAATGGTTAAACGCGAATTTCTGATAAGGATAATACCCATCCTCAACAGGGATTCCAGTAAAATCAATATAGGGGCAAAGGGAATATCGGCTTTGGCTCAAGGCACGGCTATAAGAGAACGACAATTCAAAACTGACATCCGGTATGAACCACTTGCCGATGGACAACTGCATGACGGGCGTAGGCACGTTGATGCAGTTTTTTAATTTTTGGGCATTTCCGATGTATTCCTGAATACCGACACGTGGGCTGAAAAACCAGTTATCACGCGGCCTGTTGATAATCCAGAAGAGGGTATCCTTGGCCACACCGAAACGCGGCCCAACCCCTTTCTTGTTTCCCCATGAATATATTGTGTCATTACGCACCACGACCTCTTGTGCTGCCATTTTCAATGATGACAGCACAACAATCATACACAATATTAACCGAAGTAACTTCACCATTTTTATTCTTGAACTGAAATATTCAGCCCCCCCTACAAAAATCATGCAAATCCGTTATTCGTTTACAGGAAAATGCAAATCTCTCAATTTCCCTAAAATTATTTCTCCTGCAATTTTGCGCTTTCCTTCTTTTTCAAGAATTCGAATGACAACGGTGTCGCAATGAAAATGGAGGAGTAGGTACCGATAATCACACCCAACAGCATGGCGAACACAAAGCCACGGATAACTTCACCTCCCAGGAGGAAAATGGCCAGCAGGGTCACCAGTGTGGTGCCGGATGTGTTGATGGTACGGCTCAACGTGCTGTTCACGGCAGCGTTGATATTCTCATCCAGTCTGCGTTTGGGGTACAAGGTGTTGTACTCACGCACACGGTCAAACACAACCACGGTGTCGTTGATGGAGTAACCGATGATGGTCAGCACAGCGGCAATGAAAGCCTGATCCACCTCCATGGTGAAGGGCAGCAAACCGTAGAGCAGGGAGAAGGTGCCTATTACAAATAATGTATCGTGTGCCAGACAGATTACGCCGCTCAAGCCATACTGCCACTTGCGGAAACGTACGGCAATGTAGGCGAAGATGCAGAGCAGGGCGATGCCCACCGACCAGAAAGCGCTGCGGGTGATATCCTTGGAGACGGTGGCACCCACCTTTTGGGAACTGATCAGACCCACATTCTGGTTTTGCACACTAAAATCGTCAAAAGTAATATCTGTTTTGAAGAAAGGTTTCAATCCGCTGTACAAGCGAAGCTCGGAGAGGGAGTCCACAGTGGAGCTCTCATCATCACCGTTGGTGAAACGCCACTTGGAGGTGATCTTCATCTGGTTGTCGGAACCGAAAGTCTTCACCTCGGGAGCCACACCGTCGTAAGCCTTGGTCAGGCTGGCACGCAGCTCGTCCGCCTTCACCGGCTGGTCGAAACGGACAGTGTAGGTACGGCCTCCTGTGAAGTCAATACCGAAATTCAAGCCGCGTACGCACAACGAAACTATACCCAAGCCAATCAGCACGCAGGAAACCACATAGAAAACTTTGCGCTTGGCCAGAAAATCGAAATGGAAATTCGACATGGCATTGATGGTCATGCTGTTTCCATAGTTTACAACCTTGTCGCGCTCCAGCATCCATTGGAAAATCAGGCGGGAAACGAAAATGGCAGTGAACAGGGAGGAAATGATACCGATAATCAGCGTGGTGGCGAAACCTTGGATAGGACCGGAACCGAAGATGAACAGAATGATACCGGTGATCAAGGTGGTGACATTACCATCGATGATGGCAGAGTAGGCCGCCTTGTAACCGTCGGCCAAGGCTAAACGCACGCCCTTCCCTGAGCGGATTTCCTCACGCACACGTTCAAATATAATCACATTGGCATCCACTGCCATACCCAATGTCAGCACAATACCTGCTATACCCGGCAGGGTCAACACAGCATTGATTGAGGCAAGTGTTCCAAAAATGAACAGGATATTGGTGACCAGAGCCACACCTGCCACCCAACCGGCGCGGTTGTAGTAGAAGGCCATATAAATCAGCACAAGGCAGAAGGCAATCAGGAAGGAGATCAAACTGGAACGGATGGACTCCTTACCCAAGGTAGGTCCTACAATTTCCTCAGACACAATCACAGCCGGGGCGGGCAACTTACCGGCCTTCAGCAGGTTGGCCAGGTCCTTTGCCTCCTCCAGGGAGAAACCTCCGGTGATGGAGGAACGTCCGGTAGGAATCACGTCGTTCACATTGGGATAGGAATAAACCAGCTCGTCCAGCACAATGGCGATGCAATGGCCGATGTTCTCCTCGGTGATTTTCTTCCACTGCTTGGCACCCTCGGCGTTCATGGTCATGGAAATCTCGTTGCCTCCACGTTCATTGAAATCCTGACGGGCATCCACAACAACACGGCCGTCCAGCACAGCACCCTGGTCGCCCACACGTTTCAGGGCAATCAGTTGGTGGAACGGGGTCTTGTCCTTTCCGGTTTTGGCATGCCAGCAAAGCTTCAAATCCTGCGGCAGCATATTTTTTACAATATCCATGTTCAGCATGGCATTGACTTCGGCGGTGTCAGCCTCATGGCAATAACCTACCAGCGGTCCGAACTTGCCCTCCTTTGTGGGATTGTCATTCAACTGCAGTTTGGAAATCAAGGGATATCTGGCAAGCATCTCCTCCCTTGTCATCTGCTCGTTCAATTCATCCTCATTCTCCGCACTGGCGGAATCGGCATCAGTGTAGAACGATTCGCTCTCAGCCTTATCGCCCGCAGCCTCAGAAGTGCTGTCAGAAACCTCTTTTGATTCGGCATCCTTCAAACCGGCGATACGGTCGTTGATAGCGTAGAAAGTCTCGCGCAATTCGCCAAAGTCGTAGGTTTTCCAAAATTCTAGGTTGGCGGAACCCTGCAACAGTTTGCGGACACGCTCCGGATCCTTCACACCCGGCAGCTCAACCATGATACGACCCGACTGCGGCAGACGCTGGATATTGGGTTGGGCCACACCGAAACGGTCGATACGGGCACGCAGCACCATAAAGGCATTGCTCAATGCGGCCTCGGTCTCCTCGCGCAAAGCGGAAATCACATCAGAGTTGGAAGGATTGTTCTTGTTAATCTGCAATTTCCGGAAAATGGTTGAAAGCTTGGCGTTTTCAGGAGCCACCTCTTTGAACGACTGCTCAAACAGCGTGATGAAATCGCTTTGGGAACGGCGCTGTTTCTCTTTGGCCAACGCCATGGTTTTCACAAACAGGGAATCCTTGGCCCCGTTACCGGCCAACGATGTGACGATATTCGGCACGGAAACCTCCAGAACCACGTTCATACCGCCCTTGAGGTCCAGACCCAGATTCAGTTCCGCCTCCTTGCATTCCTTGTAAGTCTTTTTCTGAATCAGGATGTTGAAAGCCGTTGAATCGGCCACCCTACGCAAATATTTATCCTCGCGGGCTTTGGCCGAGGAGTCAAGCAGATAGGACTCCAAAAAGGCGTTTCCGTTGGCCCTTGCAATCAACGAATCCCTTGACGGATCGTTTTGCGCATATTCCTTGGCCTTGTTCTCCACCCTTCTTGTACAATAAGTGAAAGAAAGGGAATAAATGCATACTAATGCAAAAGTGACTGCAAAAAATAAAATAAAACCTTTGTTTCGCATGTTGTATTATTTTGATAATTAGATTATTACTTATTACAAAAACTTTCGTTCACAAGAATGCAAATGTAACACAAATTCGCTTTGCTTTTGCTGAATTTCCTGTATTTTTTTATAGCATGACAATGAATTAATATTTTAAAAACCTATGTAACAAACTTTTTATTGATTTTTCTATATTAATATAATCGCACTTTTCGTGACTGTTGTAGACAAAAAGCAGATGCACACATTCCCCCGCATGCGCAGTCTGACAGTCCAGCAACGTCTGGTTCAACCGGTAGGCCTCACGCATCTGACGCTTAAGCCGGTTACGGTCCACTGCATTATGAAACACTCTTTTGGAGACCGCCACAGCCACCTTACGTTCAGGATGATCCGATTTTTCAGTGACATAAATCAGTTTAACGACAGGAGAATATATTGTTTTCCCCTGATTGAAAAGCATTTGGAAATTATTTTTTCCACACAGATGCGCAGACTTTGGAAAGCCCGACGTTTTCATCGCCTGCGTCCGTTTGTTTTCTGCAACAACTGGTCGATGGCAGTAAAAATGGAGGTGTGTTCTTCTGTGGAAGCCTGAATGTCCACACGCAGGTTGGCCTTTTGCGCCGCCTCCAGCACCTGTGTGCCAAGCACACCGATATAAGTTTCCCCCTGCTCATAGTCAGGATGGTTCATCTTCAGGGATTCAATGCCATGGGGACTGAAAAAAACAATCAGGTCATAGGTGGAGAGATCGATGGAATCGAGTTTTTTGTACACAATCCGGTATATCTCCATCTTCTCATAGCGTATTTTCTTTTTGTCCATCAGAAGACAAATGGGATGTTCGCCAGTTTCTACCGCGCAGGGGAACAGATAGGCAGTCTCGTTGTTTTCCTCCATCACACGGATCAGATCCTCCGGTTCGCCGTTCCCGAAGAAAATTTTACGTTTGCGGAAAATGACATATTTCTGAAGATAGTAGGCTACAGCTTCATTGACACAATAAAAATGCTGTTCTAACGGAATTTCAACCTTCATTTTGTCCATCACAGAGAAAAAGTGGTCCACCACCTTCTTGCTTGTCATGATGACACCAGGATAGTCCTCCAGATTAATCCGCTTTTTGCGATATTGCTCCGCACTGATTTCTTCAGGTTGGAAAAACTTGAAGAAATGGATTTTTACATTATACTTTTTTGTAAGCTCTGCGTAGGGACTTTTTTCAAAATTCGGGGGGGGATTCTGCGAAAACAAAATGTTCCTTATTCTCATGAATATATTATTAATATATTGTCCTTTATAATTTTAATAACATTTTTACCAATAATACAACCGGTAATATTTCTAAGGTGCAAAAGTATAAAAAAAATCCGTACGATTTTATTTTCGGAGAAAATATAAAAAAACCGCGTACCAACATCCATCCGAGTCCGGCAAGCATCACCGCAGCCATCAGCCACAATGGCAGACAATTGTAAAAATACTGCACAAAGGCAAGCGGCAAAATCCCTAATAATATATTGTAATAGGCAACCGCCTTTTTCCTGAGATAGTCGTTCGTGGGCTGCGCCAAATCCATCAACAGGGAGGAAAGGTAGAACAAAAACCATTTCAACAAAAGGTAACCCGAAATGGTAACAAACAAAACACCCATTGATTTCCAGGTATTTGAAATATATCCGTGTGTAGAAAGCATCACCCATGCACAGCAAGTGGCACCCGACAGAAAGGCCAGAAACAGATTCCACCAGGAAATGGGCTTGCGCAGGCTATCTTCCCTACAGAAAAAGGAGCTTACAAGCCGCTCCCCTGCCTTGGAATTTTTGGAAAAGAGCAGATAAAGTCTGTTCAGCGCGATGAAACAAAGACAAATAAGAAACGGCAGCACAAAAATTGCAGGCTCCTGTCCCGTGCGGCAAGCCACTTCCGGCATGTATTCGACCGAAGTGGAAAAAAATGGCAGGACAGATTCACTATCCTCCTTTTGAAGAGAAGGCAGGATTTCAAACACACCATCCACTTCCTGTCGGATGGACTGGACAAAGCCGGGCTGGTATGGCGGCAGACTATCCGTAAACGGTATTTGCAAAAGCTCCATCTACCTTTTCTGTTGCCGGCTGTTCATTTCATCCCGAATGACGGAAGCAAGTTCATAATCCTCTATATCAACAGCATCCTGTAGCAATGCGGATAACTCATCCAATGACTTGCGGCTATAATCGCCCGCCGCGCCAGGATCGGTGGCTGCAACAAATCCTGCATTCAAAGCCTCGGCTTCCTCCTCTTCATTGCCGATAGATGCGGAGGGAAGTCCAACCTTCTCCAGAACAGAGGAATCCACATAAACAGGACAGCCTTTTTTCAGAGCTATAATCACCGCATCAGAAGCACGGGAATCCAACGAAACCATCTCCCCTTCCGTTTCGCATAGCAGATAAGTGTAAAAAATCCCTTCCACCAATTTATAAATGTAGACCTCCTGCAGCACAATGTGGAACGCATCCATCATATTGCACAACAGGTCATGGGTTTGCGGACGCTTGGCACTGATGTTCTCAAGCTCCTTCATCAGACTCTGCGCCTCAGCTTCCGCGATGATGATGGGAAATGTCAGCTGGTTATCGCTGGTTTCCATCACCATCATACGGGCCACCGCATTGTTCCACTCCGCGATGTATTTGACATGTACCGGTACTTTTGACATTTTATTGAAAATCTATCATGTCCGTATATTTGACAATACGCACATTATTGTAGTAAAACTGCAGAATATCCTGGCACCCGTAACCCAGCTGCACCATACGGATGGCGCCCTCCTGACTCAAACCCACCCCATGGCCATAGCCCTTTCCGTTCAGGCGGACGCTGTCACGCCCTTCGGTCAGATGTACTGAAAAATAGGCGGAACGTAACTGGAAATGGGTCCGCAGGTTTTTAGTCGGAATAGTGTCGTCATCCACGACCCAATAGGCCAACCGCTGCGGCTGGGAAAGATTTTGAATAATCACCTGCTTTTCCAAGGAGCGGTAGGAGCTTCCGTAATTCGAGACAAAAAAATCGGTCCATTGGGAAAGCGAAATCGTTTTAACCCACTGATAATTACGGGAATTCACACTAAAAGTGTCCACTTTGGCCTTCAAATAAGGCACCGCACGCAACCAGATGTCACCAGCATCCACCGTCATGCCGCCGCTGTTAGAATGATATGCAGGAGTAATCAGGTGCATCGTACTGTCCACAATCACATCACCATAGGTCTCAAAAACGCCGCGCAAAATGTCCGCATCCGTACATTTTCCCTTATAGGACTGGCAATGTACAGCATCACACATGTTGTATCCGTCCCGCAGATGGCGGTTCAAGTTGGCCAAACAGTAGGTCCGGGCAGCAATGGCCTGTATCTTGAAAAACTCCACATCCTGAGAACTGCCAAAGACCTCCGACTGCACAACACCAGCCACATATTTCTCCAAATCCAGACGGTTGATGAAAATAAGCTGATCCCGATGAACTGTCACCGACAACCGTTCCTCATAAGTGCGCTTTTTTCCGGCCTGCGGTGACTGAAGGGAAAAGACATTGCTGTAACGGGTACCAATCAAATCCACCTGGGAATAGGTTCCTAACAGCTCAATACCCCTTTCAACCCTGACCTTTCCATCAAAAACACTCAAGGAGACCGATTCTCCTGCCTTCAAATCATCGGTGATAGCCTTTGCATTGTCGCACAGCAACATGTATTGTCCTGCCACGACATTGAAACGCACCGTTTTCACATTGCTCTCCGAAAGAATCCTCACCTTGATATTGATGGCTTCCGCATGCACAGCCAAAACCATCCCCGCAATTATCAACAATAACTTCTTCAAGGTGATAACGTTTTTTTACCGCAATATGGTCACGTGGCCGATATATTCATGGTACTGGCCCATGAAGTCCTTCACAACCACCTTGTAGGAGTAGACA
>CAJOQK010000055.1 GCA_905236885.1 uncultured Bacteroidales bacterium
CGACTACCTGAACGCCGCCCACTATCTGGAAAACAATTACAGACAGTGGGAATATTATCTCTCCAATGCCCTGACCTACGAACTGAGGGCCTTCGGGCTGAACCTTAGCAACGATTTGAGCATAAATTATATGGAATCGGACCTGCCCGACTTTGTGCCGCCCACCCGCTTCACCTCCCAAACCGCGTTGGCCGCCCGATACCAGAAAATAACCGGATGGACAGGAAACGTCGCCCTGCTGCACAACTATTTTGCAGACTACAATACAGCCGAGACCACCCAACTGACACAAAAATTCAGTCCCTCCGTGAACATCGGATGGAGTTCCAAAAATAACTCCCGTTTCACATGGGGATTCAGGGGCTCCTACAAGAACATTTTCCGCATGCCGAGTTTCAGCGAACTGTTCTACAGGCTTTTCGGTACTGCCAACCTAAAGCCGGAGGATGTTCAGGAGTTCAACATGGGCATCAGCATGCAAGGCTACAAGGCTCCATATAAAATATTTGTACACTTTGATGCGGACGCCTTCCACAACATCGTCTCCAACAAGATTGTGGCCGTCCCCAGCCAGAACCTCTTTGTCTGGACAATGATAAACTACGGCAAAGTGCATGTCACAGGGTGTGAGGCCAAACTCCACGCAGTATACGACCCGAAGCTTCTGCTGGAATTTTCCGGAGACCTCTCCTACACCTTCCAGCAGGCCCTGAACATGACCGACCCGGACAGCAAAACCTACCGGCAGCAGATTCCCTACACGCCGCGCCACTCGGGCAACGCCATTATCGGCTGCCTATACCGTCGCACCCGATTGTCCTACAGCCTGCTGTACGTTGGCGAACGCTTCACCCAAGGGCAGAATGTGGAGACCAACCGGCTTGCCCCCTATTGGGATCACGGGCTTTCGCTCACACATACCTTCCGGTTCCCCTCCGACAAAAAAGCCCCGACAACCGCTTCCAAACAGGTGGTTCTGCTTAAAGTCCATCTGGAAGCGATGAACCTCGCAAACAAAAACTATGAGGTTATCCGGAACTATCCCATGCCGGGCAGACAATTTCAGGCAAAAATCAGCGTTTCTTATTAAAAGGCATTTTCGCGAGAAGGTGAATTACTTCCTGTAATATATTGTATATCAAATAAAAATAGTATATTTACATATTATTTTGTAGAAAACGGCTGGTTATAATCTCAAAAATGTGTACTTTTGCACTTTGAAAAAACGTTAGAAACGTGTATAAACAGAAGTAATAATAATATCAGAAACGTGAAAGTGCATGATGCAAAGAAAAGTATATAAGCAACTTATAAAATGGAAAAAAGAACATCAAGGTTCTTCGGCCATTTTGGTGGAAGGAGCAAGACGTATCGGCAAAAGTTTCATTGTGGAAGAGTTCGCCCGCAGGGAATATGATTCCTATATCCTTATTGATTTCAGCAAAGCTCCGAAAATGGTGATGGAATGGTTTGACCTCTATCTTGAAGATTTGGACACTTTGTTGATGAACATCCAACTGCACTATAAGACACGTCTCATTCCCCGACGTTCCGCCATCATTTTTGATGAGGTGCAGGATTGTCCTCGTGCCCGTGCCGCAATCAAGCATCTGGTCAAGGACAGACGCTTTGACTATCTTGAGACGGGATCGCTTATCAGCATCCATAAGAATGTGAAAGACATTCTGATTCCAAGTGAAGAAGATTCCATTAATATGTATCCGATGGATTTTGAGGAGTTTCTTTGGGCAATGGGTGAAGAACTCTTGATGCCGTACATCAGGGAGCAATTTGATAAACGGCAACCAATGGGCGTTTTTCACCGCAGGGCGATGGACCTGTTCCGGCAATACATGATTGTTGGCGGCATGCCGCAAGCTGTGCTGGCATATACGGAAACACGCGATTTTGATAGGGTTGACCATGTCAAAAGACAAATTCTGAGCCTTTATCGGAAAGATATCAAGAAATATGCGGAAGGGGCAGAAACCAGGGTGACAGCCATCTACGATGAGGTTCCCGGCCAACTGCAGAAACATGAAAAAAAGTTCCGTCTGTCGGCTTTGAGGGAGGAGGCACGCATGCGTGATTATGAGGATGCATTCCTTTGGCTGGCTGACGCCAGGATTGTCAATTGCTGCTACAACACCACCGAGCCGAGTGTGGGACTGAAACTGAACGAGGATCGGACTGTGCTGAAATGTTTTTTTTGTGATACGGGACTTCTCATAAGCCATGCTTTCAATACACGTGGTATTGTAACCCAGGAACTGTATCAGAAACTTATGTTCGGAAAGTTGGAGACTAATGAGGGAATGTTGGTCGAAAACATCGTGGCACAAATGCTGACGGCAGCAGAATACAAACTGTTTTTCTTCAGCCAATACGATGGAAAACAATCAGAGAATCGCATGGAGATTGATTTTCTTGTGCAAAAGCCTGATATCACCAGCCGGCACAACATATCACCGATTGAAGTGAAATCATCCAGCCGGTATACCCTTAATTCGTTAAGGAAGTGCATGAACAAATACGCCAATTATCTCGCGACACCGTATGTCATTCATTCGGCAGACTTTAAAATGGAAAATGGTCTGACATATATTCCACTGTATATGACACCTTTGTTGTAATTTATATCGTTCTTGCCAAACTCTTTCAGCAAGGCGCCGACGTGACAGACAGAAAGTCACATTTTTTTCTCCACACTTGTAATCCGTGTTGGTATTTTAAGTATTTTTGCGAATTGAAAAGGCACATATATGAAAAATGTTATTTCTGACATTAAGCATCTTGCTTCATCAGTGGTTCCAAAGGGAAGTTCTGCATGGCTATATGGTTCCCGTGCACGTGGAACCGCCCGTCCTCATTCCGACTGGGATATCCTGCTCATATTAGACAAAGACAACCTTACCCAATCAGATTATGATGATGTGAGCTACCCATTTGTGCTGCTTGGCTGCGAATTGGGCGAAGAAATCAATCCCATCATGTACACGGAGAAAGAATGGCTGTCATACAAGGCAACCACATTCTACAAAAATGTCCAGAATGATGCAATAAATCTTTTATCATGATACAGGAAGAACGGCAGTTATTAATCGAACGGCAACTTGAGAAATCCAATCGGTTTCTGCTTCAGGCAGATGAAATGATAGCATTGGAACATGCAGACTTGGCTGTCAACAGATATTATTACGCATGTTATCATATTGTACAAGCCCTATTTTTACAAAAACAAATTTCTGTCCGCACACATTCCGGTATTATTTCACAGTTCAGCCTTCATTTTGTTAAAACAAAGATTGTATCAGTAGAAGATGGTAGTTTGTTGGCCCGTTTATTCCAACTCCGGCAAAAAGCGGACTACAATTGCGCTTATGACTTTTCCATTGATGAGGCAAAAGATTTGAAAGAACCGACTCATCGATTTGTGGAAAGTATTACAGAAATCATACAACATTTATGAAAAAACATCTTTTTAAACTTCTTGCTGTAAGCGTTTTATTCATAGCAACCCTGGGCGGCTGCAATGACCCCAAACCCAAACCGAAAAATGAGAATTTCTCCGTGGGTGTCATAGTGATGAACGAGGGCAACTGGCACGCCAACAACGCCAGCCTCACCGCATACGACCTTACCCGGAAAGAGACCGTTTCCGACTATTTTGCGGAGAAGAACGGACGCGGGCTCGGCGATGTGGCCAACGACGCGCTGATTTACGGCAGCAAACTGTACGTGGTGGTCAACATCTCCTCCTTAGTGGAAATTATTGACACCGCCACCGGCAAATCCCTGCAGCAGATTTCACTGTTCAACGAAAAGGGAATTGCGCGGGAACCTCGGAGAGTATGCAGTCACAACGGGAAAATATACGTCTGCTGCTTCGACAGCACAGTGCTACGGATTGACACCGCCCTGCTGCAGGTGGAGGCGATGGGCAAAGCCGGATTGAACCCCGACGGCATCGCCGCTTCCGACGGCAAGCTGTACGTAAGCAATTCGGGCGGCCTGAACTACCCCGATTACGGCACCACTGTTTCCGTTATGGACCCGAACAGCCTTACAGTACTGAAAACCATCCCTGTCCGTATCAATCCGGTCAAATCATCTGCTGACGGGCTACACCATGTATGGGTGATGTCCTGGGGTGACTACGACACACAAAAGGCCTGCATACAGTGCATTGACACACAAACCGACAGCGTGGTCGCCACATTTGACGAAAGTGTAAGCGACTTTGACATCCACAATAACATTGTGTACCTGCTCTGCAGCGACTACTCCGACCCTTGGTTAGCCTGCAAAAGCATTGATGCAATCAGCTTCCGCATGGAGACGCTGTTTGAGAAAACATCGCTCACCACCCCCTACAACCTCAACATCCGCCCCACCGACGGCTCTATCTGGATTTGCGACGCATTGGACTACAGCAGCTTCGGAAATGTCTACTGCTTCGACCGCCAAGGGAACGAGCTACACCGCTTCGAAGCGGGCAACTGCCCCGGACACATTGTGTTCTACAAATAGCAGGCGTGAAGGAAGATTAAAAAAATAACAGCACTGAATGGGTTGCACAATATTTCAACCTTTTTTGCGTTGTACATACTAAATAATTAGTATTTTTGCATTCAAAAAGAAATGGAACAGACAACTACAGTATTCAACCCCATGCAGATGCAATTGCTCAGGATGTTCTCCTATGTGAAGACCGAAGAGGAAATGAAAGAGATCCAATCCGCTCTTTGCGACTACTTTTTCAACAAAGTGGGAGATGGCATGGCAGAACTTGAAGCCCAAGGTCTTTGGGGAAAGGAACAAAGTGAGGCCGTATTGCAGGAACATCTCCGCACACCATATAATGATTGATATGCAACGAATTGTACTCGATACAAATTGTCTTGTAGCATCGATTTCGAGAACAAGCGAGACCTACGATGTATGGAAGGGTCTTTATGAAGGCCGATATGTCCTGTGCGTTTCAAATGAGATACTAATGGAATATCAGGAAATCATAGCGAAAAAGACAACAGCGGTAATCGCTGAAAATGTAATCCAATATCTCATCAACAGCAACTATGTGGAATTTGTTACACCCTATTACCATTTTCAATTGATTACCAGCGATAAAGATGATAATAAGTTTGTAGATTGCGCCATTGCTGCCGGAGCCCGTTACATTGTCAGTAATGACAAACATTTCAACGTATTAAAACAAATTTCCTTTCCATTTGTAGAAGTGATGTCATTGGCTACATTTCTACAAATAATCCGTTCCGGCAGATAATTTCATACAAAATGACCGATAAGAATTTTGAAAGCCTGCGGCAGGCGCATCCAACATTCACCTACCGCGCATACCATTGGGAGAAGAGGGAGGACTGCCTCCAACTGCAATTTGATTTCGAGGTGAATGAGGAGATCCGCTTCTCCCCCACCATCCGCATCCCTGACCATCCAGCCTACGCAGCCTTTTACAGGGAGCACAACCTGAATGAGTTGGAGAACCTTGTGTTCCACATAGGCATGATTGAGCTCATCAGCTACTGGAAGTGCGTCTGCTGCCCGGAAATCCGGATTGAGGCCGCCCACCTTGACGAAGAGGCGCTTGCATGGTGGAAGAACCTCTACTACCACGGGTTAGGCGAATTCTTCTACATCAATCACATCGCCACCGACGCGCAATCCTTTGTCCGGCTGCGCTGCACCTCCGACCGCAGGCTGCCAAAACTGAAAGCGGGAAATCCGGAAGGCACCATCATCCCCATCGGGGGCGGCAAGGATTCGGTGGTCACATTGGAGCTGCTCAAACAGCAGCAGCCCGCCCCGCTGACATTCATCATCAACCCGCGCGGGGCGACCAAAGCCTGCGCGGAGATTTCCGGACTGCCCGGCAGATACCTTGAAATACAGCGTCCGATTGACAAAAGGCTGCTGGAGCTCAACGCCGAAGGCTACCTGAACGGACACACCCCCTTCTCGGCCATGCTGGCCTTCTACAGCCTGCTAATCGCCACGCTGGCTGGCAGGAGCCGGATAGCCCTCTCCAACGAATCGAGCGCGAACGAGCCTACCGTGCAGGGGAGCGATGTCAACCACCAGTATTCCAAATCAATAGCATTTGAATCCGATTTCAGGGAGTACGTGGCGAAACACCTGACTGAGGGCATCTCCTACCACAGTTTCCTGCGTCCGCTTTCAGAGCTGCAGATTGCCATGCTCTTTTCGCGCTGCGCAGCCTATCTCCCCGTCTTCAGAAGCTGCAACGTGGGCAGCAAGCAGGACATCTGGTGCGGGCACTGCCCCAAATGCCTCTTCACCTGCATCATGCTCTCCGCCTTCCTCCCCGCTGAAAAGGTGCGTGAAATTTTCGGCAAGGATCTGCTGGAGGATGAAACGTTGTGGCCGGTACTGAAGGAGCTGTGCGGCGAAACCGCCGTCAAACCATTTGAGTGCGTGGGCACCCGTGAGGAGGTCTGCATGGCGTTATGCGAA
>CAJOQK010000056.1 GCA_905236885.1 uncultured Bacteroidales bacterium
CTACCATCCTATATATAATATATCAAGACGGCATACCGGCGTTGATTTCGCAGGAAAGCGTGGGGAGCCGGTATATGCCACCGCCGACGGTGTGGTTCGGTCGGACGGAGCAGGTAGCGGCTACGGCATTTCGGTGGTACTCAACCACGGTAACGGATACCAGACTGTCTACGCCCACCTTTCCAAAAAGGCGGTCCGGGACGGCCAAAAAGTAAAGCGCGGGGAGGTGGTCGGCTATATGGGAAGTTCCGGCCTTTCCTCAGGTGTGCACCTTCATTACGAAGTTATAAAAAATGGACAGAAAATAAATCCTATCCATTTCTTTTTCGGTGATTTGTCCCCGGAGGAGTATGACCAGCTGCTGCGCGATGCCACAGCGCAAAGCGTGCCTTTGTCGTGACATCAGTCCGCATCTAAAATTCGTGTAAATTTTTTTTTGTGCGAAATCCGTATTGTTTTTTAATGTATTTTTGCAAAATCATTTTTAAGATATTATCATCATGCAAAAGAAAGACAAAATTTTCAAAGGCAAAACGTTAGCTATTTTATCGGGTGGCGGTGACACTCCGGCCATCAACTCAAGTATAGAAAATGTATGCAGAAGAGCCATGCTTTTGGGTTTTCGTGTGTACGGCATCCGCAAGGGCTGGAAAGGTTTGCTGGGTGAAGGGGATGTTGTGGATCTGACCCGTCTGCCCTACAACGGCGCGTATGGTGGAACTGCATTGAAGTCAAGCAGGACCAATCCTTTCCCGACTGCAAAGAATCCAGAGGACCGTGTTCCCCAAATCATGGCCAATTTGAAGCGATATCACATTGACGCGCTGGTCACTATCGGTGGCGATGACACCAATGGTGCGGCCAAGCGCCTATACGAGAGGGAAGGAATTCCTGTCATCGGTTTCCCGAAAACCATTGACAACGATTTGCGTACCAAAACAATGCACCATTATAACGGACAGGATATTGAGGCGGTGCTTTGTCCTGGATTTCCTTCCGGCGCTTTGTACATCAGCGATTTCGTGCGTCATTTGCGTTCCACCAACGAATCCCATGAGCGCATCATGGTGGTCGAGGTGATGGGACGTGACGCCGGCTGGCTGACAGGAGCCTCAGTCTTTGGCGGTGCCGAAATGGCTCTGGTGCCTGAAGTGGAGATGACTGCGGAACGCAAGGAGCGGTTTTTCGAGGAGGTGAAAAAACGCTATTCCGAAAAGAAAAACCTTATCATCGCAGTTTCCGAAGGAGTTCGCTGGTGGAACGATGAAACCAAGGAGTTGGGCATGGTGTATGCCAGTTCCGAGACCGACGAATACGGCCATAAGCGTTTCGGTGGGGTGAGCGGCGTGGTCGCCTCTGAAATCAACAAACGCTTGGGAGTGGAGGCACGTGCGCAGATTTCGGGATACTATCCCCGCTCAGGTGTCTGCTCCGGATATGACCGTCGCTTCACTTCCGCATTGGCAGACAAAGTTATGGATTTGCTGTTGCGTGAGGAATACGGCCAGATGCCGGTGCTACGGCAAATGGTGACCGCCGATTACCTGGAGGAATACAACATCTCTTCCGTAGATATGGGCAGTATCGGCAACCAGCCGTTGCAACAGATTTATTATAACGAATCCAATTTCACATTCACCGATGCCTATGTCGATTTTCTGAAACATATTTTGGGAGATCCTTATCTGCCCACATTCGGATGTGAATTTCCGAAGGTGAACCCTGCATAATATACTTCTAAAAAATACCGCAAATTTTTAGAACATCCCAATATAGGAGACGGCATATTTGCCGTCCCCTATATATATAAACACTAAAATTGAATGGAATGAACCAATTGTTCACACCCTGCCAAATAGGTCCTGTGACATTGCGCAACCGTAGCATCCGGTCAGCGGCCTTTGAAAACATGTGTCAGGGCAACCGCCCGACGGAGGCTTTGTCGGACTATCACATTTCTGTTTCCCGAGGTGGCATCGGGATGACCACCATTGCCTATGCTGCCGTAAACAGGAGCGGACTCTCCTTTGACGGACAGTTGTGGATGCGCGAAGAGATTGTGCCGGAGCTGAAAAAACTGACAGACGCAATTCATGCTGAGGGGGCCAAGGCATCCATCCAGCTGGGGCATTGCGGAAACATGACGCATTGGTACACCTGCGGGCAGTGTCCGGTCGGTGCCTCCGGAGGATTCAACCTTTATTCGCCAACTGTTGTCAGGGCGTTGAAAACCGATGAAATCCGGCAGTTGGTAAAGGATTTCGGCCATGCCGTGCAGCTGGCGCGCCAGGCCGGTTTTGACTGTGTGGAGATACATGCCGGTCACGGCTACCTGATTTCCCAATTTCTTTCACCATATACCAATCACCGAAAGGATGCCTATGGGGGTAGCCTTGATAACCGGATGCGCTTCATGCGGGAGGTGATGGAAGAGGTGATGCGAGTTGCTGGCGATGATATGGCGGTTGTGGTGAAAACCAACATGTATGATGGTTTCCGAAAAGGCATGCAGATGGACGAATGCCTCATTGTGGCCAAGGAGTTGGAAAAGCTTGGCGCACATGCGCTGGTGCTTACAGCCGGGTTTGTAAGTAAGGCTCCCATGGCCGTCATGAGAGGGAGCATGCCGTTGAAAACCATGGCCTATTACATGAATCCATGGAAATTCTGGTGGTTGAAGCTGGGCTTGCGAATGGCGGGACGTCTGCTTATACCGGATGAGCCGTTCAAGGAGGCCTATTTTTTGGAGGATGCCAAAAAATTCCGACAGGCTCTGCAGATTCCTTTAATTTATGTTGGAGGATTGGTCTCACGTGATAAAATAGAGGAGGTGTTGGACTCCGGATTTGTGGCGGTGCAGATGGCCCGTGCACTGGTGCATGACCCCGCTTTTGTCCGTCACATGCAGGAAGGGGAGATTCGGTGTGGCTGTGGCCATTCCAACTACTGCATTGCCCGCATGTATTCCCTGGAGATGAAATGCCACCATTGTGTGGAGAGGCTTCCGGCTGATTTGCAGCATGAGATTGAATTGGCGGAGGCTACCTGGAGATAGGCTTTTTTCACAATTTTTTGTGTAAAAAAAAGCAATTTTTTTTTGCAGTGTACCCTTTTAGGTGGTACTTTTGCAAAAAATTTTAACAAATGGGTACTTTATCAATGATTTTACTGCAAGCGGCTGAAATATCGGCTGAAAGCATGGTTCCGCACGAGGAAAAACTGAGTGTAATTAAACTTTTGTTCAGTCCGGGAACCATTTGGATTACCATTTTACTGCTAATTTCCTTGGGGGTGATGGTCTACATTTTCGTGGAGCGTTTTCTTGCGTTGCGCGAAGCGTCGAAGGATGACACCAATTTCATGAACAACATCCGCGACTTCATGCACCATGACCGCCTTGATTCAGCACTGGCCTTGTGCAAAAGCACCCAGTCCCCTATGGCCAATATGGTGGAGAAGGGGCTTTCCCGTCTTGGCAAGCCATTGAGCGACATCAATGAGACCATAAGCAATGTGGGTCAGCTGGAAGTGGCAAAACTGGAGAAAGGGGTGAGTTTGGTGGCTGCGTTGGCCTCCATCGCGCCCATGCTCGGTTTCTTGGGAACGGTGACCGGTATGATTGTCGCTTTCCATGACATGGCTACCAGTGGCAACAACCTGCAGATTTCCGATCTTGCGAGCGGCATCTACACCGCCCTGATAACCACGGTTAGCGGTCTTGTGGTTGGAATCATCGGCTATATATGCCATAACATATTGGTGAACAGGATTGATAAAGTGGTGGTCATGTTGGAGGCCAAGGCCATGGAGTTCATGGACTTCCTGCATGAACCTGCCAATTAAAAAGGAAATGTCATGTCAATTATCAAAATACGTCCGCGATCGCATGTGGAGTTCAACATGTCCACCCAGGCTGACCTGGTGTTTTTGTTGCTCATTTTCTTTATGATCACATCCACCTTTGTCAGTCCGAATGCCATCAAATTGTTGTTGCCGCAAAGCAGCAGCAAAACCATGGCCAAACAGAATTTTGAAGTGTACATTGATGAAAATCAAGAATACGCCATCAAAGAGGGCAAGGATTTGATGGCTGTGGAGGAATCTCTGCTGGAGTCGGCTGTGATGGAGCATCTGGCCATGTTGGATGAGGATGCTACGGTTGTGATTCGTGCCGACAAGTCGGTTCCTGTCCAGAATGTTGTGTATGTGATTGATGCGGTCAACAAGGCCAATGAAAAATATGGAAAGAAATGCAAGGCCATATTGGCAACCATCGCTAAGCAGTAGGAAAAATGGCATATTATAAGGAATTTGTAGAGGAACAGTCAAACCACAGGAACCAATGGATTGCCTGTGGCGCGGTAGTGGTGGTATACCTGCTCTGCCTGTTGCTGTTCACGGTGCTTGGTTTGAAGCACCAGGTTCCCCCTCCTCCGGAGTATGGCATAGAGCTTGACATGAGTGGCGGAGGCGGTGGCGGGGAGGCTGCTGCGGCTTCCAGTGCCAGTCCGCGTGCTTCTGAAAATACGCCGACCCCTGTGGTGAAAACCTCCACAGCCCGTATTGCGACTCAGAACCAGGAAGAGACCCCAAAACTGACGGAGCAGACCAGGAAGCAGGAACCTGCCCAAACTGCAGAGGCATCCACACCTCGGCAGGAGGTGAATACAGCCGCCCTGTTTAAAAAACGCGGCCAAAGCGAAGGCAATGGCGACGGTACTGGTGTAGGCTCCGGTTCGGGAAGCGGCCCTGGCAGCGGGACGGGCAGCGGCGGCGGTAACGGAGCCGGTGTCGGTCTTGGTGAAGGTGATTTTTGGCTGGACGGTCGTCCGGTAATCAAAAAGGTTTTTCCAGACGCACCTAAAAATACTCGTGGACTGGTTATTGTGGAATTTCGTGCTGACAAGGAGGGCAATGTTGTCTATGCCAAAGCGGGCGCAAGAGGCACCACTTTGAATGACGCGGCTTTGTGGGCAGAATGTGAACGGGCGGCCAAGGCTTCCAAATTCAAGGCGAAGCAGGAGGCTGTTGGCGATGAGAAGGGTACCATCAGGTACAAGTTTGTAATGTAAATATTTTAAATTAAAAAACAGATATGAAATACAAAGATTGTGTAGCGTTTTTGTACGAAAGCCTGCCTATGTACCAGAAAGTGGGCGGAGCGGCTTATAAGGAGGATTTGAATAACACACTTGCATTGTTGGAGGCATTGGGAAATCCACACAAGGATTTGAAAGTGATTCACGTTGCCGGTACCAACGGAAAAGGGTCTGTTTCCCATACCATCGCTTCCATTTTGCAGGAGGCCGGTTATAGGGTAGGATTGTACACCTCTCCCCATTTGCGGAGTTTCAGGGAACGCATCCGTATCAACGGTAAACCTATATCACCTTATTTTGTAATCCAATTTGTTGAGGAACACAAGGAATTGTTTGATAAGGTGAAACCCTCATTTTTTGAAATGACAGTGGCATTGGCTTTTCATCATTTCGCTTCCAAGAATGTGGATTATGCTATTGTGGAGACCGGTATGGGCGGGCGTTTGGATTCCACCAATGTGGTGAACCCCATCATGTCCATCATCACAAATGTCAGCATGGACCATATGCAGTTTTTGGGACATTCGCTGGCGGAAATTGCCCGTGAGAAAGCCGGTATCATCAAGGAGGGTGTTCCGGTTATAATAGGTGAAACGAATCCTGAGACCGCTCCCGTATTTGAAGCGGTTGCCAAGGAGAAGCATGCGCCAATAATTTTTGCTGATCAGATGTATCAGGTGGTGGATCCTCATGTGACCATCATCCGTCGTCGTCCCTGTCTGATTATGGACATTCACAAGGAGGGGCAGCCGCACATGAACCATCTGCTCTCTTTCCTTACTGGAGACTATCAACAGAAGAACATTCTGCCGGTTATGGCCGCCTATGACCTGATGTTTGACCGGAGCGAAATGCCCATTTACACCTTTAAGCACGGAGTTCAAAAGGTGGAGCGTACCGGTATTCAGGGCCGTTGGCAGATTTTGCAGAACCAGCCCCTCTGTATTGCCGATGTTGGGCATAATGAGGCTGGCATCCGTATGGTGACCGAACAGTTGAAGCGTGTTCCCCGTAAGGAGTTGCGTATTGTTTTTGGCGTTTCTGAAGACAAGGATCTGGACAGCATTTTACCTCTTCTTCCCAAAGACGCCATTTACTATTTTGCCAAGGCGAGGGTGCCAAGAGCTATGAAAGCTGCTGAGTTACAACAAAAAGCCGCTGGGTTTGGTTTGCAGGGAAAAGCCTATACTTCGGTGAAGAATGCCTACCGTACAGCTATGAAGGATGCTTCTTCCCATGACGTGGTTTTCATTGGTGGCAGCGCTTTCGTTGTGGCTGAAATTGTGTAGTGTGAGTACGGCACTCTATTTCGGCTCCTTCAATCCTCCGCATAAGGGGCATGAGGGTATTCTGCAGGAGTTGCACAGCCGTTATGCCTTTGATGAGATTTGTCTGGTGTTGTCTCCGCAAAATCCTATGAAGGGGAAATCGGACTTGTCGGAGGAGATAAGGTTGGATATGGTGCGACATTGGACAGACAGCCTGCCTTTCGTGCATTGTTCCGACATCGAGTTTGAAATGGAAAGGCCATCGTATACCTATTTGACATTAAGGCGTTTCAGGGAAAAATTTCCCGAAACGCCTTTTGCGGTTGTCATGGGGATGGACAGTTTTGTGCAATTGCACCGTTGGCGCAATTATGAGGAAATTGTGCGGAACCATAAGTTTTACGTTTATCCCCGTGAAGGTTACTCTTTATCGGCGGAGGAGGTACCGGTGCTACGGGAATTTCCCCGTACTGAGGTTGTTTGGATGGATGCTCCCTTATTCCCCTATGCCTCCTCATTAATCCGTCAGGCGTTACAGCAGGGGAAGGATGTTTCCGATCAGGTGCCGGAAGCGGTTTGGACATATATAAAAAAACATTCATTGTATCAGAAATCTTAGAAAATGGAAATGGAGAAGATGCCTACAGATGAGCAGGAGAAAAAAACTTCCTTGAATTTTATTGAGGCGAAGGTGGTTGAGGATTTGGCCGAAGGCAAAAACGGCGGACGGCTGCAGACGCGGTTCCCGCCGGAACCCAACGGCTACCTGCATATCGGACATGCCAAGGCAATTTGCCTGGATTTCGGGCTGGCGGCACGTTACGGCGGAACCTGCAACCTGCGTTTCGACGACACAAACCCCACCAAGGAGGATTTGGAGTATGTGGATGCCATCAAGGAGGATATCCGCTGGTTGGGCTTCCAGTGGGGACACGAATACTATGCCTCCGATTATTTTCCGCAACTGTGGGATTTTGCCGTCCGGCTGATTAAGGAGGGTAAGGCCTATGTGGACGAGCAGTCTTCCGAGGAGATTGCCGCCCAAAAAGGCACGCCCACCCGTCCTGGTGTTGAGAGTCCTTACCGCAACCGTCCGGTGGAGGAGTCGCTCGCATTGTTCACCAAGATGAACAGCGGCGAGGTGGAGGAGGGGAAAATGGTGCTTCGCGCCAAAATTGACATGGCCAACCCCAACATGCATTTTCGAGACCCGATTATCTACCGTGTGGTGAAAACCCCGCACCATCGTACCGGCAACCGTTGGTACGCCTATCCTATGTATGATTTTGCACATGGGCAGAGCGACTTTTTCGAAGGGGTGACCCATTCCTGGTGTACCTTGGAATTTGTGGTGCACCGCCCTCTGTACGACTATTTCATCGATGAGTTGAAGGAGGGTAAGGACTTGGATGACAACCGTCCGCGACAGACGGAGTTCAACAAGCTGAACCTCAACTACACTTTGTTGAGCAAGCGCAACCTGCTGATTTTGGTCAAGGAGGGGGTTGTAAATGATTGGGACGACCCGCGCATGCCGACCCTGTGCGGATTCCGCCGCAGGGGATACACTCCCTCGTCAATCCGCAAGTTTGTGGACAAAATAGGATACACCACCTATGATGCCCTGAACGACTTTGCCCTGTTGGAAAGCGCTGTTCGCGAGGACCTGAACGCCACCGCCACCCGCGTTTCCGCCGTGGTGCGCCCGATAAAGCTGACCATCACCAATTATCCGGAAGGGAAAGTGGAGGAGATGGAGTGCGTCAACAACCCGGAGGATCCGGAGGCCGGCACCCACCGCATCGCTTTCAGCTGTGACCTTTGGATTGAGGCTGACGACTTCATGGAGGAGGCTCCCAAAAAGTACTACCGGATGACACCGGGGCAGGAGGTGCGGCTGAAAAACGCCTACATTGTCAAATGCACCGGCTGCCGCAAGGATGAGCAGGGAAATGTTGTGGAGGTGATGGCCGAATATGATCCCGAAACACGCAGCGGCCTGCCTGGTGCCGACCGCAAGGTGAAAGGCACCATCCACTGGCTTAGCCGGAACCATTGCCTGTCGGCGGAAGTGCGTTTGTATGACCGCCTGTGGCAGGTCGAAAATCCAAGGGATTCCATGGCCAAAATAATTGAGGAGCAGGGATGTGAAACCATCAATGCCATGCGGCAGCTCCTTAACCCGCAGTCTCTGGAGGTGTGCCACAGTTATGTGGAAACATATCTGTCGGAGGCGAAGCCATTGGAGCATTTCCAGTTCCAGCGCATCGGCTATTTCTGTGTCGATCCCGACAGTACTCCCGGCCATCTTGTGTTCAACCGTACGGTCACCCTTAAGGACAGCTGGGCGAAGGTGAACAAATGATGGAAGTGCTGGCGGTCAATCACGGGAAAGGGCTGTCTTTTAAGGAAAAACTGGGCGTGCTGTATGCTTCCTTGTGGATGATGGCCATTGCCGCTTATTTAATCTTAATGGTTATTCTTTTTTGCAGGAATTTTTTCTTGTCGTTTTTTCTGACCAGTCATGCCATCGGATACCTTTTGATTGTCATTCTCAAATGGAATGTGTGCCTGTTGTGGAATAGGGCGGAGGAAACCATTTCCATACAGGAGGATGCTCTGGTGATTGAACGTAGGGGATGTCTTTTCTGCCGGCACAAAAAAATTCCTTTTTCCACGATTAGTGGTGTGGATGCGCTGTATTATGAAAACACAGTCTCCTTGGAGGAAATGTTTGGAAAACTGCCGCATACGCTGAAGCTTTCCTACTCAAAATGTCGTCTCCTTTTTATAGGCATTTGCATGGAAGATGCGGACTGCCTGCGCGTGATGGAAAAAATTCGATCTAATATAGGGGACTTATAAAAAATCCCCGCTTCATCTCATTTGAAGGATTTCAAGACTCTGATATTTTTTCTCTCCGCACTTTTAATCCGTATTTAATTTTTTTTTTTTTGCGTTCCGCATCGGAAAGGAACAGCTGGAGATGAGGCCAATTGGAGAATAGGACTGGATTGACGAGACAACAGATGTCAACATCATGCTTCTTGAAAAAAACATAGTCCGTGGTGTCGGTCTTACTATGGCATCAATCTTTTTGAGGTTTCTTACCCCTCTTGCTTATCAAGTCATCAACGCAATGGTTTATAGAACAGCGTTTAATGAAAAAGATTAAAAAAAGTTTTGTCAAACGGTGAATTTTTTGCTGCTTTCATTTATATACTTGTGTGAGGAGATCGTTGGAAACATATAAAAAGGGAAAAATTAAGCCTGTCAAATTTGAAGACACGGATATATTCCTTGCCTATTCGTTGGAGATGGAAAATACTGATAATTCTCGTAACATTAATTCTTTGTGTGGTTTTATTGTCTTATTGTAAATCACAGAAAATAACATTGTGGGAGATTGAAAAAAACAAATAATCATAAAGTTATGTGCAACGAACAACTTGAAAATTTAATTGATGCCGCGTTAGCTGATGGCGAATTGACTGAAAAAGAGAAACCAATTCTCTTCAAGAAAGCCCAAGCGATGGGTGTAGACCTTGATGAGTTTGAAATGGTGTTAGATGCACGTCTATATAAGATAAGTCAGCAGAAACTTCCGCGGCGTTGGGAAACGAAACCAAACACATACAACATGAAAGTAAAAAATTGTTTCACAGCACTGCTCATGGCACTATGCTTCACTGCCAAGGCGCAAAACAACATTGCCGTGCTTGATTTCAAGGCCGGTGTCGCTCTGTCACAAAGCGATGTGGACGGTATCTGTGCCATTTTCTGCACCTATTTCACCCCGGAAGGCTATTCTCTGATAGAACGTGGACAGGTAAGCCAAGCTATCAAGGAACAGAAATTCCAGCAAGGTTCCTACACGGGGACGCAGGTTACCGAAATAGGCCGGATATTGGGTGTTTCCTATGTTGTTATCGGTGATGTCAATTATGCTGTGGGCGAATACAACATGGATGTTCGTGTGATGCATGTGGAGAGTGGCACTGTAATTGCCAAGGCTGGCATCACCTGGAAAAAAGGAGTGTCTTACCGGAAGCGGATGCGTAAGATGGCCAGGAAACTTGCCCGGCAGATGCCCACCTCCTTACAGGAGACGATAGTGTATGTGCCCAAGGAGGAAAAAGTGGCAGACACACCTAAGGAGGAAAAAGTTAAAGTGCCGAAAGAGAGAAAGGAGGTTCCCCTTTATCGTCCCTCCGAACCTTCATTACGCTTTTCCACTGGTTCTCCTATTTTTGCCTCCGTCGCCTTTAATTACCAACTGACATCCTCATTTATGATTGGATGTGGAATAGGAGTAGGAGGTATAAAGACAAAATATGAAAATCATTATAATGTGCGTTATGATGTGTATGGAGATGAAGGAATAAAATCAATAACTTTAGGATATCCCGTGTACATTGAAACGGAACTTCGTACTCCGATGTATAAATGGTCTTTTTTTCTGAATGCTAAATTAGGATATAATATACATAATATAAGTAATGTATATCATAAAGATTATCATGATGGTTGGTATTTTTATGATGGTATAGGTTATCAGAACACTTATGATACTCATAAAGAGATGTATTCTCATCTTATAGCTGCTTTCACCGTCGGGGCGAGTTGGCGTAACATCCATTTGGGAATAGGGTGGTCAAATATTCCTATTTCAAGAAATGCACCTATATCTTTTTCTCTTTCCTACAATTTACCCATAAAAAGTCAATTTTGAAGACATGGACAGATTCTAATATAAAAAAATAGGATTTAATTGAGATTGTAAAAACTTTTAACATGGCGATTCGAAAGGTACGTGATTTAATTGGTAATAAAGAGATGGCTATAATCTCCGCCTATAGAGATGTGAAGGAAAACGTCAGAAATCTTCATATGACAGCGGATGATGGTAAGCAGATAGGCGACAAATATTCCTACGATGAAAATCGGGAGCGACAACGTGACTTTAACGCAGTCCTTCTTCGATTAGGATATGGAGTTGCAATGCATAGAAAAGTAACGGTCGGAGTTTTTGGGAAACCAGATGCTTCACTTTTGTTTGAAGATTGCTCTATTGTTTTGAATCAGAATAATTTGCCTTATTGTTATGACAATGTCTTCATGTTGTCAGAATACTACAATCAAGATGGTTTCTGTTATAAGATGAATGGCAGTACAGAGGAATATCTGGTTGGTACGAATGATGCAAAAATGCCTGGATACGGTAATAGGATAAGAATCTGTAACGTAATATCAAAACAAGCAGATGATTTGAATCTTATGGACTTTGACAGTTTTGATTATCGTAGACATGGTGGAATGGGATTGATGTGCATTCATGTTTGTGCGGAAAAAGTTATGAGAAAAATGAACTTGAAGATATATCATAAATAAAGAAATCATTAAAACGCTTTCGGCTACTGCGAGAAAAGTATGCACGGGAAACGAAAAAAAATGATAAAAACAGGCTGACGTATTGAATTAATAAGTAATTTTGCAAAGTCGTTTTTTCGGATTTTGTCTAACGGGCTTCGCAAGGTCCGGAAGAGCGACGGGAAATCGGTAATAATTTGAAGTCCATCATATTTAAAATTCTTTATATGAGTACTATAAAAGAACAAATTGATAAGTTCATAGATCAAAGAAAGAATAATTTTCACCGTTACGCTTCTTTTGATTTTTGTTACAATTATTTTTTCAATAACAGAGGAAATCTTTTAGGGGATAATCTTCAAACGAGTTGTTGTCAATTGTGGGCATATCTTGCAAGTTGGGGAATGGTTGCTCGAGGTAATGCTATGCAAAGTAAAAGTTATGCAGTATTAATAGATGTTGTTAGATACATAAGCGAACACCAGGAATATTACGACATTAAACTAACAAACCCCAATTATGTGCGAGATATCCTGAATCTTTACAACGATATTGATAAGGCCATTAATATAAAGAATGACGAACAAAAAAATAGGAAGACGTTGATAACAAAAATCATTCTTGGCACATACGCTTGCTGTCCGGCATTTGATTCCCGATTCTGTACAACATTCGGAATCAAAACGCAAGGTTCTCTAAGCGAACAAGATCTAAAAAAAGTTATAGAATTCTACAAAGATAATAAAGAAGACATTGATAGTTTTACCATTAAAACCTTGCCTTTCAATAAGAAGTATCCGGAGAAATGCCATCCATATACTACTGCAAAAATAATAGACATGTATGGTTTTATGCGAAATGAAAAAATTAATTAAACAAAACTTATTGGACTATTCAAAAAAAAAAAGAAGGTGAATTGATGGATGTTAATAGCTGCGGTGAATAAAGGTGTCTATTTTGTAAATGCCGGCCTATAGGACAATAATATTTATATAAGTTGCTTTTTTAAAATTAATGTTTAATAAATTAAATTATATTTATCATGAAAATAGTTAATATTGATGCGCCCGAGCAACTTGCAGAAAAAGTTATAAACTCAGGAATTCCAGAATTTGTTATTGAAGTTGTACGACCTTTGGAGAGGGAATATTACAATCAATTCATTTGTGAAGTTTATCCTGCTAACAAAAACACTCCGCTTCCTCTTTCGCCTATCTGGAAGTTTGAGAATTATGGTTATGAGAACATAGCTGCTATAATACATACGATTCCTATTTATCTTCGTGACTCAAGACCTGAAGAAATCCGTGATGAAAATAGCATTATAGACTTTTTGGGAGCATATTATTCTAATCGAAGAGGTGATAGCCCTTACATCGAATTGTATTTAACCACTATCGATAGTTCGGCCGAAAACGATGACAATCATTTTGTTTGGCTCTTTACCAAAGTCCTGATTCACGAATTGGCTCACGCAGCTTTGGATATTTTCAGTTGGGTGCATAATCGTCAACGAACAGAAAAAGTATCTTATCATACGGATTTTGGTCGGTGGCGTGAAGAGTCAATGGCGAATGCCGTCGCTCTTCGGATAATAAAAGATTATGGCAACAAAGATTTCTATGATTATGCCAAACATTTTATGCTGTCACAACCAAAAGAGTATGCACTCGGCGTTTTGATGGAAGACTTTGGTTATCGGGATTTCAGAAGCGTTTTTCGAGCAAAGAAACATGGAGTAAATTCCACCCTACAACAAGAATGGCTGAAGTATGTTAAAGGCACTCCTGATTGGAATGGACTGAAAAAATGGATTGAATTATTGAATAGTCAGTATGTCTATATCTTTGAAGGAAAATATTATTCATCGGAAGAAGTATTGGTATTCGACATTGTAAACAAGGTGCTTTCTGACTATGTGAACAAAAATGGAAATAAAATGCCATTTAACACATTTAGTTCTCTTTTCCCATATATTAGAACAGGTGCAGAGATGTCATACGAACCGACACAAAAGGTCATAGGAGATAGCCGATATAAAGAGTTAAATTTAGCTGATGGTAATTATTCTTTGTATTATTTCTGGGACAATGATTCTCTACATGCGTTTGTAGATACTAAAAAACTCAATATTAACATAATTGAATACGAGAATTACTAAAAATCTTCATCCTTGTGGCCTATGCCGTAGCCAAGGCTAAGCAGTAAAACGTAAGGGACACTTTGCAACAGGCAGGGTGTCCCTTTTCTTTACCCTCTGATTTCCAGATTGGTTTTTCCATGCCTCATTTGGATTTGGTCATTTCCATCACTTCCTCCGCCTTCATCTCCATCCGCGAGAAGGCGAACCATTTCTTTCCGAGGTCTTTCAACGAGGCACCGATATGATAGACGGTGCTGTCAATGCAGAGGAAGCGGTCGTGGACTTTATCGAAGGCTTTCACTTCAATGGGGCGGTATTGCGCGTTGTGTTTTGCGAGGTCCAAATCCAATTGTGCTGAAACAGCTTTGGTGTAGATGGTCGCGGAAAC
>CAJOQK010000057.1 GCA_905236885.1 uncultured Bacteroidales bacterium
ACTCATCAGCGGCCATTTCACGGACAATCCCGCCTCTGGCCGCGTGATGGAGAAGTGCGGTTTCACGCCCACCGGCGAAACCTGCATCAATGAGACCCAATACATGGGCAATGACCGCCCCATCCGCGTGCTGCGCTGGGAGAATCCTAAGGCAAAAGAACTGGAGAACGTATTGTCCTCCAAGGAGATTAAGGAACTGGATGGTATTGAAACTTTCGAACAATTGCTAAGATGGTTCTTCAATCCTTTAAAAATTAGGGTTAACACTATTTTCGAACTAATATTCACTGCGATAGCTTTAATTATTGGAATATGTTGGAAAAAATGGACTCCATTTGTTGTTATTGTCACAGTGGAGATATTGGTGAAAGGTTATCTGTTACTTTATGAATGGAAACTGGTTAAGGCGTTGAAAGAATACAAGGAACTGACCAAGGAAGATGATAATGAAGAATAAAATCTGGTTGCAGTTATTGGCCATTTTGCTTGCTGCTGCGGTTTCAGCTGCAATCGTTCTGCTTATGGTAGGTTTTTACAAGGATATCAAACAGTTGGTTCCGGCAATATCCGGTTCCGTCTGTTTATTGGGTGTGGTTGTGAGTTTTTTGCTTGTGCGCAAACATCCCTCCAAACAAAGAAGAAGCTCTTTTTTGATACTTGGAGCTGATTATGTGTCGCTTGCCATTTCCATCCTGCTATATGCCGCCGGTTCAATTTGGAACATTTGGGTTTTCTTTGTCATGATGGCATTGGTCGTGGTGAATAGTGAATTTGCCCGTGACAGATCAATGCTGGTGTTTTACCATGTGAACACAATTTTCATTTCGTCCATGTCATCACTTTTTTGCGGACTGATGTATGCACGCTATATCAGCGATGATTGGGGAACATTGCTGCTCACCATGATAGGAGGATTGTCCTTTGCCGCTTTGGGATTTATTCTGACAACGGGATCTCTACTGCTGTTTTCAAAAGAAAACCAGTGATCAGGTGTTTATTTAAAAATTTATACAACCTGATTGCGCGGAATATTGTGTGAGCCTGAAAAAATGAAAATTGTGACTACTGTCCGAAATTACAGGGTCCGTTATAGTTCATTCCCCATTCTGCAACCGATAAAACTCCTTCTGTTGCTCAATTTCGCGCCGAAGTTCCTCTTGTGTAGGCATATAGGTGAGGTATTTAGCGGCATAGAGCTGGTCACTGCCGTTGAGGACGAAATAAACTCGGCCACAACAGGGTTTTTCAAATACTCCAGCATGTCTTGCAGGGGCTTGGTCAGCTTCACCATCTCGTCATGCACGGCAACCTTGTCCTGCGACTGGAGCATACGATGATAGTATTGCGAAGAGACATTGCGCTGCAAGGTTCGTGTGCTCCACATTTCGTTGGCGGCCTCGTTTTCGTACCAGGCGCGGGCTTCGGCATTGGATTCCTGCAGGATGATACTATAGTGAGTCCATGACAATCTCAATGGATAGGTGGATGCCATAGTGTTATATAAATCCGATTGGCCAGATAATCCCATCATCGATGGGACTATTTTAGATTGTCCCGTCAGTGATGGGACAATTTCAGATTTTCCACTCACTGATTGGAAAATGTTTGGAAATGATTTATAAAACGACAAATACCTATAAAGATTGTTGCGAGAATAGCCCGCACCATATTTTAAGGTCAAATTTTTTGCCAACACTCTAATAACCTGCTCTCCATACTCCGCTCGTTTGTCTTTCAGCACCTCATGCTGAATCCTCATTCCCAAAAGCCAGTTGCGTTTGATAAGTGTTTCGTTCACTGCACGGTAAGTCGTCGTCCGCGCCTGCTCAATAATGGCACAGGCATCTTGAAACAGTCCCGACATCGAATCGGACATTTTGTCCATTTCCGTATTATATTTCTCAACTTCCATAGTCATAACATTATTTTGCAAATGTACATGAAAAATCAATAGGAAATCCATTGCAGGGCATTTTATTTTTTAACTATACCGCCCCATCCGCGTGCTGCGGTGGGAGCGCCCGTTGGAACTCCAGACGTGTGAAGAGAAGAAAGAATAGGGTTGCAGCTTTTAGTATTTCCAAATACTAAATTTGACATAAATTTAGTATATGCAGATACTAATTTTACAATAAAAACAGTATTTGCAGATATTTTTTTTTAGATTAAAACAATATTTCAAAACACTAATCGTTATCTGGGTGTAAAATTGACACAAATATGCTAAACACAGAGGATATCGCACTTATTGAGCGCACAAGCAAACGTCGGATAGCCACCGTTCCGAAGGCTTTTCACCGCTATCTTTTTGATGAGATAGATTGGAATAACCGTCTGATTGGAATCAAAGGCCCTAAGGGAGGTGGCAAAACGACATTGGTTCTTCAGCACATCAAACAGGAGATTGCTGACAAGGATGCCGTGCTGTACATTTCGCTTGACGACCTTTGGTTCACCACGCATGACGTCAAGGAGCTTGTCGAGTACCATTATACGCACGGCGGAAAATATCTTTTTGTGGACGAAGTGCATTATTTTCCGCTCTGGCAACGTCTGATAAAGAACATATACGATGAATATCCTGATTTGAACATCGTGTTCACGGGTTCATCAATGCTACAGATTGATAATGCTCAGGCGGATCTTTCGCGCCGTATGCAGCTTTATACCCTGCATGGCATGTCGTTCAGGGAATATTTGGAGTTTGAGGGGTTATGCCATATCCAACCTGTTGGATTGGATGATTTGCTTAAGCGTCATGTGGATATTGCCATGGAAGTGACATCTGGCGTAAAGATTCTTCCTGCTTTTGAAAAATATTGTGTCACAGGATACTATCCATTTTATAAAGAAACGCGCAAAACCCATGACCAACGACTGATGCAGGTAATCAACCTGATTTTGGACAGTGATTATCCCACAGTGGACGGTGTTACCCTTTCAACCATACGTAAAACACGCAAAATGCTGATGGTCTTGGCCGAGGCTGTACCGCAAACGCTCAATATGAGCCAGCTGTTCCGCGAATTGGAAACTGACCGCAATCAGGGACTGAAAATGCTTTTGGCTTTGCAGCGTAGCGGGCTGGTAAATCTTCTGAATGATGACACCAAAAGCCTTAAGCACCTGTCACGTCCTGAAAAAATTTACCTGAACAACACCAATCTGATGTATGCTCTTACTGCACAGGTTAATAAAGGAACGCTACGTGAGACCTTTTTCATGAACCAGATGGATAGCACACACGAGGTGTGTTACCCCAAACAGGGCGATTTTTTGATTGATCATCAGTATCTTTTTGAGGTTGGCGGTAAAAATAAATCTTTTGAACAGATTAAAGATCTGCCCGACAGTTTCCTTGCAGTAGATGACATTGAAATCGGCAGCCGTAACAGAATACCGCTTTGGGTGTTCGGACTGATGTACTGAAATTATTACAACAACGCGGCCAGGGAGTCGTAATAGTTCTTGCTGACAGGCACGCGGTGGGCGTTTGGCACATCCAGCACGGCGTAGGTGAATTCCTTGTCCTTCTGCAGGGCCTGCACCCGTGCGCTGTTCACGAAATAGGAGCGGTGGCAGCGGACGAGGCCGCCTTTCAGGCAGGTCTCCTCCACCCGTTTCATGGTGTTGCGGAG
>CAJOQK010000058.1 GCA_905236885.1 uncultured Bacteroidales bacterium
GAACGGACTAATCAGGCAGTACATACCCAAAGGGACGTCACTGGAAGATATTGATGATGAATATATTGAGATGATACAGGAAAAATTAAACAACAGACCTCGAAAAAAATTGGGATTTTTAACCCCGTATGAGTATTTTTTTAGTACTTTTGCAAAAATTATTGTTTAACCAAAGTTGCATTTGTAAGTTGAATGCAGCATTTTTAAATATGAATATCCGGAAAAAATAAATATCAGTTTAACAAACAAAAAACAAAAAAAATGAAGTATTTAAAAACAGTATTTACGCTGGCATTTGTGGCACTTTTAAGTGCTGGAATGTCATCCTGCAAAGAGGATGAAGAGGAACAAAAAGGCAATACCCCCGACAATGGTGACTATGTGGACCTGGGGCTGTCCAGCGGAACCAAATGGAAAACTACAAATGAAGAAAATTCAGCTAATGCAGAGCATGATTACTTCACCTACGATGAGGCCATGTCCCGGTTTGGAGACAAACTTCCAAGCAAAGATCAGTGCATTGAACTGATTAACGAGTGTGAGTGGACGTGGACTGGCAGTGGTTACAATATAACCGGTTCCAACGGCAAATCCATCACCATGCCTGCCATGGGCTTTTACTCTTACGATTATGGAAACGTGAACCTCTACGGCAAAGATGGCATCTATTGGTCTTCCACACCCTATGATGAGAATAGAGCGTGGATTATCGGCTTTAAAGCGAACAACAAATACGTGGACGTTCAAACCCGTAAAAATGGGTATCCCGTCCGGTTGGTCAAAGATTGACGATTGCGCACACAAGAGCGCAACCACAGGAACATCCACTCCGAAGTGCAGCGAGTTGCAAGTCATGCTCGCTGAAGACTTCACAAAACTACTTCATCAACTATTCCTCCACCTGCTGACATTGTCCACCGAGTTGGCATAAAGGTCCAGCAAAATACTGCGTAACAGTTCGGTATCACAATCGGAGAAGGCGGTCACCTTGCCCAGATGCAGATGGAACTGCTGCTCTTTCTCATCATCGTAGAAGGCGGCATATTGGCGGGTTCCGCTGCGAAGGTCATGAGCGATATAATGGGTTGGCATCAGACGGAAGGCGGCGTTAATCCGCTTATCCATCAGTGCGGCCACCTGTGGGAAAAATTCCGTCTTGCTCTTTGAAAGCTGTTCCAAATCATCAATTTCCAACGGTTTGCACACTTCCAGATGCACCTGACCCTTCGGGGCTACAATGCCATTGATCATGCTCTGCAAATCCTCTCCAGGAACCTTCACATAGCTGCCGTTCTGGCGGGTCATATAGGTCTCAACAGCTTTGGCAATGTCACATGTTTCCCACTCGTAGGAGATTGCGACCGGCACAATGTGCAAGGCGGCCATGGATGAAGCCAAATCACGGTTTCCGCTGAGGGAAAACATTTTCATTACAGCCGGATCAGTCGCGTCAATACCGTTTTTGGTGCGTCCGTTTCGCTGGGCAATCCAAATGGAGACGTTCTCCTCGGTGACCAGATGGCGCATATAGGCGGAGAGATGCATCATATTCTTGTAAAAATCCATTTTATTGCCTCCACGCTCAGTGCGGAACATCTTCATGCTTTTGCCCAAATCTGTGATCAGAGGGTTGCTCATCAGGTTGGCTCCAAAAGTGATGTAGCAGGTTGCATGGCCGTACTGGTCCAGCACATATTGCAAAATGGCGGCATCCAGCACAATATCACGGTGATTGGAGACAAAAAGATATGGTTGCTGTGGATCCAGTTTGTCAAATCCTGAAACCGTGAACTGCGTGGTGCTGCTGTCCAGCACCCGCTTTACAGCATCCTTTGCCAGGGAATGCAGCAACTCCTCGCTGCTTTTCACAGCGGCAATACGCCGTGCCACAGCCTGCACCTCCTCACCCGGATAGACAAACTCGGCAATGGCGGGAAGAATCTCACTTTCTGCAATACGCTTTACCGCAGCAGGGATTTCTTCGTCACGATAAGGTCTGATGTCATCAAAAATATCTGGTTGCATGGAGATTATTTCTTACGTAAATCAATGAATTTAATGGGTTTGCGGCTTTTGGCCGGATAATTGATCCGATGAATCTCCTCCACCGGAAGCACCTCCACCTGCGGAGCCACACGTATACGGGAGCGGAAACTGTCCTTCAACTCTTTGACAACCGCCTCGTCCACGCCGTCGCGCAAGCCGATTTTCACCAGCACATCATCGGTGCCAGCATCGTTGGTACTCACCTCAATCACATAATTCTCAATGTAATCCATATTGTCCAGCACATCGTTGATTGCAGGCGGATACAAAGTGGTACCTTTCAGCTTGATCATATTGTTTTTCCGGCCTATAAGCGGGGTGAGCCTGTAGGAATTCCGTCCGCAGGCGCACTGCTCCACCCGCTTGCTGGCAATATCGCCTGTACGGAACCGCAGCAGCGGCATTCCCTCCACACCCAAGGTGGTGACAACAATCTCACCGGCCTCGCCGTCCGACACAGGCAGGTCATCATCTCCTATGATTTCCACAATGATCAGTTCCGGATGCACATGCCCGCCTCTGCCGTATTCGCATTCCGAAAAAGTGGCGCCCATCTCCGTGGAGGAATAGGTAGCGAAAAGTTGCACATCCCATTTTTCACGGATGCGCTCACCCAATAGGTTGAGGCTGAAATCCTGATTGCGAAGCCCCTCCCCGATTCCGATGATTCGTTTGACACTACTATTCTTATAATCAATATGATGCGCTTCCGCATACTGGATTAGTTTCAAAATAAATGAGGGCACGCACATCAGTGTGTCAGGATGCAGCCGCATGATGGTGTCCCACTGCAGCTCCGGAATCCCATTGCCCACACGTATCACAGAGGCACCCATCTCGCGAATGCCGAGGAAATAGGCCAGCCCAGCCATGAAACGTTTGTCCATGGTTGTCATCAGCTGTACAATGTTGCCAGGCTTGAGTCCGGCACATTCGAACGACTTCTTCTCATTGTAGGCCAAACGCTGCAGATCCTTCTCCGTGCAGGCGAACGTGACAGGATCGCCCAATGTGCCGGATGTTGTTATGTAGTCGATAATCTTTTCCTTTGGACAGCAGAGAAAATCCTGGTTGAAAAGTTGCAGGTCCTTCTTTTCCGTAAAGGGGATTTTGACCAGATCCTCCAAATGCTTGATTTTTTGGATTTGGATGTGGTAACTTTGGAACAGTTGCCGGTAATAAGGCGACTTTGCCTGCAAATAGGCCAACGCCTCCGCCAAACGCTTTTCCTGATATGTTTTGATCTCTTCCGCAGATTTGAATTCTATATCATCTGACATGTTCATGTGACATTTATGACTTTTATCCGATTTATAAACTTTTTATCCAGTTCAAAAAAATATTTTTCCATTGCCGGCTCTCCTCCGTGCCTTTGATCTCGCTCGCGCCGAAGCCATGGCCGCCGGTCTGGTATTGTATATACAAATGGTTGACTCCCTGCGCGGTCAGTGCGGAATCGGCCAGCACAGAATTGCGGTAGTCCACCACAGGGTCGTCCAAGCAGTTGAGCAGGAAAACCGGCGGACAACCGGCAGGGATGTGCCGCTCGATGGAGAGCGAATCGCGCATCCGGAGGTCGTTTTGCCGCCGCTCCCCCAGCAACGCCCGACGGGAACGTTGGTGCGTGCAGGGATCGCTCATGCTCACCACCGGATAGATGGCAGCCACGAAGGCGGGATGTCCGTCTCCGTAGCAGGCCTGCGACAAGGCCAGATGGCCGCCCGCCGAAAAGCCCATGACACCCACGCGGCCGCTGTCAATGCCGAATTCAGCCGCATGCTGTTTCACCCAACGGAGAGCCGCCTCCCCGTCATGAAGCATGTCAGGATGCTGATGACCCCTGAAGAGGCAGCGGTAATGCGTGGCCCAGGCCCACCATCCGGCCACACGGTAGCGCAGCACAAAGGCGGAGATGCCGTTGCTCTGCAGCCATTGCGCCACACCGGTGCCTTCAGTCTCCATGTCTAACCAGCAGTAGCTGCCGCCAGGGCATACCACCACCGCCACATTAGAGCCCTCCGCCACATAGGGCGTAAGCGTCACCTTGCCTTTGCCGTACAATGATACCGGCTGCTGTGATTGTTGTGGCATTTGCTGCGCCTGTATCTGCACCTGACATGATGATGCCATCTGCGCTTGTATCTGCGCCTGTATCTGCACCTGACATGATGATGCTATCTGCTCCTGCATTTGCTGTGCATGCATCTGCGCCTGAAGCGGCAACGAAAAAACGCATGCCACCACCCACAGCATCAGCCGCAATGGAAACCTCCAACATTTCAAACGCACCTCTTTTTCCAACATGTATTGTCTGCCTTATTGCAAATTACAAATTTGCAAAGATACATGAAATTTGAATACGGATTACCACTTTTACAATATTAATCGTTATATATATTTATATCAGTGGATTACAACTCAATTAGTCTCAACGACGCCCTTGACCAACTGCGCGCGCAACCGGAGACTGACACCCGGCGCACAGATGGACATGGTTATTGAACGGGCGGACAAGGTAGTCTCATTGTGCGAAATGAAATACACCTCCAAACC
>CAJOQK010000059.1 GCA_905236885.1 uncultured Bacteroidales bacterium
GGGATCGTGCAGCGTCACCTTTTCAGCATTCAGGGCGGGATCCAGTTTGATGCGCCCGCTACGTATGTAGTCGTTGATCAGCTCCACAACCGTCCGCACCTCAAATTCGTAGGCCTGCCCCAGATAGTTGGGACCCTCCCAGCGCGTGGCGCGTGAGCCGTGGCCGCATTCCCCTAAAATGAGCGTCTCCGCCTTCAGCTTCAGCACCTCGTCGTGCAGATGTTTTGCGATGACACCGGCCTGCTCGTTATTGCCGTTGAACAGTCCGTAATTGGTCACGTCATACATGGTGGAAGAAAGTGTCCAACTCTCCTTGGCGGCGTAAAAGACCTTTGCCATGGCCGAAATGGAGAGCGGGAAGAACTTCGGTTCCCTCGGATTGAGGGTATATAGCACGTGGCAGCCCTCCTTGTCCAACGGGATGGTGGCCTCCTCAAAGCCCTCCTCCGACTGCATATCCTCCTCCATCCACTGGATGGTGTCCACAAACTCCTCTGTGGGGATGCCCATGTTGTTGCCGGTGTTCAGTGCGGCGTCAACGGTGGCCTGCAAGGTGGCGGGAACAAGCCCCATGGCGGCCAGCATCTGCCGTCCGACCCTCACAATGTAGGCGATGTCCACCCCGATGGAGCAGTGCTTCACGCAGCGTCCGCACATGGTGCAGCCGCCGAACAGCACATCAATCATCTCCTCGGCCATTTTTTCATCCAATTCGCGGGCATGCACCAGATGCGGGAAAAATTTTCCCGTCATGGTGCAGTAGCGGCGGTAGAGCGAAGCCACCAGCTCCACTTTCCGCGCAGGCATGAACTTCTCATCCTTCAAGGTGGTGTAATACATGCAGCTGGTGCCGCACAACCCGCAATGCACGCAGGCGTTCAGATGGGTCACAAGCTTGCTGTCAGCAGGCATTTTCAACAATTTCAATGCCTTATCTATTTGTTCTTTTGTCAGTTTTTCCATATTATTTCTCTTTTTGCGGGGGCCACACATTTCTCCATCCGTAGAAGAACCCCAAATGGAAACGTGCGGAAAAATAATAGAGCACATGCCGCAGCTTGCCCATCGGCATATAGAGCAACATAAGTGCCGTCACCAAATTATAGGCGTTCAGCATGCGAGTTCCGTCCAAACAGAGCAGATACAGTAGCGTGAACAACTGGAAACAGGTCACAATCAGATTGGACAGATAGTCATCCAGATTGGACAAGGGACGCAATGCTGAGGAAAACAGGCGTTTGAAGAACAATCCGAAGCCAAACGCACAGCTCACCGACAGACATCCCACCAAAATACCGGTCACTGCCGTATAGTCAATCAAAAAATCCACCACCGGATGAAAAAAGAGCAGCACCATGAGCAACAGGCTCAAAAAAGTGCCCAAGTGATACACAATGCCCGACATATAAGTGGGCAGGTGCATCTTTGCGGACTCTTTTTGGCTTGGCATCATCGCCACGGTATTGGCATACGCCACACCCCTGCCGACACTGCCGCTTTTCCGCGACAGGTCACGCGGTTTCCCCAAACGGAGCAAACGCAGGAAATGAGCCAGAAACGCACCGAAACAATAAAGCAGTGCGCCTAAAACAACATATTGGGACCAAATCATAGGCAAAAATTTATGGACACCTCCAAAAACCCATTCAAACATTCCATCCGGAAATTGACGGGTTGCGGAAGAGCCTTACGTTAATACTATACGCAACCGTCGGGCTTGGGCAGTCCGGCCACACGGCAGGCGCCACGGGCAGGACCCAGCGGGAACAGTTCATAAATGTCTTTCAGCTTCAGGCCTGTCTCCCTGCAAATCACACGAACCATGGGAGCCATCCCCTTTTCCTCATAATTCTGGCGGATGACTTTGATCACCGCCCAGTGCTGTTCTGTCAAATTTTCAATGCCGTCCGCTTTGGCAATCTCATTGGCCACCTCATCCGACCAAGTTTCCGGATGAATCAGGAATCCATCCCCGTCAAATTGTAAATCTGCCATTTCAAATAAATTTAATTCTCTCTAAAACAATTATATATAAATAACTTCGTCTCTTTTTTCCCACCATTCGGCATGAAAAAAAAACTTTGCAAAGATAGCTAAAAAATCAATATGAATTAAGGGGAGTTCTAAAAATTACTTTAGGGGAGTTTATAAACAAATAACCTTAATCAGCTATCAAGTGTTAATCAAGCTCCATGAAAAACAATTCCGACATCCTCCCCGACCGTCAGCTCCAGCGGCATCCCCATCGGCAGCGCCAGATTGTTTGACGCATCCGCATGACCGGCGGGGAACCCGAAACAGACCGGATAATCATATTCAGCCACATGTTCATATACAATCTCCTCCGCTGTTTTTCCAAATGGGACCGCATTGTCGTGCATGTCAGAGAGGTTGCCCACCACCAGTCCCGCCAGATTCGCCAAAGCGCCGCTTCGCTTCAGATTCAGCATCATCCGGTCAATATGGTAGAGGTATTCGTCCAAATCCTCAATGAAGAGGATTTTACCCTCCGCCCGCAACGCGGTAGGAGACCCTTGTAGCGCATACAGGATGGAGAGATTTCCACCGCATAATGCTCCCTGTGCCTTTCCCGGACGGTTGAGGGGATGCGGCTGAACCTCGTAGCGCAAAGGCTCCCCCATCAACGCTGCCAACATGCTCCGAACAGAAAGGCTTTCCAAATTCTCCCGCCCGACATTGACTGGCATGGTGCAGTGCAGCGAGGGATAGCCCCAATGCTGCATCAGCTGGTGGAATACAGTTGTGTCGCTGTAACCGCAAATCCATTTGGGATGTTTGATGAACTCCTTGGAATCCAAGGCATCCGTTATCCGCAAACCGCCATATCCGCCCCGGGCACAAAAAATGGCCTTCACCTCCGGTGCGTCCAGAGCCCATTGGAAGTCAGCGGCCCGCTCAGCATCTGTGCCGGAAAACTGGTGGCAGCTTCCGTACAAATGTGGAGTTGCTAACGGACAAAAGCCCTCTTGCTCCAACAATTGGAAAAATGGGGCGGCCTCAGCCCCGGAAATATGGCGTGCCGGTGCCGCGACAACCACGCAATCACCTCTTTTTAAATAGTTTATTTTATTCATACACAAACTATAGCGTCAAAATATCCCTATATTTGTATAAACGTGAAAATTTGATTTTTATTTTCAAATGACAAAAAAAAACATTTTTTTGCATTTCATGTTCCAATTTGTGGTATTTTTGCCTTTTCTAATATTAAATGTTTCTATCAATTAAACAACTATAACTTCATAATTTCATTATTAACGCTCAAATATCTATACGATGGAAGAACAGATCAACGTGACGCCTGCTGCCGAAGAGCAGAAGGAAGAAATGCAAAAAACTGAAAACGCTGTCATTACGGAAGAGAACACCCTTCAAGAAACGGTAACGGAAACCACGCCGGAAACCACAGAGGGCGCCATACCGGAAGCAACGGTGGGGACGGAACAACCGGAAGAAAACCCTACCGTGGAGGAGGAAAAAATCGTCTCCGAAGCCCAAACCGCTGAAAAAACCGGAACTGAACCGGAGGAAACAACCGGACAACCCGAGATGACCGAACCGAAGGTGGCCGAACCGGCCCAACCGGAACAGGCCGGACCCGAGATGACCGAACCGGAAAGACAAACTGAACCGAAAAAAGAGGCGGAAGTGACAGAAACGGCAGCAGATGCCGGACAGGAAGCAGGCGCACCCGAAGAAATCGAAATTCCGGAAATTCCGGACGATTTGTACGACAACTACACGAAACAGCAGGTGGTGGAATGCCTTGAGGAATTTGTCAAGGAAGAGGATGTGAACAAAATCAAGAAACAGGTCTCACTGCTGAGACTGCGTTTCAACCAGCTGGTGAAGGAGGAGAAGGAACAGCAGAAGATGGAAAGCCGGATGCAGCAGAGCGAAAAGCCTGCAGAAGAGGAAGAGAAAAAGGAGGAATCCGGAGAAAATGAGGAAAACGCCGCCGAAACACCCGCTCCCCTGACCGAGGATCAGATTTTGGAAAAACGTTTCCACGAAGCCTTCCAACAATATAAAGAGAACAAACAGAAATATAACGAGGAACAGGAACGGATCAAGCAGCAGAACCTGGAGGCCAAGCAGAAGCTGCTGGAAAAGCTGAAAGAGCTGATTGATTCCGAAATTTCCCTGAAAGAGATATACGACCAGTTCAAGGCCATCCAGGAGGAATGGAAAAACATCGGGCCGGTGCCTCAGGCAAATGTCACGGAAACATGGCAGAACTACCATTTCTTTGTGGAGAAATTCTTTGACAAGGTCAAAATCAACAAGGAACTGAAGGAACTGGACTGGAAGAAGAACCTGGAGAGCAAAATCACCCTGTGCGAAAAGGCGGAGGCGCTGCTTCTGGAACCCTCCATTTTCGAATCCTTCAACCTGTTGCAGCAATACCACAACGAATGGAAGGAAATCGGGCCGGTGCCTGATGACAAAAAGGAGGAGATTTGGGCGCGCTTCAAGAACGCCTCGGACATGATCAACCAAAAACGCAGGGAACACTATGAGCAGATGGCTCAGGAGCAGGAGAACAACTACCAGGCAAAACTAGCCCTCTGCCTGCGTGCGGAGGAGATCACCAAAATCGACTTCAGCTCTATGAAAGTGATGAACGAGGTCAGCAACGAAGCGGTGGAACTGCTCAAGACCTGGAAAACCATCGGGCCGGCTCCCAAACAGCACAACGATGAAATCTGGGCACGCTTCAAAACCACGCTGGACCAATTCTTTGAGCGCAAGAAAGAGGCTATGCAGAAAATCAAGGGCGAGCAGGTCGAGAACTACAACCGCAAGCTGAACCTCTGCATCCAGGCGGAAGCCATCGCACAGCGCAAGGACTGGAAAAAGGCGACGGAAGAGCTGCTGAACCTGCAGAAGGAATGGAAGGAAATCGGTTTTGTGGCCAAAAAGCAGTCCGACGCGATTTGGAAACGGTTCCGCAAGGCCTGCGACGACTTTTTTGCCGCCAAAGAGGCCTATTTCTCCGATATAGAAGCTCATGAGAAAGAGAACCAGGCCGCGAAAGAGGCTCTGATCCAGAAAGTGATTGACACGCCTTTGGCCGAAACCCGCGAAGCCGACCTTGAAATCATCAAGGCCTTCCAAAGGGAATGGACCGCCATCGGCTACACCCCCATTGCGGAAAAAGAGCGGCTGTGGAAGGAGTTCCGCGCAGCCATCGACCGTCGTTTCGAGCAGTTGAGGAACAACGAGAACGACATGAGGCGCAACAACTACCAGCAGCACATCCAGAACATTTTGGGAGAAGAGCACAGCAACACCGCCCTGAAAAAGGAAAAACAGCTGCTGGAGAACAAAATCGCCAAAATGAAAGAGGAAGTGACCCTTTGGGAGAACAACCTGGGATTTTTCGCCAACTCCAAAAACGCCGACCTGCTGAAGGCCGAATTTGAGAAAAAAATAGAGAAATCCAAAGAGAAAATCAAAGAATTGGAAGAGAATCTGAAACTTTTAAAAGATGTGAAGTAACATGGAAAATATCGAAGAAAAGCACGAAGAAGAACCCATCACGAAGCTTCCGGACAACGCCTATCGGGAACTGAAGGAGGGCGAAAGCTACCGCCCCATACTGAACCCGAACAAAAAATATCCGGAAATCAACGCATGGACCGTCATCGGCGGCCTGCTGATGGCCATCATTTTCTCCGCCGCCACCGCCTATGCGGGACTGCGGTTCGGGCAGGTGTTTGAAGCGGCCATCCCTATCGCCATCATCGCTGTGGGTGCCTCCACGCTGGCCAAAAGGAAAAGCCCGCTTTCGGAGAATGTGATTATCCAATCCATAGGAGCCAGCTCCGGTGTGATTGTGGCTGGCGCAATTTTCACCCTGCCGGCCATCTACATCATCCAGGAGACCAACCCGGAAATCCAGATGGAGGTGCATTTCCTCCAGATTTTCCTCGCCTCCCTGCTGGGCGGCTTCCTTGGAATCCTGTTTTTAATCCCTTTCCGGAAATACTTTGTCTCCGACATGCATGGCAAATACCCCTTCCCCGAAGCCACCGCGACCACCGAGATCCTGGTGTCGGGCGCACGGGGCGGAAACCAAGCCAAGTTATTGCTTATCAGTGGACTGATTGGCGGTTTGTATGACTTTCTGATGACCACGTTCCATGTGTGGGCGGAAAATATCTCCACCCGCATGACCGGATGGGGCGAACAGCTGGCCAGCAACCACAAATTCCTTTTCAAAATGAATGCCAGCTCCATACTGTTGGGCACCGGCTACCTGATCGGACTGAAATATGCCGGCATAATCTGTGCGGGCTCATTTTTGTCATGGTGGTTCATCCTGCCCCTTTTGGGAGAGTTCGGCAGCTTCACCAACGCTGACGGACTGATGGTGAGCATGAGCAGCCTGGATCCGGAATTCATCTTTTCCAACTACATCCGCTACATAGGTATCGGCGGCATCGCCATGGCAGGTCTGCTGGGAGTCATCAAATCCTCCAAAGTGATCAAGACCTCCCTGGGCGTGGCCCTTAAGGTTGGCAAAGGCACGGAAAAAACAGAGGTTCAGCGCACACAGCGTGACATCTCCATGAAAATATTGCTCATCGGCTTTGTGGTGGTTCTGGCACTTATTTTCGCCTTCTTCATGTGGGGCGGGCTGCAGATGAACCTTACACAGGTCATTGTAGGTGTGCTGGTTGTGTTTGTGTTCGCATTCCTGTTCACCACCGTGGCGGCGACCGCCATTGCCACCGTCGGCACCAACCCCGTTTCGGGCATGACCATGATGACCCTGATTTTAGCCTCTTTCATTCTTTCCGCCGTGGGATTGCAGGGCGGAAGCGGCATCATCACCGCATTGATTGTGGGCGGCATCGTCTGCTCGGCCTTGGCCATGGCAGGCGGCTTCATCACCGACCTTAAAATAGGTTACTGGATTGGCTCCTCCCCTTACAAACAACAGGGATTCAAATTTTTAGGCACATTGGTCTCCGCCCTGACAGTAGGTGCGGTCATCATGCTGCTCTCCAAAACCTACGGCTACACCGGTGAGGATGCATTGGCCGCACCGCAGGCCAACGCCATGGCTGCCATCATCAGACCGCTGATGTTCGGCGGCAGCACCCCGTGGATTCTCTACATCATCGGCGCAATCTTCGCAATTGTGCTGGACTGCATCGGTGTTCCGGCATTAGCCTTCTCACTGGGAATGTTCATTCCCTTGCAGCTGAACACCCCGCTTCTGGTGGGCGGATTCCTGGCCTGGTTCATTAGCAGCCGCAGCAAGGATGAGAAGGTGAACAAAGCCCGCAAGGACAAAGGAACCCTGCTGGCTTCCGGACTTTTAGCCGGTGGAGCCATCATGGGCGTGGTCAGCGCAATCATGAAGCTGTGCGGCGCGGAAGTGGGCATGCCCGCCTCCTACGTCAACGGCAGTTTGTTCAACATTCTGGCAATTGTGATGTTTGTGCTGCTCTGCCTCTACCTGGTGTGGGATTCGCTGCGTGCAAAACCTGCCGAAGAGGCATAAAACTGAAAATGCGTGACTTCCTATGAAAACAAATTTTGAAGGGACTTCTAAAAAATCCAAGATTGACAGCCTTAGCGACGCATGATGCAGCATGAAGCAGGAGATTTAAAGGATTTCCCTTGAACGAAAGAGATTTTATTTTAAAAATATGGAAGACACCTACAAAACCATCGCCGCCATGGCGACGGACCAATACAAGGAGAAAGGGAGCCGCTTTATAGGCTTCCTTTTTCCTATTGACTCCGAGGAGAAGGTCAAAAACCATTTGGCTGCACTTAAAAAGGAGCACTACAGCGCAACCCACATCTGCTATGCCTATACCCTCGGGCATTTAGGCACGGAACAGACGCGGCTGAACGATGACGGCGAGCCTTCGGGAAGCGCCGCCCGCCCCATTTTCGGGCAATTGCAGTCCGCCGGTGTGAAGGATGTGCTGGCCGCCGTGGTGCGCTACTTCGGCGGCACCAAATTAGGCATTCCCGGCCTGATCAACGCCTACAAAACCACCACGCAACTGGCGATGGCGCAAGCGGAGATTATAGAGAAAAACATTCTGGAACTCGCCTCAGTCCAAATGGACTACAGCCACCTGAACAACGCGATGCAGCTGCTGAAAAAGGAGGATGCCAGCATCACCTCAATGGATTATGTCGGGAACGATGCCCGCATCACGTTTGAAATACGGCAAAGCCGCTACGCCCGCTTAGAGAGCCAGATGCAGCTAATGCCTTTCCTCACGCTCACGCATAGGGAGACGAAGTGACGAGGCGAGAGTTTAAGAGTTTAAGAGTTTAAAAGTTTAAGAGTTTAAGGGGTTCTAACCAACCTCTTAAACTCCTTAAACCTCTTAAACCCCTTAACACTAAAAACAAAGAGCGCAAGTTTGCGCCCTTTGTTTTTTCCCTTACAGTTTTATGCGGAAGCCTGCACGGACAGGATAGATGGATTTTCCATTGTCAGTGAGTACTCACCTGCCATAGGGACTGGTTTCAGCATGGAAGAGCGATGGATTACCACCCCCATAAACTTTGGACTACCAGACGATGTCCTTCAACCTCAATGTCATAATTGACATATATTTTCCGTAATTCTTTCGGTTTATGGCAATTGGCAAGAATCTTTCGGGTTATGCCTGTAAGATTGAGCGGGAAAGAATCCGTTGGCAAAAAATAATAATATTTAGTGTTTTCTTTTCGTACTCCCCTTGGTTCCCATTCTTCAAATGTGCGATAATACAAGACATACGGTATGGTGTCCCCGTCAATAGTGGTGAAAGAAAAGGAGTGCAGAATGATTGGGCAATCCTCATCAGGATAATCACCAGTGATTTCTATTCCGTATGAAAAACACCAAAACGGATCCATGATATTTGTGTCTGGAAATGCATTATTCAAGCTCTCATAGACAAAATCACCTACACCTGCAGTCAGTGTGGCTTTAGCCGATCCTGACGAATCATTGCCAATTGGGTAATTCTCAAAGTCGTAGCTGTCGTTGTTTCCATTACGATTATTAAGACACTTATAATCAAAAATAGAATAAGAAGAGTAATTGTATGAATCACCATACGAGTCACCATAAAGCTCATTTAACTTTTTCAAATTGTATTTGGGCCGTTTGAATCTTTTCCATTTCACGCCCGATGCATCCAATA
>CAJOQK010000060.1 GCA_905236885.1 uncultured Bacteroidales bacterium
CAACTCTTCCAGCGATCCTCCTTTCAGGAGTTCCAGCACAACCTGTGCCTTGAATTTCGATGTTCTTCTTTGTTTCTCCATTCTGCATAATTAAACCTTTTTTGAATACGTTTTTTTTACTCGGTTTAATTTGGGGCCAATATAACAAAATGTTTGCCAGACCCGTGAAAAACTCAAAACCCATAGAATGCATGACCACCTTGATGATGTGGTATCTGTACAGGCTGCATGGCACCACCCCAACCGCACCTGTTTATGCCAGCCGTCCGCATGAGATATTCAACGGTTTCGTGAAACTTGTCAGCAAAAATGCTTTGAAAAACAGAAATGTGACTTTTTATGCCAATCTGCTGAAAGTCACCCCAAACTATTTGAATGCGGTTGTCAGGGGAAAATGCTGCAAATCTGCCAAAGAATGGATAGACACTGTTGTGATCCGGGAGGCGAAAATGATGTTGAGGGGTTCAAAGGAGAATCTGGTGACCATTGCCAAAGCCTTGGGCTTCAACAACGCCGCACAGTTCGGCACCTTCTTCAAAAGGGAGACCGGCATGACGCCAATGGAGTACCGGAACAGCCAGGGGGTGTGATGCCGCCGCGTTTGGAACGCATTGGAATCAATGGAAACGACTTATGGTTCCCAAATAACAACCATTCCGCAGTCCTACAAAAACGCCGCCATCTGCTGTTGCAGTTTGGCTGCCTCTTCTCCTGCGCGCTCAGCGAAGTCAGCCTCTTTGGAGGCATAGATGATGCCCCGGGAGGAGTTGACCAGCAGGCCGCAGTCCCTGTTCATGCCGTAGCGGATGACCGCCTCCAGGCTGCCTCCTTGTGCGCCCACGCCCGGAATCAGCAGGAAATGGTCAGGCACTATCCGGCGGATGTCGGCTAACATTTCGGCTTTGGTGGCTCCCACCACATACATCATGTTCTCGTCGCTGCCCCATTGTTTGGTGGTCTCCAGCACCTTCTCATACAGTTTTTTTCCGCCGCAGTCAAGCATCTGGAAGTCGTCGGAGCCTTTGTTGGAGGTCAAAGCCAGCACAATGGTCCAGGCATTTTCAAATTCAAGGAATGGTTTCACGCTGTCCTCGCCCATGTATGGTGCCACAGTGACTGCGTCAAAACGTTTTTTCGGGTTGGAATCGCCGAAAAAGGAGCGTGCGTATTGGGTGGAGGTGTTCCCGATGTCCCCCCGCTTGGCGTCAGCGATGACAAACACCGGTTCCGGAAGAGAACGGAGGTATTGGAGGGTTTTGTCCAGGCTTTGCAGGCCTTTCCATCCGGCCGCCTCATAAAAAGCCAGGTTGGGCTTGTAGGCTACGCAATAGGGTGATGTGGCGTCGATTATGGCTTTGTTGAATTCATAAATCGGGTCGTCGCTCTTCAGCATGAGGGCGGGAATCTTTTGCAGATCAGTGTCTAGTCCCACGCAAAGAAAACTCTTTTTTTGACGTATTTGGTCAATCAGTGCCTGTTTGTTCATAATGATTCAGTATTAGAATATGTATAAATTTATTCAACGTTCATGCTGAGGGAGATGCGCTTGCGGTTCACATCCACGCCAATGACTTTCACCTTCACCTTCTGATTCAGTTTCACCACTTCGGAGGGGTTCTGGACACGGCGTTTCCCCATCTGGCTGATGTGGAGCAGGCCGTCCTGGTGCACCCCGATGTCCACGAAGCAGCCGAAGGCCGCAATATTGACAATGACACCGGTCACCACCATGCCCACTTTCAAGTCCGTGATGCTGTGGATGTCGCTGTCGAAGGCGAACAGGTCGAAGGTTTCGCGAGGGTCCCGGCCCGGTTTGGCAAGTTCCTTCATGATGTCGGTGAGAGTGGGGATTCCGAATTTCGGGGTGGTGAAGTCCTCAATGCGGATTTGCTTGCGCAGGGCTTCATTTTTCATCAAATCCTTTATGCTGCAGTGCAGTGAGGCGGCCATGCGCTCCACCACTTCGTAGCTTTCCGGATGTACGGCACTGCTGTCCAAAGGGTTTTCCGCATCGCGGATGCGCAGGAAACCTGCGGCCTGTTCAAAGGCCTTTTCCCCGAGGCGGCGCACTTTCAGCAGCTCCTTTTTGGACCGGAAGCGGCCGTTTTCGCTGCGGTACTGGATGATGTTTTCCGCTAAGGCCGGCCCGATGCCGGAAACATAGGCCAACAGTTCCCTGCTGGCGGTGTTCAGTTCCACGCCAACCGCATTTACACAGGAGGAGACGGTCTCCGCCAAGGATTCCTGCAGTTTTTTCTGGTTCACGTCGTGCTGGTATTGTCCCACACCGATGGATTTAGGGTCAATCTTGATCAGTTCCGCCAGCGGGTCCATCAGCCGCCTGCCTATGGAAACCGCTCCTCTGACCGTGATGTCCTCGTCAGGAAATTCCTGCCGTGCAATTTCGGAGGCGGAGTAGACGGAGGCTCCGTTCTCATTGACCATGACAATGACAGGTGTTTTTTCAAAGTCCACATGTTTGACAAACTGTTCGGTCTCCCTGCCTGCGGTGCCGTTGCCGATGGCAATGGCCTCAACCTGATATTTTTTCACCCATTCGCGGACGGTTTCATTGGCATGGAACACGTCGGTGACCGGCGGGTGCGGGTAGATGGCCGTGTGGTCCAATAAACTTCCCTGTTTGTTGAGCACCACCACTTTGCAGCCTGTACGGAAGCCCGGGTCAATGCCCATAACCACCTTTTCGCCCAAAGGCGGTGCCAGCAGCAGCTGTCTCAAATTGTCGGCAAACACGCGGATGGCGGTCTCGTCCGCCTTGATTTTGGCCTGCTGCCGCATTTCCGTCTCCATTTGCGGTTGCAGCAGCCGCTTGTAGGCATCGGTTATGGCATCGGCCACGCAATCGGCGGCTTCTGTGTCGTTTTTCAGGTGGATGCTGTCCATCAGTTCCAGCGCCTCCTCTTCAACGGGCTCCACTTTCAGGCGCAGGA
>CAJOQK010000061.1 GCA_905236885.1 uncultured Bacteroidales bacterium
CCCCAAAAGTGCTCCCAAAAGTGCCCCCAAAAGTGCTCCCAAAATTAGAAAAAGAAAATCCAGACAAAAGACACAGGTAGGGCGATTGGATATGATTATTGCCCTCATACATAATGAACCGCAAATAACCCGTGAGATGATTTGTGATGCTTTGGGAGTCAGTCTCACCACTTTAAGAAAAGACCTTCGTATCCTGAAAGAGCAATACGGCTTGCGCTATGAAGGGTCAAGCAAAACGGGACAATGGGTGATTGACAAATAACTAACATGTTAATGCTTCCCTTTCTTTAGACAATTAATATCTTGGCGCCAAATTGCACAACAAAAATGCGCCAAATTATACAACGCGGCAGCTAATGCGTTGTAATCAAAGCTCTTCCCGCGCGAAGGTGATGGCACGGTTGGTGTAGTCCAGAAAGGGTTTGGTGGTTTGGAAGATGTCGGTCAGGCGTTCCACCAGCGCGGGGGCGGTTACAAAACGGTCATCAGGCACCCACACCAGGCAGAAGTTCCTCAGTTTGTAAAACTCCGCATCAGGGCCGTCTGCGGGGAATCCTGCGGGAACACGCCGGAGCGCATCCGAGGTGTCGAGACACATTCTGCCATCAACGCCGGCCAGGATATTCCGGAAATCACCTCCGCCATACATGATGTCCTCCCGAAGAATTTTCAGAGCCCGTGGCGGACAGCAATAGTTGCCTGCCGCCAGCATGTGTCCGCTTTCCCGGGAACCGATCTGGAAATAGTATCCGTTGTAATCGGATTTTTTGCCGCCCTTTGCAACGAATACACCCATCTGCGTCTTGTAGGGGCGTTTGTCCTTGCTGAAGCGGACATCCCTGTAAATCCGCCAAGTGCAGTCCTTCGGGGAGAGGGGGCCTATGGTGTCATCAAAGCTGCGAATAGCCGCAACCAGCTCCACTGCAAGCTGTTCCATTTTGGCCTTGGCTTCCAGGTAGCGCTTTTTGTTCGCCTCAAACCAGGGCTTGTTGTTGTTTTCCGAAAGTTCCTGAAGAAATTGCAATACCTCTTTCATGGTGTGTCCGCTTCTTCACATTTCTCCGGTCAGTCCCTGAACTCGAGCAGGTTGTTGAAACCTGTCAATGAGAATACTTTGAGAATATCCTTATTCATTCCTGTAACGAAGACATGCAGTCCGCGCGGTTTGGCGGCCTTGAGGATTTGCAGGAAAATCCGCAGTCCGCTGGAGGAGATATACTCCAACTTTTCGCAGTTTAACAATATGTTCTTGTCAGCAGTGAGGAGTGGTTGGATATCCTTTTCTGTCTGCAGTGATGCGGCGGTGTCAAGGCTTCCCTCAAAGAAGGCCACAAGCTCGCCATTTTGTTCTTTAATAGTGGTTGTCATTATGTTATGTTTATAGTTTACTGATTAATTTTCTTTGTGAAAGTTAGTATGTTTTTATTATCGGTACGGTGATAGGAGACGGTGTCCATCAGTTGCCGGACCAGAAATATCCCCAACCCGCCAACTGAACGTTCCTCGACTGAGAGGCTTGTATCCGGATCGCTTTTACCAGTGGGGTCAAAAGGCATTCCGCTGTCAATGATGTTGATGTCCAGCTGTCCGTCATCCACAGAAACCTCAATCGTCACGTCACCGGTAACACCCTGCGGATAGGCATATTCCATCACATTGACCACCGCCTCCTCCACCGCGAGATTCAGCTCCATCGTCAGTGAATGGTCCAAATTGTTCTCTGCGGCAACGGTTTCGATGAACGAAGCCAGCTGCGGCACCTCCTGTACGTTATTGTGTAATGTGAGAGTGTATTGCATGGCTATTGGTGTTTGTTGAATTTGATGGCAAGCATGGTGAGGTCGTCGCTCTGTTCGGTGCCGGCTTCAAATTGGTGTATCACCTCCGACATGTGGCTGATGATAGCCAATGGTGTGGAAGAACCAACTTTTCCAAGTTCGGCAAGCATACGCTCTTCACCGTACTGCCCATGGTCGCTGTTTTGTGCCTCGGTGAGGCCGTCGGTATAATTGAATATGATTGTGTCAGAATCCACATGAGTCTCCTGCCGCGTGTAATCCCATCCTGACATGATGCCAAGAGGAATGTTAGCATCCATTTCAAGGACAGAGAGTTTCGAGCCAATAAGTACCGGAGGGCAATGTCCGGCGTTACTGTAGCTGAAATCTCCGGTCTTAAGGTCAAGCGAACCGATGAAGAATGTGACAAAGAGCGAGTTCTCATTCATCTCCGACATGGCGTCGTTCATGCGTCTCATTATTTCGTCTGGCTTGTCAATCTGATAGGAGACGGTGCGGAAAAGGCTACGGGTTACGGCCATCATCAGCGAGGCGGGGACACCTTTGCCACTCACATCGCCCACACAGAAGAGCAGGCGGCCGTCATGCACATTAAAGTCGTAAAGGTCACCGCCAACCTCCTTGGCGGGTACCAGTGAACCATAGATGGTCACCTCGTCGCAGTCGGGGTAGGGCGGAAAAGTTTTTGGAAGCATTCCCATCTGTATGTTCCTGGCAATCTTCAATTCGCTTCCAATACGCTCCTTTTCTGCGCTCACTTCGCTCAGTTTCCTCATTCCGCGCAAGGTGCGCCACATGATGAATCCAAGGAACAGCAGGCCTATAAGCATGGTGAACATAAGCATCCGGCTCACATGGTGCAGGCCCCTGTATATCTCCTTGTCAGGGAAAACAAGGCACATTGACCAGCCGGTGTTGCCGCCAACAGGGCTGTAGAAAAGTTGGTACTTTTCACCGTGGTATTGCACCTCGGCATAACCCTGTCTGCCCTCAAGTATGTCGCGGTTGATACGCATCGACGTGGAGTCATTGAAGGATTTGGTGGTTTCGTCAAGGGTGAAACGCATCGCCATCGAGCTGTCCGGACAAACAATCATGCGTCCTGCATGGGAAAACAGATAGGTTATCACTTCCTTTTTCTGCTCAAACAGGTCGCTGAGCCAGTCGAGAGTGACATCTGCGCCGAAGAGGGCGACTTTGTGTCCTGAGGTGTCGCGCAGCGGAAAAGTGTAGGTGCATACAATCCCCTCCGAACCGCTGCTGTCGATGTAGGGTTCTGTCCAAAGCCCTTGGTCGGAGGCAAATCCGTCTGTATACCAAGGCATCTCTAAATAGTTGTGCGTGGCCGAGCCTATCTGCTTGTCTACTAGGGAGTCGCCGCTACGAAACACATAGGGCTCATACCATTGGCCTTTGTCAGGATAATATTCGGACTGGAAGGCGATTGCGCAACCCACAAGGTCGGGACTGGTCGCCATGATGCGCCGCAGGACAGGATACACCGAATCCGGATGTGATATGGACTGTTCCAACTCCCATTGCATATTGGCCACTGACGTCTCCACTCGGGTCACCATCTGCAGTATCTCCAGATTTTTGACTTTCATTTCAGAAACGGCTCTCTGCCGCACCTCGTTGCGTATGCCGTCGCGGGAAAAATAGTACTGCACCGCGCTGCACACCTGTAGCAGGACTGCCACCGTAACCAGTACCAGCACACCTCCGATGGCCTGCATCTTCCGCCATGTCCTGTTGATAGGATTGTCTTTTATTTTCATATTTCAAATATTGTTTTCACACCCTCCGGAGTGTGCTCTGTTTTAGAACTTTTGCTCATTCCACGGATAATCATCACCGCCAGTTCGTCGGCATCGGGATTGTCCAGTGCCGACACCTCAGCACCATATTGCAGCACTGTCACGGTTGTCTCCTGTTTCAAATCGCTGTGGTTTACCTCTATGTGGATCGGATTCCGAAAGTCTGAAATAAGGGCAAACATTTCATCCACCACGTGGGTCACCTCGCCCATCTTTTCCGCAATGGAGCAGCGTATGCAGAACTGCTTGATTTGCGACCGCATGTCATAGAAATCGAAGTCGCCGCTACTGATATTGAACTCCAGACAGCGTATCCTCTGCACGAAGGCGCGGGTCTGCGGCATGCGAGGATTTTCAAAAATCTGTTCGGGAGCACCTTCTTCCAACACACAGCCCTCATGCATGAAAAAAATGCGGTTGCACACAGCATTGGCAAACCTCATCTCATGTGTGACGATAACCATTGTCATTCCTTCTTGCGCCAGGGAGCTTACTACCCCTTGGACTTCGTCCACCATTGTCGGGTCAAGTGATGAGGTCGGTTCGTCCATGAGCAGCACATCGGGTTTCATGGCCAACGTCCGGGCTATGGCTGCACGTTGCTGTTGCCCGCCCGAAAGCGTTGACGGCATCCGTCTGGCATGTTCTGACATCCCCACACGGCGCAACATCGACATGGCCAGTTCCTCAGCTTCCTGACGACCCATTCCCAAAAGTTTTATCGGTGCCAGCGTCACATTTTCGAGCACCGTAAGGTGGCTGAAAAGGTTGAGATGCTGGAACACCATGCCTATTCTCATCCCTGGAGTCACTTTGATCTCCTCTCCGGTGGGGTGTTCCAAACCCGCCATGCATCGCAACAGGATGCTCTTTCCTGCTCCCGAAGGGCCGATAACACCCACCACTTCGCCTTTGGACAGATGGAAAGTGACACCGTTTAATGTGTCAACCCTGCAATTGTCAGGATCCAAAAAGGTTTTTGAAAGGTTGGTTACAGTAATCATACGGCGGACAATTTGAGAAGAATATAGTCAAGCAGCTTGTTCAGCAGCCATGCCAGCAGAAAGTATATGAGGGTGGCGGCCAACAGTGGCAGCAGGTCGTTGCCCGTGCCGTTCCGGATGGTTTGTGCGGCAAGGGTGAGGTCCTGAATGGCCACATATCCTACAATTGAGGTTCCCTTCACAATAGCCACAGCCTGAAACTTGTAGGCCGGCATCCCGATGCGGAGAGCCTGTGGCAGCACGATATGGCGCATGGCCTGTCTTCTGGAGAAGCCCAGCATGAGTCCTGCCTCCAATTGGCCTCGTCCAACTGCATCAATGGAAGATTGCAGGATGGAAGCCACAAGGTTGGAAAAAATAAGCCCCATTGCAATGGAGGCGGCCAGTATCGGGCAATGTCCACCAAACAGCAGGTAGAATACAATCAGCAGCAGGACCACCAACGGTGTGCCGCGCACCACTACCTTCCACCATTGGGTCACCTTACGCACCCACCGGCGGGGACTCTGTGAAAGCCTGTAAACGCCCCAACCGACCAATGTCCCTATCATCATTGCCAGCAGTGAAATGACGATTGTTGCAGCCAATCCTTTGGCTATCAACCAACCACACTCTTTAATTACCATGCTGTCCATTTGAAATTTGAAAACCTCCCTTATTGCTTACGGTTTTAAGACTCTCAAACAAAGCATTGTCAGGTCATCGTTAGGAATTGCACCATCGCGGTGACGCTCAACAACCTCATGCAGCATCGGAATAAGTTCCTCAGCAGCGATATCCTGTTTGCCGGAGATGAAATCCAGCAGACGGTCATCGCCAAAGAGCTCATGCTGCCGGTTCTCCGCCTCGTTGAGGCCATCGGTGTAGATAAGGAGCTGATGGTCGCGAATGTCATCGATGCTTTCGCCAACGAAACTGACCCCCTCCATAACGCCCAATGGAAAGTTGGTGTTCTTGACATCCATGAATTTTCCGTCAAGCAGCGGAATGTTGTGGCCGCAGTTACAATAGTCGAAATGTCCGGTGCGGAGGTCCGCACAACCGATAAACATCGTCACAAACATGTTCTGGTCGTTGTCATGCGAAAGGATGTTGTTGAGCTGTGTGGCAATTTCCGCAGGAGTGTGCCCTTGTTGGGCTACAATACGGAACAGGTTGCGCGTCACGGCCATAAAGAGGCTGGCGGGAATTCCCTTGCCGCTGACATCGCCTACGCACAAGTAGAGACGCTCGTCCTGCACAAAGTAATCGTACAGGTCGCCGCCCACCTCCTTGGCAGGTGTCATCATGGCAAACAGATCAATATCACTGCGGTTGGGGAAAGCCGGAAAAATACGCGGCAACATGCTCATCTGTATCTCGCGCGCCACTTTCAGCTCGCTCTCGATGGAGGCTTTTTGGGCAGTGGTCTTTTTCAGCTCGTCAATATAGTTCACCAGTGAGTGCTGCATGTTGGTGAACGACTGCGTCAGCTGGCCGATTTCATCCCTCCTTCCATCGTCCGGCAGCGTCATCCCAAAGTCGCCGGAGGCGATGGTCTCAGCCTGTTTCGAGAGATGGGTGAGCGGTTTCAACTCATGACGGATAATGCGGCTGCAGACCATCATCATTAGCAGCAGTGCGGCGAGAACTGTGAACACAACAGCACGACGCATGCGGTAGAAGGCTCCAAAAATGTCACTCTCCAAACAGACAATGGAAGTGTCAAAACAATAATCCTTTTCATGCTCTGTTTCCGTTTGTATATTGTTACGCCAAAATGTTTCAGATAATCCATAAGGAATACCAAAATAAAAAAAGAATATTTACCATATTCACGCTGCAAAAGTATAAAAAAAAGGAATATGGATTGCCTTTTTCCCCTTATTTTTTCATGGTAATAACATTTAATCGCATACGGTATGTAATAATGTGTCCGATTTTAATATCATAGCCGGCCATCACTTTGAGACG
>CAJOQK010000062.1 GCA_905236885.1 uncultured Bacteroidales bacterium
CACATTTCCGTAGGAGGCGGCAAGCGTCACATCACCCCAGGAGGTGAAGGGCCGCTCTTTTGGGCGACAGAATCCGTATGAGTCGGCGCCAGTCAGGTAGATGGCCTGCTGTACGCCCATATCCTCCAAAGCCTGTGCGAAATCGTGTAGCGATTCCTTGGAAAGGCTGCTCACAACGGCAACCTGCCCGTCAATTTCGCAGAGCGCGTGCCGCATCGCCTTCCCTTTCGGCTTGTTCTCCACCATTTTTCCGTCGCAAATTAACGGGTACTGCCGGAAAAAGCCGCCCTCTTTTTCAATTGATTCCTCAAACAGCGGCGTGCTTTCCGCCATGCCTATGTGGATTTCATCCCCAAGTATGGCGCAGAACCCTTTTTTTGACATGCCCCGTGACATCAGCTCCCCTTTAAGCACAAAGGCTCCCACCATCAGCCCGTTGTCGGCGCGGATGTCCGCAGCCTGGAGGGCCATCAGCAGTGACGGGTCGGTGGTGTCTGGAATGCCGACGCGGAGCTCCGGCACAGCGTTCACAGGGAAATGGAGGCGCAGCTGTACATCGTTGATGGTTGTGTCGGAAACAAGTACAGTTGCGGCTGCCGCCTGCACCATGGTGGGGAGGACAGCTTCCGGTTCGGAAATGGTTTTCGCTCCGGCCTCTTCATTCCGGGCATTCTGCTTCATCAGCAGCAGGACACCCAGAATCAGCAAGACAACTCCCGCAACCGTAACCCAAATCCAAAGGTTCCGGTTTGACGGTTTGCGTGACTGTCCGCCGCCGATTACACGTATCTCATCTTCCTTGATATCATCAAAATGTTTCATCGTGTTTCCATGTTTTGTTCCAGATATTCCTTAAACTGTTTCAAGGCCTTTTTGGAGGCTGAGAGGTCGAAGCGAAATGTACTGTTGTCTGACAGTATTATCTGCTGTTTGGAGGGATTGATGTAGTGCAGGTGGCGCATGTTCACAATCAGGCTTTTGCCTATGCGTATAAACTCCTCCTGTTTGATTTGCCGCTCCAAAGCCTTCTCAATGTCCCCCAGTTGCAGGGTTACAGTGCGCCTTTGCCTGTCACAAGTATAGATGTCAGAGTAGTTTCCGTCCGAGGAGACATAAACCAGCCGCTCAGCCGCAATGCGTATGAGTTCGTTGCTGTTGGAGAGTGTCATATATTCGGACATGGTTCGGTTTTTTATTTTTGCAAATTTAGGTGAATTTCAGATACGGTCCACAAGGGAAAGGCATTTTTTTCAAAAAAATCTGCATTCACTTCACGCGCCGGCCATTGCCGTCCAGAAGGATACCATGCTCCTCGTCCTCATCCTCACCTATCACACACAGATATAGATTTTTATCTACAGCCTTAATGCTTGAATAGAGAGGCAGGGTCACCTGCTTTCCATCCGCATCCATCAGGCCGTACCACCCCTCTTCCGCCTCATACCGGTAGCAGCCGGCAACCGCCTGACGCGATGAGGTGTTCATTACCTTTTTGTAGATTTCATCCCCATATTCGTCATAATCGCTTTCCTGACTGGAATAATAGTAAACCTCCCTTGTGTCGTAATACAGCTGCTCCACATTGCGCACCAGTGATGCCTCCAGCAACTCGCCGCTATGCGAATAGGTGCTCACCGTGTGATCCGGAAAGACAACCTTTATAACACTGTCCATCAACATCATATCAGCCGTTTTAAAAGGTAGCACAGTATCCAGTCCAAGGGTCAGGACCATGTGTTCTCCAACCCCTCTTGCAAGAAGCAACATTGTGTCATTGGGGCTTTCAATTGTGCAGATGTCTGAATATTCGGGTGCGATCAGCCAGGCACCATTCCGGTCAATGATTCCGAATTTCCCATTTTCGTTCATCACACAATGCCCTTTGAAGAAATAATAACTTTCACCCTCCTGATACTGAAACCGCTCGTCAATCACCACCTTGCCTGTAGTGTCAATGAACTTGATATAACCCTTGTCATTGACGGCTGCAAGACCTTCGGAAAACTCCCATGCATTTTCCCATACAGGCTTGACAATCACCTTGCCGGTCTGCGGATGGAAATATCCGTAACATTTTCCATCGTAATAGCAAACCGGAGCGGTTTTCGCCTCATCCCCTTCTGCCATTGTAATCCACATGATGTGCCTGATGAGCTTCTTCCCATTGTTGTCACACACATAACCCTTGTTGTCATATTCATCATATTCATAATATACAAGATTGTCGGAAATTCTTTCCGGATCAAAATTGCTTTGGACCGTCCAACCAAACAGTTCACCATAGGATTCGTGAATGTCCACCGCAAAACGCATCAGCCACATGACTGCAAACGCAATCAGGACCAGCAGCGCCGCCCCACCTATAATTTTGCAGTAATGGCGGCAAAAAAAGTTCACCGTTTTTTTGCAGGCCCGCCCCAATTTTGAGCAGGCGGTTTGTTTGTTCGCATTCGCATCCGTCTGCGCATTCGCCGACGCACCAGTTTCCGTCACGTTTTCCACAACCTTGTTCTCCTGTTTGGATTCGTCTTTGATTGTACCCATTGTTTTTTTCTCCTCTTCCATAACAAATGTTTTTTAAAATTAATGATTCAGTTTCTGGCCGCACCATTGCCATTGCAGGATGCGAACCGGCTGCAAAAGTAGAATAAAAAACAATGTCCCTAAGCGCTTTACACGCTCCATTGTATGAAATGCACGTTTGGCTGTATGAAATGTCGTTAGGGCACTATAGGGGACTTCTATTTTGATGTTCCTGAGCTTGACAACGACCGTGGCATTCTGGTCAATAAATCATATCTATTGGATTTTGCAAGTGCAAAGATAATCATTCTATTTAGAAGTCCCCTTTAAGATAATTGCATACTTTCGGGCTATAAGTGAAAAAAAAAAGTGAGTTATAGCCCGAAAGTATGTAAATTTACAGTTGTGAGTGTCCCTTCAAGGCAGTTCATCAAATCAAGAGATCACCGTCGGAATCGCGAAAAAAAAATGCGATTCCGACGGTGAACGTTTTAAGCTAAAATCATATAATCCTAAATCTTGCAATTTTACTCAATTCATTCCTATCGGGAGCAACTTAAAAGATTGTATAATAAAACAAAACTTACACAAAAAGGTGAAAACATGGAATTTTTATAAGTCCACATAAAAACAGCTATATGACTTCCTCCACCTCACTGCTCAGGAAATCCTCCAGACTCACACCGCCCGTACCAACGATAAACGACCGTTTCGGACCAAAGGCCTCCACAAACGCAGGCAGACCGGAATTCATTCCCCTGTGGCCGCTCTTCACCTCAATCGCAGTAACCTCGCCGTTACGAACCACAATGAAATCCACCTCCTTGTCCTTCTCATTCTTGTTTCTCGAAGGCTCCCGCCAGTAATACACATCATAGTCCAACTCATCGGCCATACTCAACAGATGCGCACCCACAGTGCTCTCCACCCAGCGTCCCCAAGCCTTCGTATCTGTCCTGTCTGTCACAAACCCGCGCCCCTTGTAGGCCGTAAGCAAGGCATTGTTATAAACCTGATACTTCGGGATGGATCCCCTTTTGCGGGCTTCATCGTTGGCATATTTCTGCAAACCAGCTAGCAAAGCGCACTGGTCCAGAATCTCCAAATATCCAGCCAACGTTGTCACATTACCTGCATCCTGCAACTGCCCCATCATCTTTGTAAGCGACAGTATCTCTGTTGAATAACTACATCCAAGTTCAAACAGTCGCTTCATCAGAACGGGCTTATAGATGTTCGATGTCATGATTACGTCCTTCTCAATGGCCGGAGCCACTAACGAGTCCTTGATATATTTCCGCCAGCGACGCTCATCATTTATCATGTGAGCAGGTCCAGGATAACCACCAAAATAGATATACTCGTCCAACGACACTCCGAAGGCATCCCGCATCTCCTGTAGGCTCCAGTGCGGCATCCTAATCAGTTCAAAGCGTCCAGCCAGCGATTCCGTAAGTCCCTTTTTAAGCAGCAGACGGCTGCTGCCCAACAGCACAACTTTCAGATTCACCCTGTTCCGCGAATCCTCATCCCATTCCCGTTTCACAACCTCGCTCCAGTTTTCAATCTTCTGCACCTCGTCAATCACCAACAAGTACTCCTTAATCTTACGGAGCATCATCGTGGTGCGGGCCGCCTCCCATATACGGTGAATCCAGTCGCTGTCCTTCGGGTCAACCGCATCCGCCACCTCTATGGTATATGGAATGTCCAATTGCGAAAGCACCTGATTGACCAATGTTGATTTCCCCACCTGTCGTGGACCGGCCAACACCTGCATAAACTTTCTGGGTTCAAGAATCCTATTTTTTAGCGTATAGAACTGTTTTCTAATATATTCCATTGTTCAAATCAATTTGTAATTTTACTCAATTCTTATTGCAATTTTACTCAAATCTCGCTGCAAAATTACTCAATTTATTCCAATCGTGAACAACTTTATTCTAAAAAATTTTCATTCCACAAGGTACTATCCCTAAATCCGTGTCGGGCGCAACTTCTATTCTCAATAATACATCCTATGCAGAACACCTATAACACATTGTTTCCGTTGTTTTTGACCAACATTTCCGCTTCCTTCCTCATTTTTTCAAGTTCGTCCATGCTTTTGATGTTCCTGAACTTGACAACGACTTAAGTAATTAACTTTCTATGTTTATGACATTATAGAACCATTTTCCTATAATCTGCTGAGCCAAATGCCAAAGAAACGGTCGTAAACTATGTATCCGTCAGACATACGGTAAACTAATTCTTTGCACTTGAGCATCTCCAAAGCAGTGTTTACACTGCTGGCACTTGGAAGTTTGTACTTCTTCAGAAACTCCTTGCCCGTCGGCTCTCCCACAAGGCCATCCCTTGCAATGGCCCGAAGCACAGCGAACTGATTTCCGGTCAGCATCTGTGTCAAATATTCGAATTGTGGCGCCTTGCTCTTGATTACCGAGAGAATGGTACTGCGCAGCTGTTCAACGGCCTCCACTTTCCTATAGCTTTCATACAAACGGTTCAGCACAGATTGGATGTACCACGTATATCCGCCGAAGGTGGCATACAACTCGCGAAAGACCTCTCGGTCAACGTGACCGACCTTGCTTTCGAAGAAACCGTTGGCAAAGTTATAGTAAGTTTCTTCATCTAACGGCAACAGGTTAACAATATCAGTACTTTGGTAGAAAGGACGTTGCGGTGAGAGGAACATCTCCGACATCAGATGCTGCTTGCTGCCCGAAAAAATGAAGTGGACACCTGTCAGAAACTGGATGTATGAACGCAGAAGTGCCTCTGTCCCACTTTCAGGATACTCGGCTATTTGCTGAAATTCATCAATAGCGATAAACACCTCTTTATCAAGATTTTTCAGAAGTGAAAAAATGCTTTTCAACGACATCTCGGCCTGTGTGGAGTCTGTATTGACGGTTACATTGGGAAGTCCAGTCATATAGTCAATGCCTACAACTGGTCGTAATGCCCCAAGGAACTTCATTACCTTCTTGCCAAAGGCTTTGCCTCGAGACAAAGCATCGTTAATCACCGCGGCACCAAACATGTCAACAAATTCATGCTGGTTTTGGGTGGAGAAGATGTCAATGTAGATACAAACGGCATCCTTGTTCTCCGATTGGATGTGGTGAAAAGCGTGCCATATCATCCCTGTTTTGCCTAATCTACGAGGCGAAATCAAAGTAACATTCCGTCCATTATAGAGCGAAGAAAGTATTTTTTTTGTCTCTTCCCCACGGTCGCAGAAGTATTTTGAACCTTCGTAACCTTGACATATAAAAGGGTTTACAATATTTTTTCTCATATCAACGACTACTTTAATTATTTAAATTTTATTACGTAAATTCCGTTACGTAAATTCCGTAATGCAAAAGTACTAAAAAATCACATTTCTGACGGAAAAAAATTGCAATTATTTCACATTTTTTTAGAAGTCCACTTAACTCAATAATGGCAGGTTTTAGTCTTGCCATTGTAAAAAACAATGGCAAGACCACTCTTCCCTCCCGACGTTATTGCCGGCCGTTGGAGACAACATCCCCTTTGCCGTTGACAATCACATTCTCGCCTAAGTTGTTCACCATGCAAAGGTACAGGTCGTGACCGATGGC
>CAJOQK010000063.1 GCA_905236885.1 uncultured Bacteroidales bacterium
CGGGAGCGTTGCAGCCATCCGCAAAGTGTCACCGTTTGTCCTGCGTTTTGCAGGTTCAGTTCTCCGCAAGTATTTGTCCTATACATTTTTCGCAAAAAATTTTTTCAAATGAACCTAAACTGCAAATTTCCATAAAAATCCAATACGGATTCCTCCATGCCGCATAAAAATTTTCATAAGTCCCCTAACTTTTGGAATTTCCCAAAATATTTTGCATTTTTGACAAAAGCAATGCGCTTTTTGGCTACTTTTGCGTCTGTGAAAAACTGCGTTGCCGTTTTTGTCCGGAAAAGCGGAATAACACTGTAAAATATAGCAAATGACAAATATGATGAATGAAATGACAACCGATAATTCCTCCATGACCTTGGAGGAACGCGCCCTGAAAGCCGCTGACCTGAAAGAACACAGTGACTACAATTGCTGCCAGGCTGTCACTGCTGTGCTGGCTGATGAGACGGAATTCACACCGGAACAGCTATTTCAGATTTCCTCCGGATTCGCCCTCGGTTTGGGCAATATGGAGGGGACCTGCGGTGCCTTGATTGGGGCGGCCATGGTGATGGGCATGCAGATTAAAGGTAAGCATAATTTCCGGTACATCAAGCAGTTGTCGGAAAGATTCAAGGAATTGTCCGGTGCGACGATTTGCGGCGAGCTGAAGGGCGTGAAAACTGGAAAAGTGCTCTGCTCCTGTGCTGATTGTGTGAAAAACGCGGTGACGGCCTACGGAGAAATTATGGGGTTGTAGGATCCGGAAGCGAAAAATGGCATTATTTTTGTTTTTTCTGTCAAAATGAAAAAACAGGGTTTTCGTCCATGTTTTTTGACTATATTTGCATTTGTGGACCAAACCGTTGTTGGATATTTTAAATAATTGAAACAAAGTATATTAAATACAAAAGAACCATGAAAAGATACTTATTGTCGATGGTATGCTGCCTTTTTCTCGTGGCGGCTTTTGCCCAGGAGGGTGCTCTGACACTTCCCTCCGTCAATGTCAAAACATTGGATGGCAAGAAATTCAATACTCAAGATATTGAAAATGAGGGAAAACCTGTAATTATCTGCTTCTTTGCCACATGGTGCAAGCCCTGCATGATGGAGTTGAAGAACATCGCGGAGGTGTATGAGGAGTGGCAGGAGGAGACAGGTGTGAAGATTTATGCGGTCTCCATCGATGACAGCCGTTCCAGCCAGAAGGTGGCTCCGCTGGTCAGCGGACAGTCCTGGGAGTACGAGGTGCTGTTGGATGAGAATTCCGACTTCAAGCGTGCCATGAATGTGGGGGACATTCCGCACACTTTTGTTTTGAACGGCAAAAAGGAGATTGTGTACCAGCACACTTCATACGCGCCTGGTGCGGAACAGGAGTATATTGAAAAAGTGCGTGAAATTTTGTCCCAATCCAAATAATCCTATCTGATGAAATCTCTGAAACTGACACTTACGGTGTTGCTGCTTGGAGGCGTTTTCCCAGTTGCCTTCGGACAGTCCTTTTTAAACAAGGCCAAAGTGAGCGGCAATATTCAGATGAATGCCCAATATTACATTGAAGACAGCTTGATTGGGGCTGAAAAGGTGAATAATAGAATCAGAACCAATACTTTTGCAAATATCAACTACAGCAATGGCGGTTTCGCGGCAGGTTTGCGCTATGAATACTACGCCCATCCGCTGATTGACTTTGAGAAAATCGGATATGTGGGCGAAGGAATTCCCTATTATTATTTCTCCTACACCACCAAGCGTTTGGAAGTGGTTGCGGGCAGTTTTTATGAACAGTTCGGCAGCGGACTGGTATACCGTTCCTACGAGGACAGGAATTTGGGCTATGACAATGCCACCCGGGGAGTGAAAATCAAGGCGCAGCCCTACAAGGGCATCACCATCACGGGAGTGTTGGGCAAGCAGCGCAACCTGTTTGAACACAGCGGGCAGTTGCGGGGCTTGGATGCAGACCTCTCCTTGAACGAACTTTTTGAAAAAATTGGGGACAACGGGTTCCGGTTGGGCATGGGTGCCAGTTTCATGAGCAAATTCGAGGCGGACAACGACCCGGTGTATCGTCTGCCGGAAAATGTGGCGGCGTTCGCAGGGCGGGCCAATTTGGGATACAGGCAGTTCTCCCTCAACGGTGAGTATGCCTACAAAATCAATGACCCGATTGCGTTGAATGACATGATTTACAAGCCGGGCAACGCGTTGTTGCTTACAGCTTCCTATGCGAAAAAGGGATTAGGCATTTTCCTGACGGGCCTGCGTACCGACAATTTTGATTTCCGAAGCAACCGTTCCGCTTTGTCCAACAACTACATGATTAATTATATTCCCACTTTGACAAAGGAACACACCTATATGCTTGCGACGCAATATGCCTATTCATCCCAACCGTTGGGTCAGATTGGTTTTCAGGGAGAGGTGCGGTACAAAATCCCCAAGAAAACTCTTTTGGGCGGCAAATATGGTACCGACATAACTGTCAACTATTCCAGAATGCACGGCATACAAAAGGACACTTTGGATGATGTTTTTGATAATGGCGGCGAAATGGGCGGAACTTTGGGATACAGCTCTCCTTTTTTTGGCGCAGGCGAACTCTATTACGAGGATTTCAACATGGAAATCTCCCATAAATTCAATAAGAAATGGCGTACCATACTCACCTATATGCACCAGGTTTACAATATGGAGGTGATTGAGGGACACCCCGGCGAACCCAATGTTGTGTCAGACGTGGTGATTGGAGACATTTATTACAGCATCACCCCAAAACATGCCCTGCACATGGAAGTGCAGCATCTGGCCACAAAACAGGATAAGGGAAACTGGTTGTACGGCATGATTGAGTACACCATCACACCACACTGGTTCTTCTCCCTTATGGATGCATGGAACTACGGGAACTCTGATGATAATCTGAAAATCCATTATTATAATATCGGCACCTCCTATGTGCACGACGCCACCAAGGTGACCCTTGGCTTTGGAAAAGTGGAGGAGGGCATATTGTGCGTGGGCGGTGTCTGTAGGCCTGTGCCTGCCTCCTATGGTTTGAATTTGCAAGTGGTTACGACTTTTTAAACATATTAAAGGATGAAAAAGTTAGGCATTGGTTTATTGGCGATGGGCTGTCTGCTGCTGTTTGTCCGTTGTGACAAAATTGAAGGACCCTATTTGGAGAAGGGGGCATCGGTCAGTGTTGACACCCCCTATTTTGCGATAAAAACCGATTTTTTGAGAAAAATTCTTTTGGAGGAGTTCACGGGGCACACATGTAACAACTGTCCCAAAGGGCACGCCATTATGCATGACCTGCAGGAGAGCATGGGTGACACATTGCTCTGTATGGCTATTCACAGCGGACCGCAGGCCGCCCCTTCAAAGGAACCTTTCATGTCGGATTTCCGCACAGAGTCGGGCGATAATTGGAACGCCTATTTTTCTGTCTCCAATTATCCTTCAGGTATGATTAACCGTCAGATTATGTCCAACGGGAAAAGGGTTCAAGTTTACACTTTGTGGAAGAAAGTGTTGGATACCTTGTCAAGGACCGAGCCGGAAATAGGTCTGCAGATTCGCGACACGGCGTTGGCTTCCATATCGGATACCGACTATGTGTTTGTAAAGGTCTCTTTTTTGAAGCAGACATCGCGGCAGTTGCGGCTGTATGTAGTTTTGTTGGAGGACAGCATTGTCTCGCCGCAATTGAACGGTACCCAGGTCGATACCAACTATGTGCACAACCATATGCTGCGCACTAACATCAGCCCGTTACAGGGAAGTGTGCTGAGCGCTGGGGAGGTTTTGGAAAAAGGTGCTTCCACCATACGCGCCTATCCGATTTTCCGCCAGCCCGCATGGAGGTGGAAACACTGTGCCGTGCTGGCATTTGTGTGTGATGCGGAGACGGAGGAGGTGCTGCAGGCGGAAGAAATGCGATGCCAATAGCGGATGTTCGTGAGGGATAAGGGTTCATTTGCTATTAAAATCAATAAAAGTTATCAATTTTAAAACAAAAAAATCATGTCAGAAGAGAACACTAACAATAAGAAAATGGAGGTTTTGAACGCCACCTTGGACCGTTTGGAAAAAATGTACGGCAAAGGTTCCGTCATGCGTTTGGGAGATACGCCCCATGAAGCCATCGATGTCATTTCCACCGGTTCCATCGGTCTGGATGCGGCACTTGGTGTGGGCGGACTACCCAAAGGTCGTGTGATTGAGATTTTTGGACCCGAATCTTCCGGAAAAACCACCTTGGCTTTACATGCCATTGCTGAGTCTCAAAAGGAGGGCGGCATTGCGGCATTTATTGATGCTGAGCATGCCTTTGATCGCTTCTATGCGGAAAAGTTGGGCGTGAATATCAATGATTTGCTTATCTCACAACCGGATAACGGAGAACAGGCGTTGGAAATTGCGGATAACCTGATCCGTTCCGGTGCCATTGACATTCTTGTGGTGGATTCTGTCGCTGCGTTGACACCGAAGAGCGAGATTGAGGGTGAAATGGGCGATTCCAAAATGGGTTTGCAGGCCCGTTTGATGTCGCAGGCGATGCGCAAGCTGACCGCCACTATCAGCAAGACCAACTGCTGCTGCATTTTCATCAACCAGTTGCGTGAGAAAATAGGGGTGATGTTCGGTAATCCTGAGACAACCACAGGTGGTAACGCACTTAAGTTCTATGCTTCAGTACGTATAGACATCCGCCGCCAGACTCAAATCAAGGATGGTGAAAACCCGATAGGCAACCATGTAAAGGTTAAGGTTATAAAAAACAAAGTTGCACCTCCTTTCCGTACTGCTGAATTTGACATTGTTTACGGTGAAGGTATTTCTAAAACCAGCGAGATTGTGGACTTGGGTGTGGAATATAACATCATTAAGAAAAGCGGTTCCTGGTTCTCCTACAACGACACCAAACTGGCGCAGGGACGTGAAGCCGCCAAGCAGGTGATTGCCGATAATCCCGAATTGATGGAAGAGTTGGAAACAAAGATAAGGGAAGCCATTGCGGAGAACTGATCCCGGAAAATTTTTGAAGCGGAGCTGCCGTACGGCAGCTCCGCTTCAAATCCCCATTGGAACCAAAACAGGAAAAGCTAAATGAAAATGAGAAATTTGTGCGTGTATGCACTTGCGCTTGGTGTGGCTTTGTCTGCATGTCACCGAACTACAAAAACGGAAAAACAGGAGAATATGGAAAAGGAATTGGCCGGATTATACAGAGAGTTGGCCAAACATCCCAAAGATGCCGCAGTCCATATTCAGCTTTCCGATTATTTTGTGGAAAAAGGTTTGTTGGACAGTGCCTTGAATTATGCGCTCAAGGCTGTTCGCTTGGATTCGCTAAATTCCACCTATTATGTGAAGCTTTCAGATTTGTATCTTGCTTCCAAGGAGATTGACCTGTGTGAAGAGATGCTTATGAAATCCATCAGCCTCAATAATAAGGAGGAAGAGGCCTATCTTAAACTGGCGGAGCTGCACTTTTTGCTCAAACGGTATGATGAAGCTTCGGAAGTGTTGAATAGAGTGCTGGAGTTGAACAGTTTCAACCCCAAAGCCTATTTTATCCGAGGTTGGGTGATGCGTGAACAGGGTGATACTGCGGCAGCCATTCGTGCCTATCTGAAGGCGGCCGACCAGAATTCAAACTACTTTGAGGCATACGAGGAATTGGCGCATCTGTATCATTTGCGTCGCAACCCTTTGGCGGTAGACCAGTATCGCAATGCATTGAAGGTTCGTCCGGATGATATTAACACGATGTATAACCTAGCCATGTATTACCAGGAAACCGGTGATTTTGATGATGCCATTGCCCAGTATCACAATATTCTAAGTATTGATCCGGTGAATAAGTATGCTTTGTATAACATGGGCTGGATTCACTTGACACAGTGGGAACGGTATGATGAAGCTGTAGCTTTTTTCACCAGAGCCATCAGTCAGGATACAACTTTTGTTGAGGCGGTGTACAATCGGGGATTGGCGTTTGAAAGCAAGGGGGACAAATCAGCTGCACGTCAGGATTATTCCTATGCTCTTCATTTGAACCAGTATTATGAGCCTGCCATGGAAGGCTTGGACAGGTTGGATCATTAAATGGGACTTAAATCACAATAAATGTTGCTATTTGCACGTCGTATTTCCTGATTTTAAGCGAAGATATGCTTCTTGAATCATGGAGAAACCGTAGATGCGCATGCTGTCAGCCTTGCTCTTTTCTGCTGAAATATAGTCTTGTTCATCCTGTTCACGGTAGCGGTACAGGCTTTCTTTCCCGTCATCCATGCGATAGCGGTAAAAGTGTTGCCCGTCCAGCACACCGATTTTGTTGTCCGCGCTGAAATAGGCATATTTCCTTTGTTGGCGTTGCAGGTCAATGCCGAAACTGTTGTTGCCCTCTTCCGGAAACAGCATGCCGATGATGGTGGGGCCGATGTCAATTTGAAGTGCCAGTTCCTCCCTCTCTTGTGCCGGAATTTGCGAGGGAGCATAGAACAGCAGAGGCAAGTGGTGGTAATTCAGCGACATGTCGTATATTGAGTTCCCTGCCGCACCGTGGTCGGCCACAAATACGAACAGGGTGTGGTTGAACCAGGAACTGTTCTGAGCTTGACGCATAAAACTGCCGATGGACCAGTCTGCATATTCAACCATTTTTTGAGCCATTTCTTTGGATTGCGGCTGCCAACCGATGTCATCGGGCAGAACGTATGGATTGTGGTCGCTTGCGGTCATGACACAGGCGAAGAAAGGGTGGAGCGTGTCGCACTGATCCAGTGTTCCAACCACATGCTTGAACAGCACGTGATCGGGGATGCCAAGGGTGCTTTTGACCTCTTTGGCAGGATAGTCCTTTTGGGAAATGACCTTTTCCATATCATTTGCGTACAGGAATCCGGCCACATTGTCAAACTGCTCGTCATGTGTGGTGAAGTAGAAGGTATGGTATCCGTGTGCCTTCAGGTGGTGTGGAAGCCCACAAAGGGTCGGAATGACCGTTTTTTTCATGCTATGCTGTCCGGGAATGGCAGGGTAGGAGAAAAGTGTGGAGTAGATGCCGTTGTAGGTGTGGATGCCTGCACTGTATGCATTCCGGTAGCAGAGTGCTTGGGAGGCGATGCTGTCCAGAAATGGGGTGAGTCGGCTCTCGGGGTTATAATGACCCACTTTGTGCGCGGCCATTGATTCCATTATCACCACCACCACGTTGGTGTTGGCTGGAAGTTGGATAAGGCTGCTGTCCGTCGGTGTGAAACTTTGCAGTTGCTGCAAATATATTTTTTCTGCAATTTCTCCGTCAATCAGTTGTATTTCCTTGTTTTTCCGGCTCTCTTTGGCGCTATTCAGAAAGGTGAAGACAGGGTTCAGCCCCAACTGGTTAAGAAAAGCATTGTTGCAGAAATAGGCGGTGCCCACCCTGATTGGGCTTTTGATGGAAATCCGTCCGCGCATGCCCAGCAGGCAGGCGGCGATGCAGCAGCAGCCCACCAGTATTTGCGGCAGCAGTTTGCCCTCTGTGGAGGGGAACTTCAAATATTTGCGGTACAGCCTGCACATGAAGATGATATAGCCTGTGGCCAAAAGCAGAAACAGAAAAAGGAAGAACAGAAACCTTGGTTCTTCCACAATCATCTTCACTACAAAGGAGAGTGAATCCATCCAGGCCAGTGCGGCGACATTCAGGCGGGTGAAAAAGTAATTGAAGTAGGGAATGTCGGCGGCACAGGCGAAAAAGGCTACGCAGTAAAGCGTTGTGACGAGAATATGTGCAGACAGGTAAATTCCCCTACGCCTGATGCGGCACAGGCTGGCTGTGAAAAGGCAGAGCAAAGGCAGGCTTAGGATGTATCCGCTGACAACTGTGTCAAAGCGGAACCCCATCCACATGGCCTTGAAAAAGTTCATGCCCCAGTGTGCCGGCTCGTCAAGCTGATGCAGGTATACCCCTGTGTTGATTAGTCTGAACAGTGTGAAAAGCAGTATGCCGGTCGCATATACGGCCATCATGTAGCGGAAGCGGGGATAATTTTTCATTTCTTCAGACATATTAAAAAAAATGGGGATTTGTGTTGCCAAATCCCCTACATTAATTGTTTACAAAATAACTATTCCTCAGTGGCGACCACTTCCACAGGAAGTTCCACGTGAACTTCTTTGTGCAGATTCACCATGACTTTGTGATTGCCCAAAGTTTTGATGTGTTCATTCACCACAATTTTTTTACGGTCAATGTCAATGCCGTTGTTCTCTTTCAACGCTTCTGCAATCATTGAGTTGGTGATGGAACCGTAAATGGTGCCTTCGTCTGTCGCCTTCACGTTGATTTTTACGGTGACATTGCCCAACAGTTTGGCAATCTCCTCAGCGTCGTTTTTGATTTTCAATAATTTGCGACTGCGCTGTTTGATGTTTTCAGCCAAAACTTTCTTGTTGGATTCAGTGGCTTGGATAGCCAGTTTGTTGGGAAACAAATAATTGCGGGCATATCCGTTTTTAACGGTTACAATGTCGTCCACATATCCCAAATTCGCAACATCTTCTTTTAAAATGATTTCCATTATTTGTTTCCTCCCATGTTTTCTTTTAAGTTATCACTGACAAAAGGCAGCAGGGCAATTTGCCTGGCCCTTTTCACCGCCTGAGCCACTTTTTTCTGGTATTTAAGGGAAGTGCCGGTCAAACGTCTCGGCAAAATCTTACCCTGATCGTTAATAAAGCGGGTCAAATATTGCGGATCCTTATAATCAATGTATTTGATGCCTAATTTCTTGAAACGGCAAAACTTTTTCTTTTTGATGTCCACCGCAATGGGGGTCAAGTATTTTATATCTGTATTTGTCTGTGCCATAATGTTAATTGATTTTGTTGTTGTTATTCTCGCTTCTGTTCAGCCGTCTCTTTTCATTGTATTGGATGGCGTGTTTGTCCAATGTCACCGTCATGAAACGGATGATTTTCTCATCACGCTTGTATTGGATTTCCAAATTTTTAATGAAAGAGCCCTCTGCACGGAATTCGAACAGTTGGTAAAATCCTGAGGTTTTTTTTGCAATCGGATAGGCTAATTTCCGCATACCCCAATTTTCGCGATTGACGATTTCGCAGCCATTGTCAAGCATGTATTGCTCGAACTTGTTTACCGTTTCCTTCATCTGTTCTTCAGACAAAACGGGAGTCATAATGAAAACGGTTTCGTACTGATTGATCATTTTTGTTTGATTAAAATTAAAATTATTTTGAATTTGTGCTCCGAACAAGAGTCGAACTTGCACGGGCGTTCGCCCACTACACCCTGAATGTAGCGCGTCTACCAATTCCGCCATCGGAGCATATTACTTGTGTCCGGAACAAGACTTGAACTTGCACGGCCTTTCGGCCACTACCCCCTCAAAGTAGCGTGTCTACCAATTCCACCACCCGGACTTTTTGGGGATGCAAAAGTAGCTAAAATCTGAATATGTCATGCATTTTTTTGAAAAAAAAACATCGTAAAAATGCAATATATTGAGATTCAAATTAATGTATAACAAAAAAATGAGCCGTTAAAGCTCATTTTGACCTTTTGTGGGGCTGAATCCCTTAAAATTTGATATCAAAATTCAGGTTGGGCGCTTCGGAGCTGATGAGGCTTTTCAGCATTTTATAGTAGTCTCCGTAGCAATACACTTCAAAATCGGGATCCGGCTTGAGCATAATGGCTGCTTCCGTGTTGGCGTCATCAGTCGGTGTCACCTTTTTGATGGCATTGTATGAGCTGAGCACATTTTCGTTGATGAAGGTGAAATTTTCTGCACCTGCACGTTCCGCAATGTCAATCAGCTGGTCTTTGATGATGTGTATTTTGTTCTTATTTTTCAAGTAAATGACAATGTCGGTGGGAGCTTGGTGGAAATAGGCGATGTTTTTTACATCCAATTTGATCCATTGGGCTCCTGTATTGAACCCCAGGATTGTACTGAGCACTTTCCCCTCGTCAAAGGTTTGGATCAGCAGTTCCTTACCCTCTTCGTTGTAGGTGACCCATTCCCCGTTCCGGCAATCGTTCTTGTAACTTCCTTTGGTCCAGATTTTTCCTCCCTCGTAATAGTTTTCAAAGGGACCGTCCATCTTGTTGTCCTTGAAATAGAGCTGCATTCGCATTTCTCCACTGATGTAGTTGCTGTAGGAGCGACCCTCCCTTTTGCCATCCACCCAGTTGGTCTCCTCAAGGATAATGCCGTCTTTGGCGGCATAGGTGCGGAAAACGCCATTCTTTTTCCCCAGCTTGTAGTTCTCTTCAGAAACCAGTTTCCCGCTATTGTTGTAATAAAGCCATTTTCCATCCTTTTTCTTATTGATGTACAGTCCTTCAGCTGATTTAACCCCGTTTTCATGGTAGAACACGCTGGGTACCTTTGGAGAGTTGGGTGTATAGACTGCAACACTTTGGATTTGGCCGTTGGGATGGTAGTGCGTGAGCTTTCCTACCGGCTCCCCGTTGAAAAAACGTCCTTCGTATACTAACGTTTTTTTGTCATATACTTTCCAATAGCCATATTTTTTTCCGAATTTGTCGGTACGGTTCAGAGTGTCGGACTGGGCGCACAATGCCCCGGAAAGGCTGAGACCTATAAGAAGTAACAATATTTTTTTCATTGTCCAATAATATTTTATATAAATTATATTTCAATTCTATAAAGTCTGTTCCCCGTTTTTGGCGGAAAGCGTGACTGTTGAAAAACAGATTTTGCAAAGATAGACATTTTTAGCATGTAAAGTGAGAAAAGTTATGTAAAAAAGTGCTATCTTTGCAGCCTGAAAGTTTATGGTAGCATATACAGAGGAAAATATTGTCACATTAGACTGGTACGAACACATCCGACGGCGGCCCGGCATGTATATCGGCAAACTGGGGGACGGCAATTCTCCGGACGACGGAATTTATGTCCTGTTGAAGGAGGTGATTGACAACTCCATTGACGAATTTCTGATGGGAGCAGGGAAGGTGATTAATATCCAAATCCATGAGCAGCAGGTCAGTGTGCGCGATTTCGGACGTGGTATCCCATTGGAGAAAGTGGTGGATTGTGTGGCCAAAATGAACACCGGAGGCAAGTATGATTCCGATGCGTTCCAGAAATCCATCGGTATGAACGGCGTGGGTGTGAAGGCGGTCAATGCACTTTCGCAATTTTTTCAGGTGGTGAGCGTGCGTGACCACAAAGAAAAAAAAGTGGAATTTGAGCGTGGAAAGGTGGTTCGTGACTTCCCCATTGCTGAGACCGATGCGCCCGACGGCACCTCAATCGTTTTTATGCCGGACAACACCATTTTTGAAAATTTCCATTTCTATTCCGAATTTTTGGAAAAGATGCTTTGGAATTATGTCTACCTGAACCGTGGACTGACCATAGTCTTCAACGGGCAGAAGTACAGCTCCAAGAACGGCTTGTTTGATTTGTTGGAAAATTCCCTCAATGAGCCGTTGGTCTATCCTATTGTGCATTTGGAGGAAAAAGAGTTTGAACTGGCCATCACCCATGCGGAAAAGGGAAATGGGGAAACTTATTTCACCTTTGTCAACGGGCAGCACACCATCCATGGTGGAACACATCAGCAGGCATTGCGTGAGGCGTTGGTGAAGACGTTGCGCGATTTTTACAAGAAAGAGTATGATGCGATGGATATCCGTCAGTCGGTATGTGCGGCCATGAGTATCCGAATCCAGGAACCGATGTTTGAATCCCAAACCAAAACCAAGCTTGGCTCCGAGAACATGAAGCCCGGCGGCCCGACTGTACGCTGGTATGTCAATGACATGGTAGGCAGGCTATTGGATAACTATCTGCACAAGAATCCGGATGTGGCGGAAGCGTTGCAGAAGAAAATCAACGAGTCGGAGAAGGAACGCAAGGAGATTGCCGGTATTAAGAAGGCGGCCAAAAGCAGAAACAAGAAACTCTTTTTGAACAACAAGAAATTGCGGGACTGCCATTACCATCTGAATGAAAAGGGGGAGCGGGGTATTGAAAGCTCGATTTTCATCACGGAGGGGGATTCCGCTTCGGGTTCCATCACCAAATCGCGAAATGCCGAAGTGCAGGCGGTCTTCTCGTTACGGGGGAAGCCTTTGAACACCTATGGGAAGACCAAGCGGGTGATTTATGAGAATGAGGAATTCAACCTGCTGCAGGCGGCTTTGAATGTGGAGGAGGGGATGGACGGTTTGCGCTACAACAATATCATTATCGCCACCGATGCCGATGATGACGGCATGCATATCCGTCTGCTGATGCTAACATTTTTCCTCTCTTTCTTTCCGGAGCTTATCAAATCCGGACATGTCTACATTCTGCAGACACCGCTGTTCCGGGTGAGGAACAAAAAGGAGACCCTGTATTGTTATAGCGACCAGGAGAGGACAGATGCCATCAAGAAGTTGGGTGCAAAGGCGGAGATAACGCGGTTCAAGGGTTTGGGTGAAATTTCTCCCGACGAGTTCAGGCATTTTATCGGTAAAAACATCCGGCTGACCCCAGTGGTGCTGAATGCCGACACCAATGTGGAGGAGTTGCTTTCCTATTACATGGGAATAAATACTGTCGAACGCCAAAAGTTCATTATGACCCACCTGCGGGTGGAGGAGGATCGTGTGACGGATGCCTGATGTATCTGAAATAATATGAAAGCGACTGAAACATATATGATTAATCCGCATGAAATGTGGTGTGACAACCAAAAGGAGCAGAGAATTCTATAAATATTAATGTATAGCGACATGAATGTAATAACAGAAACCCATTTTAATCTTCCGAATGTAACCAATTTTTATAAGGGAAAAGTGAGGGATGTGTATACCATTGCCGACCGTTGGATGGTGATGGTGGCCACTGACCGTATTTCTGCATTTGATGTGGTGCTGCCACGTGCCATTCCTTACAAAGGTCAGGTTCTGAACCAGATAGCATCACAATTTTTGGATTTGACGGCTGATATTTGTCCCAATTGGAAAATTGCAGTGCCTGATCCGATGGTGACTGTGGGCCACCGTTGCGAGCCGTTCGCTGTGGAGATGATTATCCGTGGTTATCTGACCGGCAGCTCCTGGCGCAGCTACAAGGCTGGTGCTCGTTCCATTTGCGGAGTCCCCATCCCGGAGGGGATGCGTGAGCACCAACGTTTTGAACATCCGATAATCACTCCCACCACCAAAGCTGCAGAGGGACATGACGAGGATATTTCCAAAGAGGAAATCATCCGGCGCGGCAGTGTTTCCGCCGAGGATTATGCCGTCCTGGAAGACTACACCTACAGACTTTTCCAGCGAGGAACCGAAATCGCACAAAAGCACGGGCTGATTTTGGTTGACACCAAGTATGAATTCGGCAAGAAGGATGGAAAAATCTATCTGATAGATGAAATCCACACGCCCGACTCCTCCCGCTATTTCTATGCTGAGGGCTATGAGGAGCGTTTCAAGGCTGGGGAACCGCAACGCCAGCTTTCCAAGGAGTTTGTGCGTGAATGGCTGATGGAGAACGGTTTCCAAGGAAAAGAGGGCCAAAAGGTGCCAGAAATGACCGACGAGGTGGTGCAGCATATTTCCGACCGCTATATTGAGTTGTACGAGCAGATAACCGGACAGAAGTTCCAGCGTGAGTTGTCGTGCGACCTCTTGCATCGGGTGGAGCGGAACCTTTCGGATTTTGTAGTTTCCTTGAAATAGTTCCTAACAGATTTTTAGTATGTTATATGTGGAGAAAAGGGGGCTGGCCGGAAAAAAAGCTCTCCGCATGTAATATGTATTGGAATTTCAAGTATATTTGCACTTTTGGATGAGTTTTGTAATGGTAGATTAATTAGACAGATTGTGAATAATTTATTGAATTAAAAAAATATTTTATGCGTAAGATCAGACGAATTTTAAGCGGTATCCTTTTTTTGGGCGTCTCTTTGCGGCTCATGGCGGGTCCGGTAAGTGTGAACACGGCGGCGACCGTGGCGAAGAATTTTTGGAAAACGAATCCGTTGACTACGGATGTTATCGGTGATTTCCGCTATACGCATTTGGCCGACAGCAACGGCTTCACCACTTTTTACATTTTCGAAAGAGTGGGAGGGGAAGGCTTTGTGATTGTGTCGGCGGACGATTGTGTGCAACCTGTGTTGGGCTATTCTGTCAATGGAACGTTGGACAGGAACATGCCGGTCAACACAAAGGAAATGCTGAAAGGTTACGAGGATTTCATTTTGGGGTGTGTGCGCTCACAGGTGGCTGCCACATCGGAGATTCAGGCGGAGTGGAGCCGTTTGACTGACACCACCGCCGCTTTTGTGCCGGTCACTTTGAACAAGAACCAGGCAGTGAAGGTGCCTATGCTGACCTCCCATGCAGTGGGTATAGGCCCCCTTTTGACCACAACATGGAACCAATCCCCGTTGTATAACAAATACTGCCCGTATGATACCGCGCACAGCCAGCTGACTGTTACCGGTTGTGTGGCCACGGCTATGGCACAGGTGATGAAATATTGGAATTATCCGCGGACTGGCGTGGGGAAGAATGTCTATTATGATGCAAATTATGATTCCTTGCGTGCCGATTTCGGCAGCACCACATATGAGTGGGACAGCATGCCGGCTGCTTTGACTGCTTCCAGTACGGCGGGTCAGTTGCATGCTGTGGCTTTGCTTTCCTATCATTGCGGTATCGCAGTGGATATGCAGTATGATATTGCCTCTAATGGAGGCAGTGCCTCCCGTCTGATTGGGACAGCCCCCAGTGCGGAATATGCTTTGAAGAACTATTTTGCCTACAAGTCTTCCCTCAGCAGTGTGGCCAGAGCCAATTGCTCCGATTCATTATGGGATGCCATTCTTGTGAAGGAACTGAATGCCGCCCGTCCGGTGCTCTATTCAGGCACCAATGCCAATGGAGGTCATGCTTTTGTGTGTGACGGTTATGATGCTGCGGGTTATTTCCATTTCAATTGGGGGTGGGGAGGCCATTACGACGGCTATTTTGCCACCAACGCTTTGAATCCGCAGGGCGGTGGAGTAGGAGGAAACAACAGCAATTCCTATAATATGAACCAGTCCATAATAATTGGTGTGGAGCCGGATAACGGTGTGATGAAGGTTGTTCCCGGTGCATTGGATATTCCTTGCGAAGGTTTGTCCGTTCGGGTGGCCGTCCGCACAGCGGACAGTAATTCCTCCGCATGGTCCGTTTCTGGAAACCAGTCCTGGATTATTCTCTCCACGAATGGCGGTGCCGGTTCGGGGGCGGTTTCCAATGTGATTGTAACTGCCCAACCCAATTATAGCAACATGCCGAGAAAGGCCATGCTTACCTTTATCCAGGGCAAGGACACCTTCAACCTGCCCATCCTACAGATGAGTGAGGGGGGAACTGCTTCCGGCCATTATGGCAATGAGCTTTATACTTACTATTCTGCCAAGGATTCCGGCGACTATGTGGTGTTCCGTCCGGAGGTTTACGGACAGTTTGTGGAAGGGGATACGTTAGTTGGGGTTTATTTCCAAAATTATTACAGCAGCCAGGCTCCGACACACACTTGCATGAATTATGTTATCAAGGTGTATGAGAATCCGACTTACAGTATTGATTTGGCAGAAGGAAGTACGGAATATTTCCCCTCTTCGGTGTTAGGTACGCTGGTTCATGCGCAGTCTTACACGGCCACTGCCTATGGGTTGCAGGAGGTGAAGCTGACCACACCGTATGTGCGTACCAAAAAGCCTTTTTGGGTGATGTTGGAATGCAAGGGGAAAAGTTTGCTGCTGTTGGAGCAGGTCTTTTATCCTGACACCCTTTATCCATATATGTTCCCATACCAGAATGCCATCAAGGGTGCCTATCTGGTGGGCACGTCAAGTGAAATCAGGGCTGATTACAATGCAGTTTACACTGACAACACTTATTCCAAGATTTTGCAATACAACTTGGATTATGCCTTTGGGGTCAACATGTCGGTCACGCTGCCGCCGCTGACGTATGAAATTGATGCAAAAGCGGATGACATTTCCCATGGATATGTTTCCGGAGCTGGCAAATATTATAAGGGGGATACCGTGCGTCTTGCCGCTGTGGCGAATATAGGCTACAGTTTTGTCCGCTGGCAGGACGGTGACACTGCTGAGAACCGTACTTTTGAGATAGGAAACTATTCCTATCCGGAATACATCGCCTATTTCCAGAGCAGGCAGCGGCATAGTCTTGTGTTGCTTTCCAACAACCTTACCATGGGCAGTGTGGTCGGAAACGGTCTCTATTATGAGGGGGATACTGCGGTTGCTGTGGCAGTTCCTTTCCCTAACCATCAGTTTGTGAAATGGAGCGATGCGGTGACGGATAATCCGCGTCACATTGTAATGGATCAGAATGTGGCTTTGGGTGCGATTTTCATCGCTTTGGATACGGCTTATGTGCACGACACCACCATTATTTACGACACAGTTTTTGTAAACCGGTATGTGCATGATACTACCATCCTGCATGACACCACACGTATCTATGTGCATGACACCACTATTCTGCACGATACCCTTTATCTGTACAGGTATGTGCATGACACCACTCTGATTCATGACACCACCACCCTTTATTATTATGTGCATGACACCACCACGCTGCACGACACCTCTTATATCTACAGGTATGTGCATGATACAACTCTGTTGGTGGATACGGTCAATATCAACCATTACATCCATGACACCACCATTGTCAATTATTACATTCATGATACCACTAAAGTGTTCGATACTCTTTATGTAAACCATTATGACACTGTTTGGAAGGATTTGCCGAAATATGTATATGATATCAGATCGGACAATGAACAGCAGGGTACCACGGTGGGAAGCGGAACCTATCCGGAGAACCTGATGGTTGGAGTTGCTGCGCTGCCCAAGGAAAACTACCGCTTTGTGAAGTGGAGTGACGGTTCGACGGAAAATCCCAGGCACATTCTGGTTTCTGGAAAAGTGGAACTGACCGCCTATTTTGAACCTTTGAACGGTACTCCAGACATGCAGGATGCCTCCTTGAATGTCTATCCCAACCCCACTTCAGACCGGATTATCTTCTCCATGGAGGCTGAAAAGGCAGATGTTTGGGATGAGAACGGCAAATGTGTCATGGCGGCGGAGAATGTCTCCGGTTTGGATTTGTCCGAACTGGCAAATGGCGTATACACACTCCGTGTGGTGACCATGCGTGGCGTATCCATCAAGAAAATTGTAAAACGGTAGAAGATGGATGTGAACGATTTTTTTCAGACGGTCAAGGTCAGCATCACTGTCAGTGACAGGGAGGGAAAGCTGGTTTACATGAACGACGCTTCCCGGGCTGTTTTCGGTGACAAGGTGGGGCAGAACATGATGCCCTGCCACCAGGCCCGTTCGCAGGAAATTATCCGGCAGCTGCTGGAGAATGGGGAGACCCATGCCTACACCATTGAGAAGGGTGAGGTGCACAAGATGATTTACCAGGCTCCTTGGTACAAGGATGGCGAAGTGGCCGGATTAGTGGAGTTTTCCATGGTGATTCCGGCTGAGATGCCGCACTATGTGCGCCCTGTGAAGAAGGATTAATATTTTTTTGCACCTGGTAAAAAACAAAGAGGATGCCTTTGGGCATCCTCTTTTTCTGTAGGGGGGAACTTCTAAAAATCAGTTTGCGAACAATTATTGGAAGTCCCCAAGGGTAATTTCTGACACATAGGTTTGGTATGTGTCAGAAACCTTGTCGGTTTTGTTGGACCCGAACCTATTTGCCGGTTGCCAAACGGTAGGTGTCCTGCGCTATCACCAGCTCCTCGTCGGTGGGGTAGACCACGACGGTGATTCTGGAATCGGGGGTGGAGATGACCTTGGCGTCGCCTACGGTGGCTTCGTTCACCTTCAGGTCAATCTTGATGCCGAGGAACTCCATGTTGCTCAGAATAGGCTCGCGCATGAACCATGCGTTCTCACCGATTCCACCGGTCATGACAATCAAATCCACGCCGTTCATGATGGCGGCATAGGAGCCGATATATTTTTTCACACGGCGGGAGAACATGTTGAAGGCATAGGTGCAGCGTTCGTCACCCGCATCGCGTCCGGCGCGCACGTCACGCATGTCCTGCTTGCCGCCGCTGATGCCCACCAGTCCTGATTTCTTGTTCAGGATGGTGTTCAGTTCCTTCATGCTCAGGTTCTCTTTTTCAGCCAGATAGATGAGTGCGCCTGCATCTATGTCTCCGCAGCGGCTTCCCATGACCAGTCCTTCCAGTGGGGTGAATCCCATGGAGGTGTCCACCGACCTTCCGTGGTCAATGGCGGCGATGGAAGCTCCGCTTCCGAGGTGGCAGGTAATGATTTTCAGATCTTTCCAATCTTTACCAATCATCTTGGCGGCATTTTCGGCCACGAATTTGTGGCTGGTGCCGTGGAATCCGTAGCGGCGGAGGTGGTATTTCTCATAATATTCGTAAGGAAGCGCGTAGAGATAGGCTTCCGCTGGCATGCCCAGATGGAAGGAGGTGTCGAACACCGCGCTCATCGGCACGTTTGGCAGAATCTGCTGCATGGCACGGATACCGGCCACACTTCCTGGGATGTGCAGCGGAGCGATGTCCCTCAGATTTTCAATCTCCTCAATCACCTTTTCGTTGATCAGCACGCTTTCGGGGAAGTATTCTCCGCCATGAGCCACACGGTGACCCACCGCAGTGATTTCGTTCAAATCTTTGATAACTCCCATTTTGCTATCCGTCAAGGCTTTCAAAACGATTTTGATACCGGCGGTATGGTCGGGGATGGGAAGCTGCTCATAGTGTTTCTCCCCATGGTATTTGTGGGTGAATTCGCCCATTTCAAGGCCGATACGTTCCAACAGACCTTTTGCCATAACTTGGGCATTGTTGTCCATGTCTATCAGTTGGTACTTGATAGAGGAACTGCCGCAATTCAAAACTAAAATTTTCATATAATCAATTGATGTTTATGTTGTTAAACTAAATTGTCATTTCTCTTTCCTGCGGTTGGACCCATCGCTGATGGAAACCATCCAAAATGCAAAAATAATGAAAAAAACAATACGATTTGCCATTATTGGCTCCAAAATTTCATCCTGTCCGGGGGCGGATGCTTCAAGCCGTTGCCCTGTAAGCGTTACGCGCAGATGGTGAATTGTCCGGTTGAAAAAAAATTTTTTTGGGCGAAAAAAGATGTCTGAAAAATGACTACCTTTGCTTTTTCTATGCTAAATTGGCGTAGGATTTTTTTTTGAATTTGAAAATAGAGTAGAAAATTATTTAAAACATTGTTAATCAATATGTCTAAAGAAATAAAATTCAGTTTGGTTTATCGTGACATGTGGCAGTCTTCCGGAAAATATGTGCCGCGTGTCGATCAATTGAAGCAGATTGCGCCCGTCATCATTGACATGGGTTGCTTTGACCGCATTGAAACGAATGGCGGAGCGTTCGAGCAGGTGAACCTGTTGTATGGGGAGAATCCTAACAAGGCGGTGCGCGAATGGACGAAGCCTTTCAACCAGGCCGGTATCCAGACCCACATGCTGGAGCGTGCCCTGAACGGTTTGCGCATGTATCCGGTGCCTGCCGATGTGCGGCGGCTGATGCCGAAGGTGAAAAAGGCGCAGGGTGTGGATATTATGCGTTCCTTCTGCGGTCTGAACGATTACCGGAATCTTGAGCTGTCCGTCAAATATGCAAAGGAGGCGGGCATGATTTCCCAGGCGGCGTTAAGCATCACCCATTCCAAAATCCACACTGTGGAATACTATATGGATATTGTTGACAAACTGGTGGAGTTCGGTGCGGATGAGATTGCCCTGAAGGATATGGCGGGCGTGGGCCGTCCGGTCACGTTGGGCCGTTTGGTGAAGGAGATCAAGACCAGATACCCGCACATTGTGGTGCAGTATCACGGCCATTCCGGTCCGGGATTGTCCGTGGCTTCAACGCTGGAGGTTGCCAAAGCTGGTGCGGATGTGATTGATGTGGCTATGGAACCGCTCTCCTGGGGTATGGTGCATCCGGATGTGATCACCATCCAGGCAATGTTGAAGGATGCCGGTTTTCTGGTGAAGGACATCAACATGAAGGCCTATATGGAGGCGCGCCGGCTGACCCAGTCATTCATGGATGACTTTTTGGGCTATTTCATTAATCCGAAGAACAAAATAAGCACCTCCCTGCTGGTGGGTTGCGGCTTGCCTGGCGGCATGATGGGTTCCATGATGGCCGATTTGACCGGAATGCACGGAGCCATCAACATGGCACTGAAGAAGCATGGAAAACCGGAAGTCACTTTGGACGAACTGCTGGTGCAGCTTTTCCAGGAGGTGGAGTATGTGTGGCCCAAGTTAGGCTATCCTCCTTTGGTGACCCCATTCAGCCAGTATTGCAAGAACATCGCGCTGATGAACATCTACTGCATGGCTAACGGGGAGCCCCGTTTTTCCAAAATCGACAAGGACAGCTGGAATATGATTGCCGGTAAGAACGGACGTCTGCCCGGGCCTTTGTCACCTGAGATTCTGGAACTTGCCAAAGAACAGAATATAGAGTTTTATGATGGGGTCCCGCAGGATGCCTATCCGGATGCCTTGGACAGCTACCGCAAGGAGATGGATGAAAACGGTTGGGACTATGGTCAGGATGACGAGGAACTGTTCGAACTGGCCATGCATGACCGCCAGTACCGCGATTACAAGTCGGGCATTGCCAAAAAGCGCTTCAATGACGATTTGGAGAAGGTGAAGGCGGAGGCCGCCGCAACGGGCAGTGCGCCCAAGGGTGACCCCAACCAGAAGGTTCTGGCCTATATCAGTGACAAATATCCCAACGCCACACCGGTGTTGGCTCCTGCTACCGGAAAGGTACTGTGGGAAGCGGATTTCAGCGACCGTTCAATGCCTCCCGTGCCTGGCAAAAGCTACAAGGCGGGGAATGTGCTGGGTGTTGTCCAGGCCTATTATGGTAACGAGGACATCGCTGTGGTTGCCGACGGCCAACTGGTGGACACCTGCGTGCCGCAAGGGAACATGGTGCAGAAAGGCGACATTGTGGCCTGGATTGCATAGGGGGATAAGTCCCATAGGGATAGAACTTTTTTTTGTAGGGGTGCAAAATGTTGCGTACCCACAAAAATATTGTGTGCGCAAGCCGTCTCTCAAAATAAATTCAAAAAAAATGCGGGGATTCCCCGCATTTTTCATTTTTAGAAGTATTCTTTAGAAGTCCCCCTTTAGAGGTGCCCTTTAGAAGTTTCTTTAAAAAAGCCCCTAAAGGCGAAGTCGCCGGTTAATTTTTGTGGCAGTTGTCATTTCCCTGTGTGCTGTTGTTATTTCCCTGTGTGCTGTTGTTATTTCCGCAGCCGTGGCCGCTATTGCCGCTGTTGCCGCAGGAATGACCGCTGTTGTTACTGTTACCGCAAGAATGGCCGCAACCCTCCTTTTTCTCTGTCACGATTTCGGCTTGGTATCCGGTTTCAAAAATGGCTTTTTGCAATTTTTGTGTATTGGTTTTCTTTACATTGTAAAGAACGGTCACTTTGGAGGTTGCAAGGTCGTAGTTCACATCCTTCACCCCTTTTTCGTAGGCAAGCGCGTGCTCAATCTTGTTTTTGCAGGATGTGCAGGTGCCGTTGGTCTGGAAGGTCACCTGTTTGTAGTTTTCGCTGTTCTGCGCCTGTAAGGCAGTGACGAACAGCATACCGATGAGTGCTAATGCAATTTTTCTGATATTCATGTTGTTTTTTCTTTTTTTAATATTGATATAACTCTTTTGTTAACTGTTGATTTCTTGATTCCATCCTCAATTTCATGGTGTTAAACCTTTCATACAGGTTTTATCTCCTTTGAAATTTGTTGGTTACAATTTGCAAATGTACATGAAAAACCGATACGGAACCTATGCTGTGCGAAAAATATTTTTTTGCCTTTACGGCAGTTTTCCGAATATATTTGGTCTGGTGTTGTGTATGCGGCAAATCTATGCATTTTGCAAAGTATTGTTCCAGTGTCGGTCAGTTGTGTCAATCCTTTTCCGTAGCTTTGCGTTGGAGGAGGTAGCGGACTCCGGCGTAGAACATGCGTCCGGTGAGGGGCGCGTACACCACGGAGGCGTCAAAGTAGGGTCCGAAAGGGTTTGCGGCATCCACAATGGGTTCGCACTGGGTGTAACCTGTCAGGTTCTCCGCGCCAATATACCATTCAAAATGCTTGAACTGTCTGGAAATTTGTGCGTTCAGCAGAAAGAATGAGGGTGCCTGCTCCGGATAGCGCAGCGATTCGGGAAGCTGGGAGGCGTCGGGTAGACGGGCGCTGCCGTTCCACTGGGTGGTGAAATCGAACTTCCATTTCTCGAACTTTGTGGCATAGTGGATGTTGAAGATAGCTTTGTGCGGACTGGACATCGCCTTTTCCTGCAGGATACCGTTGGTGGTCTCCATAACGTGGTTGTAACGGTAGGCCAGCAGCAGTTCAAGCCGTCTGACCGGCACTATTGTCAGGGTGGACTGGAAGGCATGGGAGTAGGATTCCCCTTTCAAGTTATGGAAATAGACCGCGTAGGGGCTCCTGTCTGCATCCGCAACCACCTGGTTGATGAAACGGGTGTAATAGTAGTCCATGGAGAAATTGCATTCGTTTCCCCTGATTTTGAAGTTCTGCGTCAGGCTGGCTCCGGTGTTGACAGCTTCCTCCAGTTTCAGATCCTCCTCCACCACAAAGTCGCGCGAAGAGGCCATGTAGGCGCTGTTTTCAATGTATGGATGCGCCGAACGGAACCCTTTGCCGAAAGTGCACCGTAGGGCGGTGTTTCCCGCTGCCTGCCATTTCAGGTGCAGCCGAGGTGTCCATTTCAGCCCGAATTGGTTGTGGTAGTCGGCACGGAGACCGGTCATCAGCACCAGTTTCTTGTTCGGGATGAAACTATATTGGAGAAATGCCCCCGGTACCAGCTCAGTTTGGTCCAGCTCTGCCAATCCCCATTGCTCATCCATGGCATCCAGCTGGAAACTGAGACCAGCGTTCAGCTTGTGCTTTTCCGCATGGTCCATGAAGTTCTCGTAAATGATGTTGGCATAGCCGCTCCACTGTTCCGCGTTGTAATTCCGAAAGCCGTAAAAGGAGCTGTAGTCATGGTGGGTGAGCGCGACTATTGTGCCGATGCTCTCATGTTTTCCGTTGAGCATGAAGCCGTTTTTGGTGATGAGGTTCAACTGCCGGTGGTCAATGCCGATGCCGTACAATGAACTGTCCCCTTGCATCGGACGTTTGAATCCAATCTGTCCGCTTGTCCGGGAATTCGACAGAAAGCCGATCATGGCCCGTCCCTCCCAGTTTTCGGTGGGATGGTAGTCAATCCGGTTCAGGATGTTGAATTGTGTGCCGACAGGCACTTCGGTGAAACCGTCATGGTTGTGGTCAAACATTTTGGGCTGGTTCTCCACATGTAATAGCAGCATGTCGGAGGCCTTTCTGCCCAGCGGCAGACGGAGGTTGGCGTTGGCCTCGCTCCTCAGCATGGAATTGGCAAAAAGGTTGACAAACAGCTCTTCCTTGCTGGTTTCAGGTTTTTTGTATTCGACATCAATTTGTCCGGTGATGGATTCGTATCCGTTTATGACCGAGGCGGTTCCTTTTGAAATGCTGATGTTTTCCATCCAGGAGCCGGGAATGTACATCAGGCCGAAGGCGGTGGAGAGCCCGCGCACATAAGGGATGTTCTCCAGCAGAATCTGGCTGTATTTTCCTGCCAGACCAAGCATCTGGATCTGTTTTGCCCCGCTGACGGCATCGCTGTAGGAGACATCCACTGCGGCGGTTGTCTCGAAACTTTCCGCAAGGTTGCAGCAGGCGGCTCTTCGAAGCCCTTCTGTGGTAATGACTTGGGTGTGTATTGGTCTTGCTGAAATGTAGTTGGCGGATCTGGAGGAGACCATACTGAAGGTATGCAGTGTGTGTCCGGCTTGAAGCAGCAGCTCGACATGCCAGGTGGTGTCGGCAATCAGAAGAGTGTCGTTCTGGTAGCCGACATGACGAACAACCAGTTGTTGGTGCCCCTCCTCCTTTTTTAGGGAAAATTTTCCGTCCGGGCCGGTGAGTGTGCCGGTTTGTGTTCCGGACCAATACACGGTGACCCCTTCCAGCGGTTGGCGTTTGCCATCCTGCAACTCTTCCTCTACAACCCCTTTCAGGTTCTGGGCGGTGGAGATGGAGGGCATAATGCAGCACGCCAATGCAATAATGATTATTATTTTTTTGAAAAATTTATGATTCATAAAACGCTTTTAAATTTAATGTTGAAATGAAAACAGACAAATAATCCGGCTAAAGGAAATTTCCAAAAGGCTTTTACTTGTTTTTTAAAAAACTATAAGGCGTGCTTTGGAAATCTCCTGAAGTCTCATTCCGAACATTCAGGCGTAAAGCGTGATTTGATGGCAGAAACGGATAAAACGGCGGTTTCCCGCTTTGGAGGGCGGATTCCCCTTTGCCTTTTCGGGGAAGGCTTGGGTAGCCAATACCGGCTGTATTTGGAAAATTTGGATGGGCTGATGGAGCCCGTCATGGGAAAACAGCGGCATGGGGTGCCACGTTTCGGACGGGAAATAATCCGAAAGTTTGAGCAGGATGAAGCAGGAATGGCAGGAGTGGCAGTCCTGGCTGTTGTTGCGGTCATCGCATGAGCGGCAGTCCTGGCTGTTGTGGCAGCCATCGCAGTCATGGCATGACTGGGTCGGGACACAGACAGCGGTTTGTTGCGGCCCGCAATGGAGGCAATTGTGGACATGAACGCCCAGCCCTGCCTGAAAAAGCAGGAAAAGCACCATCCAAAATAGTGCCAGTGACCGTCGCAATGGAATGCCTTTTGTCATCTGTTTCATGCAATCAAAGGGTTAAAGCACTCTTTCTATGTAGATTGCGTTTTGCTTATCATGCGGTGCAAATGTATATAAAATCTGGAATCGGAATGGCGGATGCGGGATTTTTTTTCCTTTTTGCCGATACCGGCAAAGTTTTCTATAAAAAAATTTTTTGTAAAATTCGCCATTCTATTCGAGAAAAGTTGTATTTTTGCATTTTCTTTTGAATATAACGAAATGACCTATCTGGAATTTAGGGAACAATGGCACGAATTGGGATGTTTCAACATCTATCAGGTGCGGGCGTGGAACCCCGGATTTGACCGGAGCAACCTCACCCGTTGGGTGAAGCACGGCTATCTGGCGAAGCTGCGGCAGGACTGGTACGCTTTCAGCGACCTGAAACGGGAGCCTGAATTTGCAAGGTATCTGGCACAGCGCATCTGTACCCCCTCCTATATCAGCCTGCACGCCGCGCTGTCGTTTTACGGCATCATTCCCGAAGCGGTGACACAGATTACGAGCGTCACCTCCAACCGCCCGACCGTGTACAGCAACGCCTTCGGCGAGTTCAGCTACCAGTCGGTCAAGCCCGCCCTCTTTTTCGGTTTCAGGCAGATGCCGATGCCACAACCGATGTCACAGGCAAGCTACCTGATTGCATTTCCGGAGAAGGCCATCCTTGACCTGCTCTATCTCTATCCGCAGTACAACACTGCCGAGGCCATGCTGGAACTCCGTTTTGACGAATGGTGGATGCAGGAGGAGCTGGACAGGGAGCGGCTGCTGGATTTTGCTTCAAAAAGTGGCGTGAAATCCCTGCAATCACGTGTGAATCTTTTATTTAAAACCTACTTGGATGATTGATTTGCAAACCATATTGTCATATTATCCGCAACCCGTGGCTGAGAACAGCGCTTTGCGCAAGCATGTGTTGCTTTCCGCGCTGTTGGCCAGGGCCAAGGGTCGAGATTTCTATGACGTGATTTTCCTGTGGCAGCAAACCGGACCGGATTATGCTTTTCTGGAGCGGCGGTGCGGGATTGCCACTCCCGATGCCCTGAAAGATGCGCTGCACGACAAAATAGGGGGCATCAGCCTTGCACAGAAGCAGAAGGATTTTGAGCACCTGCTGCCCAATCCGATGCGCAGTGCGCAGATTCTGCATTTCCCGCAGTTCGCGGATGAAATGCTGGGGTAAAAAGGTTGCTCTTGCCGATAGCGGCAAAAATAACTTAATTAATTGAGAGTTAATGAAAAGTGTTTCAGATATTCTCCCAAATTCAATCTTGAGAGAGATTTATTTGAAAAACCCTTATATGCAACTATAAAATCCTCATAATCATAGTGAAATTGTTTGTCGTTATGGAAGGATTTGAAGTTTTCAATAAGTTTGTTTTCAAATGTTGCGACAGGAATGTCCGATAATAGGAACGATCTGGGTTTTTCCTGTAAATTCAACGCATAATCTGTTGCAACACTGTAGATAATGAAAACCATTGCACTTTGCCAGTCATTGTATTTCCCGAAATTGTTTACGTCCACCTCATATTCAATTTCATTAAAATGTTTGCCCAGTGAACAAACCATGCTGTCGGTGTCGTTCCGCTTTGAAAAATAATACCTCTTCTTCCA
>CAJOQK010000064.1 GCA_905236885.1 uncultured Bacteroidales bacterium
GGAGATCCAGAAGGAGATGGGCATGAGCGAAGGGCTTATCCGCTTCTCCGTCGGTCTGGACCACGACATCGAGGCGACTTTCCAGCTTATCAAGGAGTCGGTGGAGGAATCGAAGAGATAACCTCACCTCCCACAATACGAAAAAGGACACGGCATCGTGTCCTTTTTTTTATTTGCGGCAAGCTCACAGGTATTGTTGTGCCACTTGCAGCGGCAGAAAAAAGCGGAATCCATGACAAGCGACTCTTAAAAAAAGTGTATTTTGAATATCGGAAAGTGGAATATGGTCAAAGAAAAACATTTTTTGCATTTTTTCTTATTTTATAACACACTGTAAATAAACAAATTACCCCCCCACCATCATTTTTTTTATGGAAAACAGGGGTGGTATTCAATTTCATGTCAGAAAAAAAATTATTTTTGCGGCGTAGAAATTGTTTGGTTAAAAAATAAAAAAGATAACAATGAAAAAGTATTTTGCATTCAGCCTTTTTTGCTTTCTGCTCCCGTTAATGATGAGCGCACAACAGCCCACCGTCAGACTCAGTTCCGGTGGAATGAAATTAAAGAACAACGGATCAGTGAATTTCACTTTGTTCGGAACGGACAGGAACCACATCTACGCACACAACAGCAACCTCAACTTTCTAAGTGGCGCATGGACAACCAACTACCTTACGCTCTATCAAATAGATAATGAAGGAAACATCACAGCCCAAAAAGAGCTCAAATCTCTGGGAAAAAAGACCATGGTACGTAAAGCCTTTCTGAATGGGGACAGCATAGCCCTGTTGGTGAACAGTCATTTCAGAAACGCGGACGAGAATAAGGTACTGCTCATCCGCTTAAGTGTAAAAGATTTGGAGAAGCCGCAGGAAATCACCAATCCAAGCATCCAAGAGATGGAGGGTGACCTTTTCATTTCTTCACCGGACACCTCCTGGATCGGCTGTTTCAAAGAATTGGATGACGATCATTGGAAAATCACCCTGTACGACAGAAATTTTGAGGAAATCTATTCAAGGGAGATGATTTTGCAGAACATAAAAAGCATCTTCGTCACCAATGAAGCGGAAGTACTGCTAATGGGCATCATGAATGACGGCAGCGGTCTCTTTTTCCAAATTGTCAATGAGGAACAGGACAAAAGCTACTCTGCAGAGATGGATTTCAGCCACATATCATCGCTTAGAATCGCCAACTACAAAAACGGACGGATCTATGCCGGCGGACTTACCTTCCGCTGGAGCAGCGACGACCCTGACAAACGCTATAAACTCTACAACGGATGCCATTCCCTGATGTTTGACACCAAAACCGAAAAGCTGGAGACCGACCATATCCAGTTCACCCAAAGGGATATCTCCATCCTGACCAACGACCACATTTCAAAAAAGAACGCAGAAGAAGAAGGGGTTATAAACAACCTCCCCATGGCGGATGCCATACTTTCCACCGAAAACAACACAGTCTTTGCCTATCAATATATCCCTTCCGTACTTGAGCAGAATAATTTTTACCAAGGCGGTCTGTTCCTCTTCAACATCGATAATGACGGACACATCGGATGGCATCACTTCCTCCGCCGTTCATGCCGGATGCCCAATGAATTGTCTATGGTGCAATTTCTTTTTGAATACAAAGGGAAACCCTCTATTGTGTATAGCATTTCGTCAAACACCGGCATCACTGACAATGAGGAGAAACCGGTGGAAACACTCAGAATGGTCTCCACCTTGTCCAAATCCGCCACCATCATGGCCGTCATGCAGCCGGACGGCACCATCACAAAATTCCTGTTGGACGAAAAAAGCAGCAGAATAGCCTATGCCACCATTGAGGACCAAGGCAAAAGAATCTTTATGATGAACAGGGAAAAACCTCACAAATTCCTTTACATCGAATAACCATTTGTCAAAAAATTAAAAATTGAATCGTATGAAAAATAGCGTCACCAGATGGATCATGCTGTTCCTCCTTTTCGGAATCACTACAGCCACAGCGCAAACGCAATATGATTTGAACAATTTCAACGGGCTGCAGTCGGAAGGGCCGGTGCCAGCCGATATCCAAAATTCCCTGAGGGAGCTCTACGACATGGACAAGGAACGGGTGCGGGAATACAATCAGGGGAAAATGACCAACCGCGACCGCGTGTTGCTCGGCTCCTACCAAATCAACAAACTGATGGCCAGCGGCCGCGTACTTTACGGCGACCCCATCACAAAAATGGTGGAGAGTGTGGCCGACAAGCTGCTGGAGGACGAGCCTGAACTCCGTTCCCATTTCCGTTTCTATACGGTCAAATCCTCGGATGTCAACGCCTTCTGCACCGGACAGGGCATGATTTTCGTCAACGTGGGACTGATTGCCCAGCTACAGGACGAATCGCAGCTGGCCTACATCCTTTCCCATGAAATTGTACACTATGTCCGTAAGCATAACCTGGAGGTGCTGACCCGTGACTACCGGAAAGATGCCAAAAAAAGCGATGAGGATGATGATATTTGGGAAAGCGACAGAGCCTTGAGGCTCTTCATGAAATATCACAACCGCTCCCACGCCATGGAAACGGAGGCCGACACCATCGGACTGGTGCGCTTTTATCTGAAATGGGGCTACTCCACCGATTTGGACGGAGTGTTCGACGTGCTTCAATATTCCGAACTGCCCTTCGATGAAATCCCGTTTGACACAAACTATTTCAACACAGACCGTTACAAGGTGCCACACAACTGCTTTTTGGATTCCATCAAAGCCATTTCCGCCCGCGATGACTACGACGACAGCAAGAGCAGCCATCCCAACATCCAAAAAAGAAGGGAATGTACGGCCAATATCCTCAAAAGGTATCCCCAAGGAGGAAAAACCTACATTGTCACAACACCGGAATACTTTGATCACATACGCACACTGGCACGTTTCGAATGCATCCGCATGGACCTGATTGGGGCAGACTACGCCAACGCATTCTACAGCTGCTACATGCTCCAAAAAACCATGCCTGACAACCTGTATCTTGAAAAATCACGTCTGCAGGCCATTTACGGCATTGCCAAATACAAAAGCTACCAGTCCGCGAGCAGCATCACCCCTTCCCACACCGATTATGAAGGTGAAATCCAGCAGATTTACCATCTTTTCAACAAAATCAACGCCAATGAACTGAACCTTCTGGCAGTAAAAGAATTATGGAAATTCAAACAACAGCATCCGGAAGAGGAAGAGATGGGAATGTTACTGGAAAACTCCTGTACAGATTTGTTTACAAGACACAAATACACACCCGACTTTTTCATGCACCCAGGTGACAGCATGCAACCTATCGCCATTGACACCACCCAAAAGCATAAGAACCTGAAATACGAGCGCATCCGGAAGAAAAAACAGGAGGAGAAAATCACCGGAAACTTGAACTACATTTTTTACGATCTGTTTGAAACCTCTTCCGATTTTGAAAATTATCTGAAAGAAATCTATATTCAAAAGGTTAAGTCGTCAAATATCACCGAAGTCGAGCCCAACCATTCCAACGGCATCTATCTCTACAGCCCGACCTACCGCATTTACAAGCAACCCGACATGGAACTGAAAGTGCAGAAAACCGAGGCGCATGAATCCCAAATGCCTCCCATGATGGAAAAGGTGGTTGAAAAGACAAGGTTCATCTCACATGATTTTTCAGACCAGGCCCTGCAACAGTCATCCGATGCCCAGTCATACAACGAGTTCGCACGACTCAACGAATGGACAATCGAATTTCTGAACACAAAGGGTGCTGTTCCGATGCGTCTGTACACCCAACCACAAATGGACAGGTTAAACGACAAATACGATGCCGGATTGATGAATCTGGTATTTGTAGCAAACATAGAGAACTACAAAAACCGCTATTACCTGTTCCCCACAACCATGGCCCTGCTCTCCATCGCAGGCACAGCCCCCACAATCTACAATCTGACCGCCCACAAGGAGGAGACCTATATACGATCCTTCCTGATTGACACGCGTGAGGCGAAACTCAAAAAGAGTTCCACAACCGATGTCAGGCTGCGGGATGACGACGCACTGGTCAAAAGCACTCTATACCAGCAATTGTTGGAAGGATTGAAGGACCCAAAAGACAAAAAAGCTGTCACTGCCGGATATCTCGGCAAACGGCTCATCCTGAATTTGGGACTGAACGCCTCATTCGACTACATGCACCTGATCAACAGCCAACGGGCACTACTCCCACTGCAATTGAACATTGGAGCGGAATACGTCCTTCCCAACAACAATGGTGTCGCCATCAGTCTCCAAACCCGGAAAACCTTCACGGACTACAACTACAATGTAAGTAACGGCTCTTCGTTCGGAATAAACACCCGCATGGACGCCTTCAGCACCCGCATCAGCAGTTTGAGGGCCTACTATTACATTTACAAATCCGACGCGCCTGCTCCGTTGGGCCCCTTTTTCAGGGTCGGACTTAATGTCTCCCATTATTCCTTGGACACCACCGGAGGATACGCCAATTTAGGGGTCAGCAACCTGCATCCAAATCACATGTGCGTATCGGTAATCGGCAGTTTTGGAAGAAACTACATCTTTTATGACCGCATTGTACTTAAAATAGCTGTCAATTACGGGATTACATTGGCAAGTCCTTTCGAACCCTATATTTTCAGTGATACCGGATTTGAAAACCCGGGTGATTACAAAGCAAAAGACCTTAACCACCTGCACAATGCCCGCTCCTGGGTCAGCAACCTGCTCGGATGGGAGATTGGCATCGGATTCCTGCTATAGTTACAAAAAATTCATACAAATTAAAATCATCAACACATAAAACAAGCCAAAATGAAAAAAATTGTTCTTTCCCTCAGTGCCATCCTGCTGCTGATGGCGAACCATCTGAACGCACAGTACTACACCTACTCATACCAACCGTGGTACGGTCCAAAAAGCCTCGGAATCAACATTGGTACAAATGTATTCTTCAACAAACCAACTTTTGATTTCAATACGAACAATTTGGAACTAAAAAGTTCCGCTCCGCAACGATTATCCCCATCCTTCGGCATTTTTTATTCCGAAGATGGCCGGAGCAACTCATTCTCATACGGATACGAAGCAAACCTGAACTACATACCGACAGGTGCTTCCGCCACGTTTTCAACCATAACAGACACTTATGAATGCAAAATCAGACAACAAAACCTCCAACTGGTGGCCGGACTGTACGCCGGATATGCCTTTTCCGACCAGTTTGACCTGTGTGTCGCAGTAAATATCAGCGAGCAGTTCACCCTTAAATCCACATACGAAGTCAGCAAAAATGGCGGAACGGCAGACAAAGTGAAGGTCACCAAAGGCGATCCCAGAGAGACTATGATCACTTTTAATTCCTTCTGCATTCCCATATCATTGAGAGCGACCTACTTTATTTCCGACAACATCTTTGTCAAAGGCACTCTCAACGCCTATGTCTTCAACGTTAACTTTTTCAAAGACAACATTTACTCCACAGCATACTGCGCAGTCAACATTGACAATGAGCAAGTATATTACGGCAGCAAATGGAAAGCTGCGGGCTTAATGCTCTCCATAGGATACATGTGGAAATAATCAGGGGGGCTTCTCCGAAGCAAATATTACCGTCCGCTCCAAGCATAAAAAAATGCCGCCAAATGGCGGCATTTTATGTGGACTTCCAAAAAGGAACTTCCCAAAAATTCACGATTTACCTTTTGCGTCAATTTTATTTCATTTCCTCCCGAAATCTGCCGGAATCTCGCCCCACGCCTCCGTTTCCCATTTCAGCAGCCGGTTGGGATAGGTATGGGTCTGCAACCATTTCTCGGCACGGGCAATCAGGTCGAACAAGACAGCATTCCGTTCGGTGCGGGCCTGTTTGGTAGCCGCCTTCTGATGCCTGACCCAGAGCAACGCAGTCCGGCTGTCGGAATAGATGGGCAGATCCAGCCGCCGTTGGGCGCAGAAGGCCAGTGCATGCACAATCGCCAGAAACTCCATGATGTTGTTGGTGCCGTCTGGAAAAGGGCCCTGATGGAAAAGGCAGGCACCGGTTCCGGTATCCACCCCGCGGTATTCGGCATCGCCGGTTTTGCCGCTGCAGGCACCGTCGACCGCAATACTGGGAACCACAGGACTTCCGTACAACGCCTCCAAAATGGGGGTCATGGCCTTGGGCTTTGGCTTAAGGTAATCCGCAAATCCGGACTGGTAAGCGTTTTGGGCCTCTTCCAAAGTGGCAAAAGCCTTGTATTTGGCATCCTTGAAGCCCTCCACCTGCTGCCTGCAGCCGTTCCAATCCTCATAAATGCCGGGGATTTTCCCCTGCCACACCACGTAATATTTCTTGCCTTTCGCCATATCCTCCATGTTAAAGCTGATGCCGCCTGCGGGTTCGACACTTTGCAGAAAAGGCAGCGCTTTCCGGTTTCTTCAACACGCGAATCCCTCCATCATTTCTCCTACGCTTTCAGCAAACGGATGGTTTCCTGGGGATTTTCCGAAGCGAAAACAGAGTTGCCGCAAACCAGAATATCAGCCCCGGCCTTCCACAAATCGGCACAGTTGCCCAACCCGACGCCTCCGTCCACCTCAATCATGGTGGACAAGCCCCGGCGGGTGATTTCATTTTTCAGTTTTTCAATCTTCTGCAGCACGGAACCGATGAACTTCTGACCTCCGAAACCTGGATTCACCGACATGAGCAGCACCATATCCGCCTCCGGGAGAATTTCTTCCAACAGTGAGACAGGCGTGTGCGGATTCAGCGCGACCCCCTTCAGCACACCGTAATGGGCAATAAGCTGCAGCGTGCGGTGCAGATGCGTGCAGGCCTCATAATGGACCGTCACGATGCGGGCACCCGCCTCCTCGCAAAAACGTGGAATGTAATCGTCCGGACGGTTAATCATCAAATGGATGTCCAGCGGTTTGCGGGCCGCCTTGCGGATGGCTTTGATGACCGGAAAACCATAGGAGAAATTGGGGACAAAATGTCCGTCCATCACGTCAATGTGCAGATAATCCGCCTCACTTTGGTTCAGCATTTCAACATCATCGGCCAAATGGCCGAAATCCGCAGAGAGCAAAGAGGGAGCAATTTGTTTCATGCCTTAAATTTTATCAAATTATTTTGCAAAAGTACTTATTAATTTAATACGTCAGCCTGGTTTTTATCATATTTTTTTGCAAACCGCATTAGGACAATTATTTTCTTCAAGCATTGAAAAAACTATTTTCTCTTACTTTTTGCCTACGGACAAGTTTGCCTACGTTCGACAGATTTTTTCTCTTCATTTCTTTCCTTTTTTTTCTTATCCCTGAAAAAAAAAGAAAGAAACGAAGCAAAGAATGTTTGTCAGAAGCGAGAGCGTAATACAAGCTTGCTTGTATTACGCCGAACAAGGACAAACTTCACCGTAGGTAACGAAAAAAAAGAAGGTTACATTCACTCCGCTTCGCTCCGTTCAAATATTACGGCATGGATACTTGTTTCTTTAAAGCGTTGGAAATATCGTCGTTTTTCTTCCGGCATTGAAAAAAAACGTTATCCATAGCGAAATTCCGGCGTTAAAAACGGCTGTGTTTGAGCGAAGCGAGTTTAAGCCGTTTAGCCGGAATGAGCGTCATGGATAGGCTTTTTTTCACCTGCCGTGTCTTTTCTTTTTGTAACTTTTTCTTTGGACAAGCAAAGAAAAAGTTAGGAAAAAAAAGTTTTTTTCAATGCCGGAAAAAATTAAGAAAATAACACTCACAGCAGGGCTAATGCTATTTGGGCGCAGGCCTCAGCGTCAGCGAGTGCATGATGATGGTTTTCCAAATTGTAACCGCAGGCGGCGGCAACCGTGTGCAGCTGGTGGTTCGGAAGCTGGCGTCCGAAATGGCGGCGGGAGGCACGACATGTGCAATAAAACTTGTAGTCAGGATAATCCATCTGATAGACACGGAACACCGCCTTAAGGCAGCCCTCATCAAACGGGCTGTTGTGCGCCACTAACGGAAGCCCCTCTATCAACGGCTCTATCTGCCGCCAAACCTCCGGAAACACCGGTGCACTGTCGGTGTCCTCATGCGAAAGCCCGTGCACCCTCTGACAGAACCATGCGTAATAATTGGGTTCAGGCTGTATCAGGCTGTAGAAGGTGTCGGCGACAATGCCGTTGCGCACCACCACAATCCCCACGCTGCACACACTGCATTGCTGCCCGTTGGCCGTTTCAAAATCTATCGCTGCAAAATCTTTTAACATAAAGCTATCTTTCCACTACAAAAGTTCCCCGATGTTAACGACTACCCCTCCCCTTCCTGTACAATGCGGACATCCCACGGATCTCCTCGGCCATGGACTTCCGCAATGATAGCGGCTCCAGCACCTCAATGGCAGAGCCTTGCGAAAGCAGCTCCTGCCGGAAATCGAAAGTGGGTTTCAGCCGGTAGGAAAAGAGCGAATAGGTTTCGTTCCGCTCCAACTCCTGCTGCGAGGCGTGCAACGGCAATGAACGGAAATAGTTCGCCTGATAGGCATTCACCTTCAGCACCACAGTTTTAACCTCCAGCTCATCATCCGCAATGATACCGAAACAGCAGCTGAAAAACTTCTCCGCATCAAATTTTTTCGGATAGCGGAACGTCTCCGTGGAGATATCCAGCTCCTCCATCCGGTCCAGCGCGAATATGCGCGGGCTGTGCTTCCCGTATTTCCCGAGCAGGTACCAGCGTCTGCGGAACATTTTCAGCGCGTATGGCTCAAAGTTGTAATAATGCACCGACTCAGGGCTCCAATAGGGCCGGTAGTCGAACATGATCATGCTATTGTCCCGCATCGCCTCCAGAATGTCCGAAAGGAACGACCTGGCCGAAGGCTGCTCCTCCAGCAGAATGCGGCTGCGCAACGCACCGCACACGTTGATGCTGTTGTTGACCGACACAGTCTCCAACATCCATTTCCGGAAGCCCGACAGCTCCTTCATCTCCTCCCTGTCAGCAAGATAATAGACATTGTCGGATTTGCGGCAGGCAATCTCCAGGCCGAACACATCGGCAATCTGTTCCCGATGGTTCTGGAAAGTCCGCCACGGATATGGTTTTCCGTCCGAAAGCGCCGTGCGCTCCCATTTACGGCTGATCTCCGAAAAGGATATGCCCCTGTCACCCTCTTTTGAAATGGTGTCTATCAGCCAAATGTATTTTTTTATCAGTTCCGTTACCATGTTTTTTCCTGTTTGAATTTTCCTTTTGCAAAATTAGTCAAATTTCCGATACATCATCCCGAAATGTTTTCCTTTTTTTGCAAAAATAGTGCGCAACTATGCCAAAGTACGGCATAGTACAGACAAAACCACACCGACACCCCTTCCCCTTATTTTGCCGGAAACAGTGTTTTAGTGCAATTCCGCGCAATAAAATGGGCAATATTTAAAAAAAATTGCGCAACAAACTGTACAATTTGTATAGGTTCACCCTCCCCAAGCTCCAGCTGACTCTTCACGAGGCGGCATCAGATAAAGTTCATCTTTCGCAATTTAGTCAACTGCTTCTTTATCGTCGATTCAGACCTTCTCCTTTTTTCTGCTATCTGCTGCACCTCCGGAACTTTTATAAGTTCCAGATCACCTCGCAAGATTGCCAAAACCCCGCATAGCCTTTATCCTATCCAAAAATTCTTTTTTTGGTAATCTGGGATTCACATCCAACAAATGTTCCAACCGTCCGGCCATATCCGATTCCGATGCGATACCCTCCTCTACGAATTTATCTGCCACATACAATATTCCGGACACTATCACCCCCTCGTTTTCCGCACAATTTCTCAACTTGCGGTCACCCGTGAGCATTCTGTAACCATTGTCCTTGGCATACTTTAACACTGCACAGTCTGTAATTGACAAATTAGTTTTATACGAATAATTTTCAAAAAATTCAAGAAGTAGCGCATTATCCTTTGCATCATACGAATAAACCTTCAAACTGCCATCGGCCACCATCTGACCGATAATTGGACGCTGATATGGGGAACGATTCAATTCAGCTATCACATAGTCAACCGTATGGAAGTGCATGGCAGATTTTCTGACCAATTCAAGCAAACCGGCTGAATGCATGTCAATTAGAATCTGCGTATCACTTACAACTATTTCCATATCAGGCAAGTGTCATTTGTGTATTTACATATTCTACGGAACAGTTCAGCAGACCGGCTGCTTTGGATACAGAAATCATACTGTCAGACAAAGCCCTATAGACCAAGCGCTCGAAACGGAATGAAACCTCCTTGGGATACACACTCTCCTGCACACGGCCCTTTAATCCGGTATTACGATTCATTTCAATGCATAACGACCGGTGCACGTTCTCTGAAATAATCCCTATTTGTTTGGCTTTGACTAAAATGGCATCAACTGATATGCCGAAACTTTCCTGAATGTATTTCAATTCCTTCCAAGAAAGATTTTTCCGATATTCACCAAGAAGCGATTTCAACACCACCGACGGGAGAAGCACTTCATTTGCAAACACATTACAAAGCCGTTCCACATCACTTCCTTCCTCAAAAGCAAGAATCAGATGGGCCAATTCATGAAACAGGGTGAGTCTTCTTCGTTCCGAAATCAGATTTCTGTTAAGCACGATGACAGGCAACTCGAAATTGCGCACACAACTGCCGTCAAATTTCAAGTCTGTGTCAATTTCTATAACTTTTACCCCATTTGATTCCAACACTTCAATTGGGGTGGAAATACAGTCAACGCCCAAATTCAAATCCTGACGGAATCGCATCCCAATTGCTCTCGCGTCATCGTCAGTACGCAACGGCACATCATTGTATGACAGACCAAACCGAGCACCCTCATGAGTAATATTTTCAATTTCAAGATATTTTTCTATGGACAGGGCGACATTTTCCCTGATGGATGCCTCCTTTTTCGCCGAGAGACTTGACCGTTTGCGAAATTCAAAACTGTTGGGATCAATAGTTACTGTGAACGGTCTGAAAAAATAATCCAAATCAAAATCCAAAACTTTGGCCATGGCAATAAGATTTTGGCTTGATGGAAGCATTTTTCCCGTTTCATATTTGGCGATGGCATTGGTGGAAATTTGTCCGTCCAATAGCGAACAAAGATCCCTTTGAGAGAGCCCACGTATCTTACGTGCATTTATAAGCCTCTGTGCGAAAATGTGTTCCATAAAATCTTATTGTTTTTCGTTAATGACACCTTTGGTGTGCAAAAATACAAAAATTATTCCAATATGCACACCATTTTCTTTAATATTTTTTTACATCCTTATCAAATCCTCACCAATGACCGATGAAATCTTGGCAAGGGTAGAGCCCCATACCACTTCCGTTTATCAAAGCAAGCCCAAATACGAAAAAGCGTTCCGTTATGACTTTTCACGCGATAACCGACAGATATGATAACATCAAGGGAATAAAAGGGAACAGGTTTCTTTACACCATTAACGTGCAAAAAATGCACGTTATTCTCCCGTTCCAACTCATTTTCATTGAAGACATTCAAGATATGGCGGCGAATGTTGGACTCTTCCCTGTCAAACAACATTGACATGTGTGATGTATTAAGCCATACGGTCTCATTTTCCAACCGCACGTCAATGACGGTCTTCCCGTCTTCGGATTTGTAGATAACAATCTGCTCATCAGAAATTTTCATATTTTTTCATTTTTTTCGTTTACAAATGCAAAAATAATCAAAATCTGAACATAAAAAAACATCGCCTTGTTTTTTGCAAAACACCCACCCGACTATGCAAAAGCACGGCATAATTAACCGATGTGAATTTTTTTCAAATAATTTGAATCCATATTGTAATTTAGATTACTTTTGCAGTCTGAAAAAAAGAAAAAATAATGAACAACTTAATTTGGGTGGTTTCCGCAGAAGCAATTGACAACAAAATGCTTCGATTGGAATTCAATGATGGATGCGTGAAAGAGTTTGACTGCAGACCCCTCATCGGCAAATACCCCGCATTTGCCCCATTGCAGGATGAAAAGGTTTTCCGAAACATTGCACTTGACGGCTGGACCGTGACATGGAACAACGGAAGCATTGACATCGCACCTGAGCATCTGTATGAAAATGGCCGCACTCTATACCGCTCCGAGGAAAAACCGGCAAGCTATGTTGCTGAGGAGCCTGGAGAATATGAGGTTGCACCAAAATAGCTCACTTTGAAATCCTGTTCCCGCAGAAGGCCTTCCGCCTGCATTTGGCGCACCGCTGCCCCTGCCACACGCTGTCAAGATGGTCGGCAGTGGCAATCCACAGGTCATGCCTGACCTTTCCGCAAAGCGAAAGGACTTTGGTGTAATGGGCAGCGGCAGGGATGTGGGTGGTCATGGGAAAAGATAATTTATCCCCCTTTCTTTTTATAGAAATCGAAAACCGCTTTTATCATAGCTTCGTTATCATGGTAACGGTAAGCTGGATGATAATCATCTATCAACAATAAATCACATTGTTTGCAATAGTAGCACCAATCATTGTATTTTTCAAATTCATATTCAGAATAGATGTCTTTGGCTATATTTAGAATCATCCCGCTTCCGCCTCCACATACAATGATATTTGGTTTCAAAATGTTTTTAACTTGTTCAGCTATGAAAGACTTATCTCTTTTATAAAAAGACCAAATGATTGCATTATTGACGGATGGACCACCAGATATTTTCTTTACATTAACAATTGCCATAGGATAAGGCAATGCCAATTCAAAGAATTCCTCTCGAGACTTTTCAAAACTCGGCAAAAAGGTAGAAGAAACCTCATTAATTGCCCATAGACACTTTATCATCGTCACAAAAGTCCTATAAACCCCTACCTTTTCAGTATCATATAATTCGAACTCTCGATAGTCACAATAGGGATTTCCGTTTGTGTCTTTCATTAAAAACAACACTTTGCGTTTTGCATTCTCCCATTTAGTAACCTCAGCATATTCGTCTTTGCAATTAGGGTCTCTGTAATATATTAGCCCATCAAAGCAAAAGTGTTTCTGCATCTCTTTTGAATATGAATTCATCCAGCGAGTGCATAATTCTGTTTCTTTTTTATCAAATTCTTTGCCTGTCATTATTGTAATATGTTTCAGTTTACTACTTGAGTGACGCTATTAGAGCAAAACTGTTGGCATTTGGCGATGCCTTCGGGTTTGTTTTTTATATACCGCATAAGCCGTAGCGGATGCGTGAAGGTGTTTTTGTCAAAGTCTTCATTTAGATATTTTGCATTATGGTTTTCAATGGCTTCATGGAAAAAACATAATGCTTTTTCACGAAAGTCAGAAGAACGAGCCAACGCACCAAATCCGAGATATACAGGTTGCTTAAGTGCTGCAATATCCTGTTCAAAAATGCTGTCATTGATTTGCTTGAAGAAAGTCAATTCCCTGTTTTTTGCAAGCGCATTTCCAAGTTTTTGCTCTCTTAAGTAGAACAAGTTAAAAATTTGAATTACTCCCTGCAAATCCTTCTGATTAGGAACACCATAATATTGCGCAAACAGTTCTGCCACGCAGCCCATTGTTGCATCAGCATTGAATTCAAACCATTTTTCCTCTTTATCACCATTATAATCAAACGACCTTAAACAATCTAAAGTAGGCTTGTCTTCAATCCAGCAATTACTCCCATATTTGTAGTTGGCACTCCCTGGATTCATCATCACAACAGATCCTATCACATCCCACGAGGAACCAAACTGTAGTAAGGTTCTCCAACGATAACCTACATTGAACTCTTCTATTGATTTGTAATGTGTGTATACTTTCATGGTTTGAAGAGGATTTTTAATTCATCTTTATCCATTGATGGAAAGCGGCTGAACTGCAACCCATAGAAGAAGGGGTATGATTGTCACCGTTGATTGTCAAACCGCACTTTTTACATTGGTAGATTGTCGAACCGACATGGCCTAAATCGATCCATTGATGGAATGAGGCTGCTGTGCAACCCATGTTACCAGGTGTTCGGTGACTCTCCAAGTGTAATCCACATTTCTTGCAACAATAGTTTTCCATTCCGACATCACCGAGATCAATCCATTGGTGGAAAGATGCCGCACGACACCCCATATTTGTAGGAGTGCGATCCGAACGGATTAATGTTCCGCATTTCTTGCATTGATAATTTTTCATGACTTATAGTTTATATTGTTATTAAATTGCAAAATAACATAAATGATATGCCAAATTGTGACATATATTCACATGAAACTATATTTTTGATAGCTTCTCCATCAGTTCTGTAAGTTTCTGCGCCACAACATCGTCGCCATTATTAGTTTCAACCACAGCATAATCCGTGCGGTTATCCTCTCTGATGTCATTTTCGTCAAGCCCAATCTTCTGAAGAATTTGTTTTTGCACCTCACGGTTATTCTTTCTATTGCCGAAACGAATATACGTCTTGCCGTCCTCGTTAAACGTATCGATAAAAGGAACGCCCATTTGCTCGTTTTTCTTGTCTTCGCAAACAAGAGTATCCCACCAATAATACCAAATGTTCCATTTGCGGTCTTTCACACAAGCATTCTTTTCAATCAAATCATGCAATTTGAGGTTCATTTTTACGGCAACATCTTGCTTGTCAATAATATCTATCAGGCGATCGAACCATTCTACCAATGTTTTCTGCATTGACTCACTCTGGATGAATTTTGACCAGAATTCACCCTCTTTCATATCGTAAAACTCATGTTCGTGCAGATGACTCCACCATGTGGCGTAGGTCTTTGAGCCTTGGAATTTCCATTTCAATTGCTGCGAAAAACTGCCAATATTTTTGTAAGTAGCTTGAATATAATAATGGCCACGCCAGAAACCGAATTGTACGTGAATTTCTTTCTCTTCGGGTCGATGCAGTCGGATAGTCTCGCCGTCATAATACATTGTCCATTGTTGCCTGCCAGTTTCGTCTTTTTTCTCCCAGCGAGAACGAGCGGAATTCCACAATGCCAACTTCTCGTCTTGAGTCTCAATGGGGTTGTTTCCCATTTCCTGCAAATCATTCACATCTGATTCTGAACCAAAAGCAGAATAAGCCTTAACAAAATTATCAAGTGTCGTTTTCAATGCATTGCCATCATCTTCTTGTCCTTCATAAAGCTCTGCGCGAAATTGCTCAACAATATTGAAAAGCGACTCCTGAAGTTTTTTAACATCGTAGTCTTTTTTAGGCGTACAAAGACAACTGACTATTTCACCAACACTATTGCTGATTTCTTGAATATGGTTTGACTTGGTGTGGATTGCAAGCATTGCCGTTTTGAACTGTAGAGATATTTTTTCCTCAAGATTTACTTCCCTATCTTTGAAAACATCGTACAATGATTGAAGAAAGTCCTGATAAATATGCAGTTTTTCCTTGTATTGCTCAGTCTCTTTTGCCTGTTTCAAATCCTGTTTTTTCTCATTTTCCTGAAGCAACTGCTGATTTTCTGCTTGCTGTTCTTGAAGTTTTTGTTGCTGTTTTGTTTGCTCCACAAGCAATAAGTTGGTAATAATTACAGTAACTCCAGCACCAAGACACGCTGCCAAAAATTGAAAAGGTGCGTCACGCCATCCAAACAAGTGGCAAATTACAGCTGCTACAAGCAAAAGCAGCATTGCACAAACGGAGATGATGGAAGCCCTGTAGGTTTCTGTCCATTTCTGATTATTGAGATTTCCAGTCTTCATAATATTTTTATATGGGAACTTCTAATTATTAATTTTTTTTTGCTGTCCCTCAGATTTTGCGAAGTCCCATTAAACAAAATCTGAAAAACGGCTTTGCAAAATTACTTATTAATTCAATATGTCAGCCTGTTTTTATCATATTTTTTTGCATTTCCCGTGCATACTCTTTTCGCAGTAGCCGAAAGCGTGTTCGACGCGGACGCGTATCTTGGAGTTGTTCTTGTTGATGGTCGGCGGCGTAAATCCACAGGTCATGCCTGACACAGATTTAAGGACACTCCACTATATCTTTTGGATTTCCTTTTTTATTTCTTCTATCTCTTTGCAAATACCTTCTATAATCACATTGTCATTATTGCCATACTGAGAAAACATTTTTGTCCCAATCCAAGCCTTTTCAGAAGTATCGAATCCCCGTCCTTTCAAGATATCCATTAGTTTAAGGACTTCTTTATCTTGAGTATTTTCGTAACCTTTATAATCATAGTCAATGTGTCTTATTGCCATATAACCTTTACCTGCACCGGCTATCGTTATACCGTATCTTTCATTCAGTTTATATCTATGATTCTTTTCATCATAGGCCTCAAGATTGCATTCTAATATTACTTTTTCTACGAGATTATTAAAATCCAAAACCTTAACATGTTTGTTTTTGTTTTGAGTTCTCTCTTCGTACTCCTTAATCTGTTTGGCACACTCTTTACATATTGATTCAATATCTATTTCCTCATAGTTTGTATCGTTTAAAAGAAGAGGAATGACAGAGGCAACAAGATTCAACTCTTTATTTGTCTTATATGCTGGATGCGGAATGCCAATACAAAACTTGTTGTTAAGGAGACCGATATATATATTTCCACATATATGCTTGTACTCAAATTGAAATAGTTTTGATGACTTCGATAAACGATAGAGTCTTTCAAAGCATTTCTGTCCGCCAAGGAAAATTAAATGCTTGGGAGTTGTTATATGTATTAAGTCAAGTGTATAAGGGATTGTCTCTTTTAATAAGGACTCACTAATTCCATCAGCTTTTTCCGTACTGAAGAATGATGCATTAGTGACAATAATCTTACTATCATCATCTATTATTGTCGACAGAGTTGTCTGAGACAAACACGTTTTCAGACGTGCCCAATATCTCCATTTTTTGTGATTATCCCATGATGATGGTTTTCCTTCTTCCTTGCAATAATTTCCTTTCAGTAAATGATTTCTATCATACCTATTATTATATAAGTATGACCAATTCTTGTTATTACATTGTTCTGTGTATGGTGGTTTTTTTTCAAATGGATTACCCGGATTAATTCCAACTATCATCAATTCAGGTTCTTCGGAAAGCATAGAGAGATCCGATTGGGTATAATATGCTAAATTAACATTAGGACGAATTGCAATCTGATGATATGCTTTAACTGTTTTTTCTGCCCACTCCTCTAGGACTTTTTGAATTTGAGATTTGCTCTTCATATTAACTTGTAATTTTACGCTGCATTCAACCTACAAATGCAACTTTGGTTTAACATTAATTTCTGCAAAATTACTAAAAAATACTCATACGGGGTTAAATATCCCAAATTTTTTCAAAGTCTGTTGTTGCCGCAATCAACTCTCAAATGCAACTTTACATTTGAAAAAGGCCCGCGCACACACCACTTTTACGTGATCGGACAAGACAACTCCACGCAGGTGTCTGCAAAAGCTGAAGGCACCTTCGCGGATAATACGCACGCTTGAGGGAATGGTATAGAGCTTTCTTTTCTGGCCTTCTGGGTAGTAAATCAATTCGGTCATCTCTTTGTTGAACAGCACACCGTCCAGAAAGCACAGGTATGGGTTCTCTTCGGGGATAATAATCTTGCGCAGACTTTTACAGCCAGTAAAATGCTCTGCACTGACAACTTTGAGATTCCTGCCGAAAGTGATGGAGGGCACATGGGAACAGAACTCAAAACAATAGGGCTCCAGTTCTGTCACACTGTCGGGCAGAACAATGGCAGTATTGATACCCCAGCAGGTTCCAAAAGCCCTTTTCCCAATGGTGGTCAGCGAGTTTGGGAAAGAAATCTCCTTGAGGTGGTAATGGTTGAAAAAAGCCTTTCGTCCAATAATTTCCGTGCCAGGCCGGATGTTGTAACGAACCAGCGTGTCGGGAGCTTTGATAAGGCGTTTCCCGTCTGCACTGTACTCCACTCCGAATTCGTCGGTAAATGTCTCATTTATTTCCATAATCCGTTGTTTATTTCATCTGCAAAATTACCACCCGACTATGCAAAACTACGGCATAGTGAGACAGAACAAGGCATGCCTTGTCTTTTGCAAAATCACTGCACTTCCTAACCTATGTCATCCCGAAGCCAATCAGCAACGTTGAAAACTAACTTCTTTATAACCAATAATTAGAGCATTTCTATTTCGCAAAAATATCTTTTTATAAAATATGCGAAACAGAAGACAAAAAAAAATAAAAAAGGCGTGCCGCAATTTGACACGCCATAGGTTTTCACTTTGAAATCCTGTTCCCGCAGAAGGCCTTCCGCCTGCATTTGGCACACCGCTGCCCCTGCCATACGCTGTCAAGATGGTCGGCGGCAACTACAAACTTTTCGCAAAGCGAAAGGACTTTGGTGTAATGGGCGGCGTCGGGGATGTAGGTGGTGGGCATAATGAAGTGTGTTTTACTTGTCTATAACAGTTTCGTCCGTAAGAAAATCAAACAGGCTGAGATTAAGAAAGCCGTTGTCGTCGTAATACGGAAGAATGGGGTCTTTTTGTACCAAAATCTTTTTGAAGGAGTCATTGATGTGCCGTAAGGACTTTGTTTCCTGTTGTCGCTTTTCCTCGTCATACAAAGCATATGCGGACTGTATGTAGTATCGTTGACTGCCACTGTTGCACACAAAATCAACTTCAAACTGTTTCCTTTTCGATTTCCCGTCTTCCTTGCAGTTTACTTCCACCATTCCGACATCCACTGTCATTCCCCTCATTCTTAGTTCGTTATAAATAACATTCTCCATAATGTGTCCGTAGTCGTTCTGCCGAAAGTTCAGGCGGGCATTGCGCAGACCGACATCCACAAAATAGTACTTCATAGGCGTGCCGATATAGTGTCTGCCCCTCACATCATACCGTTGGGCTTTTTCTATGAGAAATGCATCCTGCATATATTGCAGATATGAGGCAACGGTATCGCGTGTTATGTGCATCTTTTTTTCAGAAATAAAGGTGTTGGTCAATGTCAGCGGATTGGTCAGTGTGCCGATGTTGGAGGCCACAACATTCATCAGTTCCTCCATTTCCTCATTGCCGCGCAGGTTATAGCGTGAAATGATGTCTTGGAAATAGGTTTGAGAGAACAGTGCTTGCAGATAGGAGGCTTTTCTTTTTTCGCTGCCGATGGCCAGCAGTCCTGGCATACCGCCATAAACTTGGTAATTGTTCCATGCTTCGGATTCGGTGTCGTCAAACACTGATAAGAATTCGGAAAATGAGAGTGGATACACCCTCACCTCATCGCCTCTGCCACGAAATTCGGTAATAATGTCCGAGGAGAGGAATTTGGAATTGGATCCTGTAACGTATGTGTCTGCATTGGGGATATGTAGAAAACCGTTCAGCAGGTATTCAAAATTCGGCACAAGTTGGATTTCATCAAGAAGTATGTAGTACATGTCATTATCCACAATTCTGGCTCTGACATTTTGGTTCAGATTGTCAGGATTAAGATATTCTCTGTTTTGGTAATCGTCCAAAGCGAAGGAGATGATATGGTCTTCGCGCACGCCCAATTCCATCAGTTTACGTTTGAACAGATTGAAAAGCAGATAGGATTTACCGCATCTGCGTACACCTGTGACGACCTTTATCAGGCCGTTGTTTCTGCGTTCCAGCAGGGATGAAATGTACCGTTCTCTTTTAGCCTCCATTATTCTATTCGTTTTTTTTGCGTAAATACGCATTTTTTACGACTGCAAAAATACAAAAAATATTCCAATATGCACACCATTTTCTTTAGTATTTTTTTACACCCTTATCAAATCCTCACCAATGACAGCTGAAATAAATGTCTTATCTGTTTTACTTATGGGGATCTCTAAAAATTACTTTGAAATCCTGTCCCCGCAGAAGGCCTTCCGCCTGCATTTGGCGCACCGCTGCCCCTGCCATACGCTGTCAAGATGGTCGGCGGCGGCGTCCACCAGCGAAGGCTCGTCAGTGAGGATGCCCGCCTCGAAGTTGCGGTTGCCGTCGCCCTTCATGCCCATGCCGGCACCCGTGAGGTTCGCGGAGCCGATATAGGCGGTGGCACAGTCGAATATCATGATTTTGAAGTGCACACGCGGGCAGAGGCGTCGTTCCAGTTTACTCCAGAGCCCAGGGTATTTGTCGAAGTCCGCACGGAAGTTCTCGCCAGGCTCCTTGGCATGCAACAGCCGAACCTCCACGCCACGTTTTGTCAGCTTGTCAAGCACCGAAAGGAACGGCACCGCCTCCCTTCCACCCTCAAC
>CAJOQK010000065.1 GCA_905236885.1 uncultured Bacteroidales bacterium
AACGGGATATTTTCTTTCTGTCGTCTGCTCCATGGGCGTGTGAATTTGAATTTGCAAAGGTACTAAAAAAAGCGATACGGATTTCCGTATAATGGTCCCAAAATTTGGACAACGGTCGTTAACAAAGTATTGTGTTCCCCTAAAAATTTCTTTACTCCATGTGAAAAACCGTGTCGGGATTTGATGTAATTTCTTTCTTTACAAAGAAATTTTTTTGCATTTTTTCTTTCTTTGTAAAGAAATTATTTGTACTTTTGCATTCGTAAATCTGATAAAAAAAACGTTATGAAAGCATTATTTCTAGCATACAATCGACGTTTGGAGGAGACAAGAATCCAACATCTCCGCTATCTGTATAACAGCATTGACTGGAGTGAACGACTGATTGGTATCAAAGGAGCCAAAGGTGTGGGTAAAACTACTATGCTGCTCCAGCACATCAAGCTGACATTCCCCAACCGATCCCAAGCCTTCTACGTCTCACTTGACAACATTTGGTTCAGTTCCCATACACTCTCCGAGCTGGTAGAATATCTATATACACATGGGGTCACCCACCTGTTTCTTGACGAGGTTCATAAGTACCGGACTTGGGTAAGTGAGTTGAAAAACATTTATGATGACTATCCTCAACTTCACATTGTCTTTACAGGTTCCTCTCTGCTTGAAATCAATCATGCCGAAGGTGACCTTTCCCGTCGATTGCGCATCTATATGCTTCACGGACTCTCGTTTCGGGAGTATCTGGACATTACCGGCGAAGCCCAACTGCCAGTCCTCTCTTTGGAGGAAATCCTCCACAATCACATGCAGCAAGCATCTGCCATCACCTCAAACAACAAGGTCATCCCATATTTTGAGAAATATCTTCGTACTGGATACTATCCTTTTTTTCTCGAAACCGCTTCGGATGAAAGCTATTTTGAACGACTGCAGCAAGTGGTCTCCACGGTCATTGAAAATGACATTCCCGCAGTCGAGAGAATTGAATACGAAACCCTCCAGAAAGCAAAGCGACTACTGATGATTCTCGCACAATCAACACCGTTCACGCCCAACATAGCTAACCTTTGCACTTTGCTTTCCACTACACGCAACCAGCTTATTCATCTGCTATCCCTTCTTGAACGTGCTGCCCTTATCCGACAGCTCCATGCCGACAACAAAGGACTCAAAGCATTGGGCAAACCTGACAAAATCCTCTTCAACAACACCAACCTGATGCACGCTCTTGGTTATTCCGCAGATGCAGGAACTGTTCGCGAATCCTTCTTTTCCGCCATGGTATCTTGTAAACACACAACACAGTATGCTAAGCATGGCGACCTGCAAGTGGATGGCAGATACCTCTTTGAGGTTGGAGGCAAAAAGAAAGGTTTCTCCCAAATAGCTGACCTGCCCGAAAGCTATGTGGTTGCCGACAACATAGAAATAGGCTATGGCAATAAAATTCCGCTGTGGCTGTTTGGATTAACATATTAGGTGTTCCCCTAAAAATTTCTTTACTCCATGTGAAAAACCGTGTCGGGATTTGATGTAATTTTGCAAAACCAATTTAATCGATGGTGAAAATGGAGCGTTTTGTCCGTTGGTGGGGAAGAGGAGGAGCCGGAAGGGCTCTTTGTGCCGTTGCTGTGGTGCTGCTGGCGGCGGTCATCATCCAATACCGGTACATGAATGAGTTTCCCGCCTTTATCCATGCCTGGGCGCAGGATGACCGTTATGCGCTTGCGGTCGGTTTTCTGAACAACGGCTTTGACTTTTTCCATCCGGAAACCATGATTTACAACAAACAGTTCCCTGGCTGGTGGGCGGAGGCCTCCCCAACCACCGTGACGGCTGTCGACTTTCCCATCCATGAATATGTGGTGGCGCTGCTGATGAAGCTGTTGGGAACCGACTTCCCGTGGGTTTTCCGTGGCTGGAGCCTGCTGTGCAGCCTTGTAGGGCTGCTGTTCCTGTACAGGCTCTCCTTTTTGCTCACCCGCAGTTTTTTCAAATCGCTGATGGTGGTTATGGTGACCATGACCGCGCCGGTGTATGCCTATTATTTCAACGGTTTTATTCCAAGTGTGCCGGCGTTTGCCTTGGCTGTCGCCGCTGTTTGGGCCTATGTGGTGTATTATCGTTCCGGAAAGGGCGGCTATTTCAGCCTTGGAGTTGCATTGTTCACATTGGCCATGCTGATTCGGACCACATTTGCCATCCCGCTGATTGCGGTGTGCGCATTTGAGCTGTTGCGCGTGCTGTGCGGGGAAAGCGGCCGGAAAAACAAAATTCCTGTGTTGCTGATAGCCGCGGTTTGTTACGGAGGATGGTTCGCATGGAACAACCATTTGAGGGCTGTTTGCGGATCCCTGTTTTTGAACGAGCTTATGCCACCGAGAAGTGGGGCGGAGGTGCGGGAGCTGTTGGCCGACACCTGGCGGAACTGGGGTTTCCAGTATTTCCAGATATGGCATTACCTGCTGTTTTTGCTGGTGGTGGTCGCTGCTTTGGCTGCTACGTTGCGGAAAAAACGTGTGGCTGCTGTGCTGCGGAGGAGAAATGCGGTGGTGTTGCCAAAATCTTCCTCTTCTGACGATTGTTGCGGACGGGAGGTGATGGATTCGGGAAAAAAGGCGGTGCCGTTGTGGCTGCTGCCCGCCATCATGCTTTTCGGTGATTTGCTGTTTGCCGTTGCCATGATGCGGCAGTTTCCGCAACATGACTATTATTTCCTTGACAGTTTTTTCCTGCCTTTGCTGCTGTTGTTTGCCTGTTTGCTCGGATGGCTTCCGCAGCCGCGTTTGAAGTGGGTGAAGCCGGCCTCTGTGTTGGTGGCTTCTGCCTGGGTGCTGCTGATGTTATCCCATACTGTCAAAACCCAAAAGGAACGGCGCTGGCTGGGGGATGAGGCCTACCAGTGCTATCTTCATTTCCAAGATGCGGACCGCTTCCTGGATTCCCTGCAGGTGCCTGCCGATGCCAAAATCCTTGCATTGTACGCCTATCCGCAGAACGGACCTTTCCTGCAGATGCGGCGTAAGGGATATACTGTCATGCGTCACAAGGAGCCGGTGGTAAGTGCCGCGCTTCGGTGGGATTTCAGCTATATTGTGGTGGAAAACGAAATTATCCGTACCCATTTTGAAGAACGCAAGGAGGTGCTGTGCCGTTTGTCACGGGTGGCGGACAATGGGCGCATTGCGCTCTGCACCCTTTCCGACAGCTGCTGCAACGTTACGGCTGAAGATTTTTTCAAGTAACCGGCAGTTAATGAGTTTCTGCCCTGCTTGTCAATACAGGAAACCTATCATCCAAAGGGGGATTTTTTTTCAAAAAATTTCACTTTTCCTGTTATGTTTCCGTTGTTATCTGCACCTATAGGGTCGTAACAGAAGAGATATGGCAGATACAAATTTTTCACAGCGTAGTG
>CAJOQK010000066.1 GCA_905236885.1 uncultured Bacteroidales bacterium
CTCCTGAAGGATGATGTTCTGGATGGAGTTCTCCATCTTCTCCACCGCACGCTCCGCACCCTCCTGCCGTTTGCCGATGATGGCGTCTGCCTCGTTAAAAAGCAGTATGGGAGCTACTTCCGATTTTTCAACACAACTGCGATACCTGTCAAAGAGGCTCTTGATGTTCTTTTCGCTCTCGCCTATCCACATGCTTTTTATTTCCTGGACATTCACCTGCATAATGTCACGTCCGGTCTGTCGCGCCAGCTGCAACACAGATTCGGTCTTGCCCGTACCGGGCGCACCATAGAAAAGACAGGTGAAGCCGGTGCGATACCCCTTTTCTTTCAGACGGTTACAAATTTCACGGTAATGCGACTCCTCCAAGAGACGCTTCAAATCCGAAACCTGAGCGGCCACCTCACGGTCATAATGGAGCTGCTTCCGCACAATCTCCTCATGCCGGATGAGACTTTTCCTGACACTTTCCAATTGGGCAGTTCTGATGTTCAGTTCGGGAAAAAACATCTCCTTCGCCTGTCTGGTCATGCGAAACGATTGCACGTCAGCAAAACCTCCATCGTTATTATGTTCAATGAGTTTCAGTTTCTGCAGAATATTCAGGTTAGCTTCAAGTTCACATTTCACTATTTTCCTTTGCATTTTGCTGTCGTAAAAAAAACTCAAATCATCGAATTGGATATCGTCATTGCCATTATTGACAAAGAGATGCGAAAATAAAAGCAGCAGCATTTCATCATTCGACAACAATTTCAAAGACTTCAGTTTCTGGACAAAAACAAGATGTTTGTTGCGCTCCAGCAGATAATCTAGCCGCCGCACGGTCGTTTGGGTGGTCATTTCATCGTTGTCACGCATCTCCATGATTTCCTCTATCACACCGAACAGCGCCTCACAACTCAAACCGGAGCAGTTCCGGGGAACAAATTTCTCATTGCGCTTGAACGCCTCAATCACTTCCCACGGCACACGATAGCTTATACTATCACGGTCTCTGCTGCAGAACACCAATTCCCTTTTCTCCAACTCATCAATATCATTCATGTAACGTATGATTCGTGTGGTGCTGCATTGGAGCTGCCTGGCAAAGTCGCTGATACGTATGCTCGTATCTCCGCTGTTATCGATGAACAGCGACATCATGGCAGCCTGTTCCCTTGTGAGTTCCATTTTCTCCGAAAGAAATTTGAGGGGACCTGCCGCCTTGCGGAAAAATTCTGCATCCAGGTTCGAATCCTTCGCCAAGCCGACAATCTTCTCCACTGCCGCCAGCAAATCCATTTTCTGTGTTGTCCTTTTCTTTGTCTCCATACCTTTTTCTTTTTTACATCAACATTTTTCAACGATGCAAAAATAGCATGAGACTATGCCAAAACATGGCATAATGTCGTTTACCCAATAAAAAAGGCGTGCCGCAACTTGACACGCCTTTGACTTTCAGGACCATTTTGTGGTATCAATAACATATGGTCTCGGAGGGTCTATTTCCTTAATTGTTGTTTAAGCCATTTGCAATAGTGCCAAACTTACGTTTAAACAATTGTTCTTTCGCAATTACAGCATCTTTCGTACTGCTTTTTGACATTGTCATGACAAGAGAAAACGTAAAGTTTTGGGAATAGTTTGAGTCTGCATCTATCAACTCTTTTAATGACTTATTGTTACCATGACCGTTTGTTTTTACATATTCAGACCAACGACCCCAAATTCCACCATTTTCACCGTAGGCAGAACCAATATACAGTTTACCGCTTTTATTGTCGCAAATAACATATACTCCATACACGGCAGATAACATCCGTTTCCAGTCAGGGTATTCATTGTTTATGATATCGGATAGTTCATCAAAAGATAATTCAAAATCAAGATAATCCGTAAACTGCTTATAACTAAGTCCTAGTGCAATTTCCACCACTTCCATTTCATTCTGGTACCATTGATGCCATGCAATTGCATTACCCCATTTTATTATAACACGCTCTTTAAGAGATTCAAAACCATCAACCTCCTCCATTTGATAATAGAACTTGTCGTCATTACATGTATGGCAATTTTCATCCATTGGTAATTCTGCGAGAATTTTGTAGACACCAACAAATCTCGCACGATTCGATTCTTCGCCAATAAAACTCACAATATAGTCTACGTTATGAAACACTGGTTTGCTTTGAGCTGACTGATACTCCAGAAAAGCTTTTCTATTGTGACGGTAAAGGCTATATAAACTCTGTTTTTCCTCTTCTTGACCATCGCCTTTTCTACGATTATCCTTTTGACGAACAAGCTTAATTTTGTCACAAGGATTTAATCCTCTGTTATTCAACAACTCCTGAATGGTAATCATTTCCTTTTTTTCCATTGGTTTAAAAATTTAAGGTTTTATATTAGATAGTAATAACGTTTTTATAAGAAAAAATTGTATCTTAATCGTTTTTCCTAAAACAAACACTTCATCCAGTCCCAACGCTCCGCTTTGAACAAATAAGAGCCAAAGGGTTCATCGGGATTGGAGCGCCAGTGCTTGCGTTCTATCTTGTCAAGCGCGGAGTCGTCGTACTGATACTCGTTAGAGACTATCCAATAATTATAGACTTCATGCTTGCCGGAACGGTCATAGCGTGTGCCGCAGGTCTCTTTCACACATTTTTTCAGTTCTTCGGACAGTAGCTTTATCAGCTCATCGTTTTCAAGGCACTTTATTCTTCTTGACATTGGGTTAAAGTCGCTCATCGGTTCATCAACCATTATCATCCGCCAAATGTAGGTGAAGATAACCCAGTGGATACGACAGCGGTATATCTCACTTCGCTCTTCAGCATAGCGTTTGATTACCCGTTTCAGGCTTCCGCCTCTTTGTACAAAACCGCCAAGAATCACCAGTTTTTCATCCAGAGTTTTGTATGTCCATTCGTGGCCGCAATCATCCCAAAAATCACGAATAGCAAGACATGCCTCATATTGCTTCAAATCACAGTCTAATGGTTTCATGCAATCATTCATATTATTTACAGTTTTTTGCTGCATCCAACTCGCAAATGCAACTTTGGTCAAACATTAATTTTTTGCAAAAATACCACGCGACTATGCAAAACTACGGCATAGTACGAACAAAACAACACCGACACCCTTTCCCCTTATTTTGCCGGAAACGGTGTTTTTAGTGCAATTGCGGCAAAATAGCTGGACTTATTTTGCCGGAATTGATATTTTTTGTATATTTGCGGCAAAATTAATTTAATTGGTTTTACAATGAATATTATTGGAAGACAATCTGTAATAAAAAGATTGGAACAGGTTTACCTGTCTGGAAAATCCGAATTGGTTGCCATATTTGGGAGAAGAAGGGTCGGCAAGACATTTCTCATACGGGAACTTTATCAGGAGGAATGGTGTTTCTACCATACTGGGCTTTCCCCCATCGAAACGGAAAACGGAAAGTTCACCACATTAGGGTTACAGTTGCAGGGATTCGCATCCTCGCTGCGCCAATTCGGCGCCACAATTGAAAAAACACCTGACAATTGGCTGGAAGCCTTTGACATGCTCACCGGACTGCTGAAAATGCACATCCGCAAAAAACGCTGCGTGGTGTTCATTGACGAACTGCCATGGATGGATACCGAAAGATCCGGATTCATGACCGCATTTGAACATTTTTGGAATGGCTGGGCATCTGCGCAGAAAAACATCATGCTGATAGTCTGCGGCTCAGCAACCTCATGGATGGAGGACAGGCTTATCAACAACAAAGGGGGGCTTTATGACAGGGTAACCTGCGAAATCCATCTTGAACCGTTCAAACTGTCCGAATGTGAGGAATATTACCGCAGAAAGGGCATCGTTATGGACCGGTATGACCAGTTGCAATGCCATATGGTCATGGGAGGCATCCCTTTTTACATGGACGGCCTGCAAAAGGGAAACAGCCTTGCGCAAAACATTGACAATCTTTTCTTTGACAAACACGCCCAGTTCCGGAACGAGTTTGAGCGGCTGTTCGCCTCGCTGTTCACCAACCACGAGGACTGCGTAAAGGTGGTACGCCTGCTTGCAGACCGGCGTGAAGGCTTCACAAGAAAGGAGATAGCGGAAAAAACTGGGATACCCTACGGCGGCGGCCTGACCAAACTGCTTCAATCGCTCAAAGCCAGCGATTTTATCACCGACTACACACCATACAACCGTTCAACCCGGCAGCAATGCTACAAACTTATCGACAATTTCTGCCTATTCTATCTTAAATTCATTGAAAATGTCAAGAACATGTCACCCACTTTCTGGCAAGATAACCTGCTGTCGCCCAAACTCAACGCATGGCGCGGATTCGCTTTCGAAAATGTCTGTTTCGAGCATTCCGACAAAATCAAGGCAGCTCTCGGAATCAGCGGGGTGCATACCGAAATCGCCCCGTGGCGGAGCATGGAATCCTCTCCGGCACACCAGATTGACATGGTCATAGACCGCGCTGACAGGATTGTGAACATCTGCGAAATGAAATACTCCAATGCGGAATACACCATCACCAAGGCATACGACCAGGAACTGCGTGAAAAGGTGCAGGCTTTCATTGAGGAGACAAGCAACCGTAAAACGCCACACCTGACGATGGTCACCACCTACGGATTGAAAAGCAACGAATATTCCAACCGAATCCAGCGGAGCCTGACATTGGACTGCCTGTTCTGAAACCGCATGGAGATACTTCCAGTCCGCTTCGGTGAAATCGGAGGTATCCTGGAATTGCAGATTTTTTTCCGCAAAGCAATATCCGTATCCGAATTTTGATTATTTTTGCGGTCAAATATTTTTGGAACAGATGGACGCGCAGTTAGTCAAACAGATTAGCGATTATTTCGCCACCCAGCCAGTGTTGAAGGCTTGGGTGTTCGGCTCGTATGCCCGAGGCGAGGAGCGTGAGGACAGCGACATAGACCTGTTGGTGCGGTTTGACCGGAAAAACGCCTCCATCGGACTTCTTAAGTATTCCGCTATAATTATTGATTTGGAGGATTTGCTGCAGCGGGAAGTGGATATGGTGGAAGAGGGTGCCTTGCTGCCATTTGCGGAACGCACAGCCAATAAAGACAAAAAACTTATTTATGAGAGAGACCGCTCGTGACCCTGGAAGGCTGGAACACATGCTGAATGCCATATCCCATATTGAGGAATTTACGCGAAA
>CAJOQK010000067.1 GCA_905236885.1 uncultured Bacteroidales bacterium
ACTGTCGGAAAGGGGGAGCGTGTGCTGGTCACCACTCTGACCAAGCGGATGGCGGAGGATCTGACCGCCTATCTGCAGCGCATTGACGTTCGGGTGCAGTACATCCATTCCGATGTGGACACTTTGGAACGGGTGGAAATACTGGACAATTTGCGTGCAGGTGCCATCGATGTGCTGGTGGGTGTCAATCTGTTGCGTGAAGGTTTGGATTTGCCTGAAGTTTCGCTGGTGGCCATTCTGGATGCCGATAAGGAGGGCTTTTTGCGCTCTGCGCGGGCTTTGACACAAACGGCGGGCCGTGCCGCAAGGAATGTGAACGGTCGGGTGATTTTTTATGGGGACAACATCACCCCCTCAATGCGGCAGACCATGGATGAGACGGCGCGTCGCAGGGAAAAGCAGTTGCGTTATAATGAATTGCACCACATCACGCCCCAAACGGTGATGCGTTCCCGAAAATCGCTCAAACAGGAGCAGGAGGGAGGTTTTTCCGACCAGCCGGTAAAGGAATATCCCATCGGTGGACATCCGTTGTCAGTAGCCGAGGAGAAACAGGTGAAATATATGTCAGTTAGAGAAATAAACCAACTTATCAAGTCCAAGACCAAGGCGTTGGAGGCTGCGGTGAAGGATTTGGATTTTGTTGAGGCCGCCCGCCTGCGCGACGAAATCAGAACGCTAAAAGAAAAATATGCCTGAGCGTACGCTCTGCCGTGCGAGTTTTGACCTTCTTTGAACGTCAGTGGGCTGTGTGGAGTGGTTGCCAATCTGTTTGAGTGCGACGAAAATTTTTTTCCATCATTGGAATCCGTGTCAGAATTTCAACTATATTTGCATTTTCATTTAAAAATATAAAACCATGTTTGGAAAAGAGACTTATCAGCAACGCAGAACAGCACTGAAAAACAGTGTAAAAGGCGGAATTTTATTATTTTTGGGAAACAATGAGGCACCCATGAACTATCCCTCCAACACCTATCGTTACCGGCAGGACAGCCATTTCATCTACTTTTTCGGTATCCAGTTGGACCGGTTGGCTGCCATCATCGATGTGGATGAGGGACGTGAAATTCTTTTCGGGGACGACTATACCCTTGACGACATCATTTGGATGGGACCGCAGCCTACCATCAGGGAATGGGCTGAAAAATGCGGCGTAAAGGAGACCCAGTCTTTCGGCAATCTGCAACAGTACCTGCAAAAGGCGCAGCAGGCCGGCCGGAAAATCCATTACCTGCCTCCTTATCGCGATGACAATAAAATCCTTTTGCACCAGATGCTGGGCATTCCGTTTGAGCGTCTGAAAGCTGAAGCCTCTGTGGAGATGATCAAAGGGGTGGTGGCGTTGCGTGAATGCAAGACCGCTGAAGAAATCAAGGAGATGGATGCGATATGCGATGCTGGCGTGGAAATGCATCTTTCAGTCATGCGGGCCACCCGTCAGGGCGTGCTGGAGCGCGAACTGGCCGGACTTGCGGAAGGTGTTTCGTTGTCCAAGGGCGCGGGTGTCTCTTTCCCAGTGATTCTTTCCCAAAATGGGGAGACCCTGCACAACCATCACCATGAGCAGTATTTGGAAAACGGACGGATGCTGCTGGTGGACATGGGTGCTGAGGCCATGTCGGGCTATTCCTCCGACTATACGCGCACATTTCCGGTGAGCGGCAAATTCAGCCAGAAGCAGCGTGAAATATATGAAATAGTGTTGCAGGCCAATATGGAGACTTTCCAGATGGCAAAACCGGGCATACCTTATTTTCAGGTGCATTTGAACGCCTATACGGTGATTGCCAAGGGACTGACCGCACTCGGCCTGATGAAGGGCAATCCTGAGGAGGCGGCCAAGGCCGGAGCTCCTGCGCTTTTCATGCCGCACGGATTGGGCCACATGTTAGGCTTGGATGTGCACGACATGGAGGATTTGGGCGAGAACTATGTCGGTTATGATGAGACCATCCAACGTAACCCCATTTTCGGATTGGGCAGTCTCCGTTGCGCCAAGACCTTGAAACCGGGCTTTATCGTAACGGACGAACCGGGCATCTATTTCATTCCGCAACTGATCCACAATTGGGAAAAGGAGAAGAAATTCGAGCAATACATCAACTATGCCAAGGTGAATGAGTATATCGGGTTCGGCGGCATCCGCATTGAAGATGACGTGCTGATAACCGAAACCGGCTGCCGTCTGCTGGGCAAGCCGCTGCCCAAGCAGGTGGATGAACTTGAGGCCGTCATCGGCAAGTGATGGTGAATATGGAGCAAAAGGGGATTTCAAAAAAATCCCCTTTATAGTTTGTACCAAACCACTGTCCATTGTACCAACCATAGCCACTGACGTGAAAAGGTTGTCGACCTGTTTGAGCGCGGCTCTGCCGCGTGAGTTTCGACGTTCTTTGAACGTCAGTGGGTTGGGGGTAGAAAGCCGAAGCCTCACTACCACAACGAAACGCTGACACCCACGCTGAGCGGATGCATCTGCGGATTCTCCTCTTCAAAGAACTTGGTCAGCATATAGGAAAAATTCACGTCAAAGTATTTCCAGCCTGTGTGGAAGGTAAGTTCAATCGGCATTTTGTTCTTGTTGGCAAATTTGTCGCTTTTGAGGCGGACATCCCTGTTCACACCCGGTTGGTATTGCAGCAGTGCGGTGTTTTCCCCAACATATTTGGTGTGGATGTCGGCGATTAAGCCTACCCGGACACCCGCTCCGATCTTGAACTCGCTTTTCGGATGGATATACCTGAATTCAAGCGGAATGTGGAGATAGGTGAAAGAAAGTTTGTTAATATGGTATTCGGTGCCTGAAGGAAAGGCCTCCATGACCACTTTGTATTCATTATTGATATATGTGTAGGCATTGCTGTACAGGTTGTGTGAGCAGACACCCACGCCCAGTCCGAAACTGAATGGGCTGTTTTTCTTGAGGGGGATGTCATACAGCAAAGCGGCGTTCACGCCTCGGTTGAACCCTTCCTGTTTCACGCCATCGGGCAAGTCTAGCCAAAATGTGGTGAAAAAGTCCACAAACAGCCGGTTCTTGAACAGGGCCTGCTTTTCCTCATCTTTGGTGGAAAATGATTCCGTAACTGCTTGCGCCTTCAGCAGGTTTACGCAAAGGTAGCAAAGAGCTATTCCCATGATTATCGCTTTCTTCATCAGTGATTCCAATTGGTTTATTATATTATAATGTAACGTAAAAAACTCTACTTTATTGCTCTGTATTCAAATTTTCTTTGGAAAAACAGAATGGCAGCAGGTTTTGCGCACTTTGCACCACCAAGACTTTTCCGCTGGCACTGGCCATCAGTACCCGGATGGGTTGGCCCTGTTTCTGTTCGTATTCCAGCAGCACCTGTCTGCAGGCGCCGCAGGGGGAGAGCAGTGAAGCGGAGTCTTTGGAGGTAAGGGCTAAAGCTGTAATTGTTTGGTCGGGATGGTTGGCCGAGGCACTGAACAGTGCCACCCTTTCGGCGCAAAGCCCCTGTGGGTAGGAGGCGTTTTCCTGATTGTTACCACATACCATACTGCCGTCTTCCAGCCGAAGGCAGGCTCCAACATGAAATCCGGAGTAGGGGGCGTATGCCCTTTTGCTGCTTTCCATGGCCTTTTCAACCAGCATACGGTCGCTTTCCTCCAATTCGTTCAGAGAGGAAAAGGTTTCGTATATAAAAGTGTTGTTTTGTTTCATCGTGTGAAAGAGGCATAAAAAAACGGCTTCCCTAAAGAAGCCGTTTTTTCAATCTTTTCAGTTTTAACGAATAACTTGAATTTTTTCCACGCGGGTTGCATTCTCGTTCTGGATTTTCACGAAATACAAGCCATTGCTCATTTCGCTCATATTGACGGTCATGCTTCCGTTCACTTCATTGATTTGTTTCACCAATTGGCCGTTGGCAGCGTAAATGCTCACGTTCACGTTGTTGGCATTGTCAATGTGCAGCATGTCGCGAACCGGGTTGGGATAAACGGCAATCTTTTCAATGGAAGTCTCAGATACATCCAAATCCTTGGCGTAAATACCAAAAGCACCGCTGAATCCCTCATCATTAATAGCCGTGTTATTAACGAAGGCGATTTTGGTGGTCACAATGTTCAGGTATTGGGCCGTTGTGCTGTCTTCGCATTTGGCGAAATTGAAGTATTGTTCACTGATAGGTATGTTCTGCAAGTTAATGGAGACCAACCACATGGAGTCCTTTTCCCAATCAGTTTTCGGGGAGGCCACGATGGTGTAGGACATGTTGTTCATCGTGAAGCTGATTTTCACACTGTCTGTAGTGGCGATGGTTGTTTCGCCATCATTGAGCATGTAAAAGCCTATTGGAAGATTGACCATTTGCGTAGTTTTGTATTGGTCACCCAAGCAAAGATCATCAATCAGATAATAGCTGCTTTCTCCAATAAGAAGATTGGCAATGACAGTTTGGGACTTGGCGGTGAAACCGAAGCAGGCCACCATGGCAAATAAAGCTAAAAATTTTTTCATCTTGTTTTTTTTTAATTGTTATTAATGTTTTTTGTTAGATGCAAAAATAGCTATTTTCGCAATACCATTATTCAGTTTGTGAAAAAAAATGATAAAAATAAATATTTGATAAACAGCAGGGTATGACAACACAGGCTGTCACACCCCAAAAAAGTGCTGAAATTCTTGCACTATTTTTCAGAAAAATGCGTTATTCAGGATATATTATCATGCCATGAATCAGGAGAGAGTTGATATGATGTGGATGCGCCAGGCTTTGCTGGAGGCGGAAAAGGCGTTGGAGGAGGGGGAGATACCTGTAGGTGCGGTGCTGGTTTGTCAGGAAAGGCTGATTGCTAAGTCACATAATCTTACAGAAACCCTCTGCGATGTAACCGCCCATGCTGAAATGCAGGTGTTTACCTCAGGGGCGGCTTTTTTGGGTAGCAAGTATTTGAAGGATTGCACGCTCTATGTTACCCTGCAGCCTTGTCCCATGTGTGCTGGAGCTGCATATTGGACACAATTGGATCGCCTTGTCTATGGTGCGGAGGATCAAAAACATGCCCATATTGACAGAGCTTCTTTGTATCATCCTAAAACTCAGATTGAAGGAGGCGTGCTGCGGGAGGAATGCGCCGCTTTGCTGCAAAATTTTTTCGCCCGGAAAAGAAAATAATCTAATTTGTTATACATTATAATTAATATTTGTGATGATTACACTGAAATGGAACACCGGTTTTCAAAATGGTATCGCGGAAGAGGAAATTCAGCGCAGTTGGCAGACCTTATGGCAGCGCAATGGCGCGGGCAGTGATTTTTTGGGATGGCTTGATCCGGAAGTGATTGCTTCCGAGGCTATTTTGTCAGAAGTGGAAAAAGTGGCGGATCGTCTGAAAAAACAGTCACAATGCGTTGTGGTGGCAGGTATAGGCGGCTCCTATCTGGGGGCGCGGGCGATCATTGAGGCCCTGCAGCCCATGTTTCCGGATGAAAATGCGGTCAGGATCATTTATGCCGGCAACCATCTTTCCGAGGACTATCTGGCGGAGATGCTCGCCTATCTGGATGGGGTTGACTATTCCATCGTGGTTATTTCCAAGTCGGGAACCACTACGGAAACGGCGGTCTCATTCCGGCTTCTGTTACAGCACTGCCAGCAGAAATATGGTGTGGAACAGGCTTCCTCCCGCATTGTCTGTGTGACAGACAAGTGCAAGGGTGCCTTGAAAAAGATGGCGGATCAGAACGGCTACACCTCATTTGTGTTGCCGGACGAGGTGGGCGGACGCTATTCCGTGCTGACACCGGTCGGTCTGCTGCCTATCGCGCTTGCCGGAATCAATATCAGGGAACTGGTTCGTGGTGCCGTGGAAATGAAACGGGAAATCAGGGAAATGGGCTTGGCACATCAGGCTGTCCAGTATGCCGCCTTCCGGAACACCCTGTGGCGCAAGGGAATCACAATGGAGGTGCTGGCAGCTTTTGAACCACGGCTGCAGTATTTCATCGAATGGTGGAAACAGCTGTACGGGGAGAGCGAAGGCAAGGAGGGAAAGGGGGTTTTCCCCGCCGGTGTGGTCTATACCACTGACCTGCATTCACTTGGACAGTTTATGCAGGAGGGCAACCGCATCATGATGGAGACCTTCCTCTATGTGCAGAATCCTTCCCATACCTGCAAGGTGCCGGCCATGGAGGATGATTCGGACCAGCTGAACTATCTGCAGGGCAGACGTATAAATGAAATCAACCAAAAGGCCTACCAGGGTACGGTCTTGGCCCATGAGGATGGTGGAGTGCCTTCGCTTACACTGGAAATTGAGCGTTTGGACGCTTTTCATTTGGGACAATTGGTCTATTTCTTCGAGTTTGCCTGCGGCCTCAGCGGCTATCTGTTGGGTGTCAATCCGTTCAACCAGCCCGGTGTTGAGGCCTACAAGAAAAACATGTTCACTCTGTTGGGTAAAAAAGGCTACGAAACGGGTCGGGATGCCCTGTTGTCGCGCATTTCATCAAAAAAATAGGGCGGAAGATGGAATATTTTCTGGACATGCCCGCTCAGTTCGCCGAGTACGGACCGGCGAGATATGTGTTGTTGCCTGTCCCATACGACGGGACAAGCACCTATGTAAAGGGGGCGGACAAGGGACCACAGGCTTTGATTGACGCTTCGGACAGCATCGAACTGTATGATGTGGAGGAGGAGTTTGAGGTGTACCGTCAGGGAATCCATACCGCCGCAGCGGTGACGGAACTGGATTCGCCCGAGCAGATGGTGCAGGCCGTGCAAAAGCGGGTGCAGGGCTATCTGCAGGAGGGCAAAATGGCCGTTGTGCTGGGCGGGGAACACTCTGTCAGCATCGGCAGCATTTACGCCTATCGGGAAAAATATCCGAATCTTTCTGTACTTCAATTGGATGCCCATGCTGATATGAGGGAGGAGTACCATGACTCCCCCTACAACCATGCCTGTGTGATGAAACGTGTCAAGGAACGTTGTCCGGTGGTGCAGGTGGGTATCCGGAGTGTCTGCATTGAGGAGTTGCCGGAACTGGATCCTCAGTCCACCGTATATGCCCACCAGATGCATCTGGAAAAGGGCTGGATGGAGCGGGCTGTATCGCATCTGACTGAGGATGTGTACATCACCATTGACTTGGATGCCTTAGACCCGTCACTGCTGCCATCCACGGGAACCCCTTATCCGGGCGGCATGGAATGGCGTCAGGTTCTTGACTTGCTGGAGCTGGTCAATTCACGCAAGCGGATTGTCGGTTTCGATGTGGTGGAACTCTGTCCCAATCCGCATGAAAAATCCTCAGATGTGCTGGCGGCGGTGCTGCTTTACCGGATTCTCTCAAAAATAGGGAAAAAAAGGCCATGAAATCCATCGCCCTGTTGCGCCGGCAGCTGCTGGAAACACTCTCGTCCTTTGAAAATCCGCTGGAAGCCAAGGCGATGGCTGACCGACTGGTGGAGTTTTTCACCGGTCGGGATGGGGTTTCCATTTGCCTGCATCCGGAAACGGAGGTCAGCGATGAGGTGGAGCGGCGGCTTATGGCAGCGGTGCGCGAGCTGGAACAGGGGATGCCCCTCCAATACCTGCTTTCTGAAGCCTGGTTCTATGGCAATGCCTATGAGGTGAATGCCCATACGCTGATTCCTCGTCCGGAGACGGAGGAGCTGGTGCAGTGGGCTTTGCAGGATTTGCCCGCCGGTTTTTCCGGCAAAGGGGTTGATGTTTGTTGTGGAACGGCCTGCATTGGCATCACCATGGCGATGCAGCGTCCGCAATCCCATTGGCATTGCGTGGATTTTTTCCCTGAAACACTTGCTGTTGCGGAAAGGAATATCAAAAGGTATGGGGTGCAGGTCTCCTGCGTGCGGCAGGATGTGCTCTCCGACACTTTTCTCCGATGGGGGGATTCCGACTATGACCTGCTGCTGTGCAATCCGCCCTATGTGATGGAAATGGAGCGTGATTCCCTGCCGGTCAGGGTGAAGGGTTTTGAACCGGCGGCGGCCCTGTTTGTGCCGGACAATGATCCGCTCCGCTTTTACAGGGCGGTGGCGGCCTGGTCGAAGGGACATGTGCGGAAGGGCGGAGCACTCTATTTTGAAATCAACGAAAAGTTGGGTGAGGAGACATTGCAGCTGTTCCGAGCCGCCTCTTTTTCGCATTGTGAATTAAAAAAGGACATGCAGCATAAGGATCGGATGTTGAAGGTGACGGTGTGAAAATTTTTTTTCGATAAAGCGTTGGAATATAATTCGGCGTAGAAAAAATATGATAAAACAGGCTGGCCTATTGAATTAATAAGTACTTTTGCAAAGTCGTTTTTCAAGTTAACGTTGCTTCGCAGAATTGCATATTAAAGTATTAGTTTAAATGAAGTGGATTAGAGATTTGGACTTAAGCCAGTTGCAAAATTGGATGATAGAGAACAACTATCCCAAATATCGGGCCGGACAATTATACGGATGGCTTTGGAAAAGGGAGGTGGATGATTTTCAGCAGATGCGCAACCTGCCGTTGGAGATGCGGGAGAAACTTGCCGGAGAGTTCTGTTTGGAGCGGTTGGAAACCATCGATAACCGCCAGAGTGAGGACGGCTGTGTGAAATTTGCGTTGCGGCTGCATGACGGGAACATTGTGGAGATGGTGCTGATTCCCGCCCCGAACAGGGTCACGCTCTGTCTCTCCTCCCAGGTGGGATGCGCCTTGCACTGCAGCTTTTGTGCCACCGCCCATTTGGGCTTCACCCGCAATTTGTCCGCTTACGAAATATATGGTCAGGCATTGATGGCCGACCGGCTCTCCAGGGAATTGTATGGCATGCCGTTGGGCAATATTGTCTGTATGGGGATGGGGGAGCCGCTGCTCAATTATGATAACATCCTGAAAGCATTGCGAATGATCACATCGCCCGATGGCATGGGCTGGTCCCCTTCGCGCATCACGCTCTCAACTGCAGGCATCTGCGATGGTATCCGCCGGTTGGCGGAGGAGGATTTCCCCATACATTTGGCCGTTTCGCTGCATACTGCGGTGGCGGAGCAGCGGGTGGAGCTGATGCCGGTCGCCCGCAAGTATCCGTTGCAGGATTTGTCCGATGCCTTAGCCTTTTATCATGAGCGAACCGGTGAGCGTGTCACCATCGAATACCTGCTTTTGCGCGATGTGAACGACCGCAGGGAACATGTGGAGGCTTTGTTGAAGTTTTGCAAGCGTTTCCCTGTAAAAATCAACATTATAGAATATAACGAACATCCATTTTCCCCGTTTCGCGCCTCTTCGGATGCGGTGCGGGACGGGTTCATCCGTGCACTGGAGGCAAGGAATCTTGTGGTTAACTTGCGCCACAGCAAAGGAAAGGAGATTGCCGCTGCCTGCGGCCAGCTGGCCTGTCTGAAACGGGAGGGGAGGCAGATTTAGAAGTATATCGATGGCTGTATTTACCTTACGGAAAAGCAAACTGGCAGGCGAAAAAATCCATACGGGAAAAATTTTTATTCATCAAAATGGAATCCGTATCGTATTTTAATGTATTTTTGTAAAAATTTTTTTTACATGAAATTTGACAAGATAGAAGATTTGGTTAAGACCTACAAGGAATTGTTGTTGAAAACGGATTATGATAAGGAATATACTTATTATGAGCATGTTTATAATGTAACCGCTTTCGAAGGCTCACTGCTGAGCGAATCGGAGGTTGTTGACCTGTTGAAATATGGGGAGAAATTTCCTCAGAAACCTTTGAAACATGCCCTGTTGGTGCAGGACACCTACAAAGCGCTGCTTTATGTCTTGCAGACCGCAAAAAAGCGTAAACCGCTCACTCCGGAAATCATCCGGCAGATAGGGGCTCTCATCATGGCCAATTCGGGCGGCGTGTGCAACGGTGATTTGGAAAATTACGATTCTTCCAAAGGGGAGTTCCGCAAAGGTGTTGTGAAAAATGCCTCGCGGCTGTTTCCGGACTACAAGCGCATTCCGGTGATGATTGAGCAGTTGTGCGAGAATCTCAACAAGAAAGTCAAACGTTCGGAAGGCGTGGAGGAGCGTTCCCTCATCACCTACGACCTGCTGTTCGATTTGATGAACATCTATCCGTTCGGAGAGGGGAACATGTGTGCTGCTTTTCTGATTTACAATTATGTGCAGATTTGGTGCGATTTGCCGGTCTCCTTTATTTACAAGGTGGACAGCGTGCGTTTCCAGACCATCTGTGACCAAGCGCGTAACAGGGGGAATGTCCATCCCTACCATGTGTTTTGTTTTAAGCAGTATATCAAATATTTGGAAGAGGAAATCGCAGAGATGCAAAACAAGTGAGCCATGAGATTTCAGATGAAAAAACGCATTGTGATTTTTTGGATGGCAGGGTGGGGGCTTTCCCTCCTGCTGTTCTCCTGCGGTGGAAACGGTACGCAGGGAACCTCCTTGGTCTCATCCAGCGGTCGTTCCAGTGAAATGCTGCTGGTATGTCCCAATGCATGGTGGCACGGCAGTTTGGGCGATTCCGTCCGGTCGGTGCTGTTGGCTCCGGTGCCAGCTTTGCCGCAGGTGGAACCCATGTTCAGGGTGACACAGATTGATCCTTCAATGATGAGTCCGCTGTATCAGAAGTTCAGAAACATTTTGGTGTTGCAGTTGGACAGCACCTTGACCGATGGGGCGAGGTTGGGCTTCCGTCGCAATTGCTGGGCAACCCCGCAGCTGGTCATCATGCTGAGGGCCAGTTCCGTTACGGAAATTAAGGAGGCTTTCATGCAACAGCGGCAAAGCATTGTAGACGGCATCATGCAGGCGGAGATGCAGCGTTTCCAACGGGCGCAAAGGGCGCAGCAGGATAACCAGATAGTCCGGAAAATGGAGGAGAAATACCATTACCATATGGTTTTGCCAGAAGGGTTTATCTTTGCGGTGCAGGAGGAGTGTTTCTGCTGGCTGCGCAAGGAGACCAAATATTGGGGACAACATGTCATGCTCTATACGGAACCCTACACTGACACCAACCAGTTCACAACAGCCTATATCCGGCAGTTGCGGGACCGTTACACCCGCCAGTATGTGCTGGGGCGTGCGGACAGTTCCCGTGCGATGGTTGATGACCGCTATTATCCTGTGGAAAACCGCCGGTATGATTTTCCAAGTTCCCCTTATGCGGTGGAGTTGCGCGGATTGTGGGGGCTTTTCGGCGATCCTGGCGACAAGATGGGCGGACCATTTGTCTCATACACCTTTTTGGACACCCTTAACCAGCAGGTGGTATGTGTGGACGGTTTCCTATATGCGCCTGCCAATGAAAAGCGTGACCTGCTCCGTCAGGTGGAGGCTATATTGCTCTCTGTAAAGCCGTTGAAACCATAATGGCGTATTTTGGGCGCAAAGGTTTTCATCATAAGCTTTTTTTTATTATCTTTGCAAATTGGGAACCATCAGGTTCTATTAATATAATTTATTAAATATCAATTGTATGGGAAGAGCATTTGAATACAGGAAAGCACGTAAGTTCAAACGTTGGGGAAATATGGCCCGTGTTTTCACCCGTTTGGGAAAAGAAATTACCATGGCGGCCAAGACAGGCGGAGCCGATCCGGACAACAACCCCCGTTTGCGGCTTCTGATCCAGAACGCCCGTTCGGAAAATATGCCGAAGGACAATGTGGACCGCGCCATCAAAAGGGCTTTTGAAAAAGATACTTCTGATTATAAAGAAATTGTATATGAAGGATATGCGCCTCACGGCATAGCCTTGGTGATTGAGACCGCCACGGACAACCATCAGCGCACGGTTGCCAATATCCGTTCCTATTTCAACAAGTTCGGAGGTTCTCTGGGCACTCAGGGTATGCTTGATTTCATGTTTGTACGCAAAAGTGTGTTCCGAATTGCCGCAACACCTGACATGGATTTGGAAACATTGGAGCTGGAACTGATTGACTACGGCGTGGACGAACTGTATGCCGAGGATGACGAAACAATTGTGATTTATGCCGATTTCCAGTCCTTTGGTGCGGTACAGAAATATTTGGAGGATCGAAAATACGAAATCAAGAACTTCCAGTTCGAGCGCATCCCAAATGACACCAAGGAACTGTCAGCGGAGCAGCGTGCCGAGGTGGACAAGCTTATTGAGAAGATTGAGGAGGACGAGGATGTGACCAATGTCTTCCACAACATGAAGGAGCCGGAAGAGGAATAGCGGAGAGATGAAAAAACTGCTGGTAAGGACTCTGACCGGAATCTGTTTTGTGGCGGTGGTGGTGCTGTCCGTCCTTTTCGGAGACAAAGTGATTTTGGGAGGGACATCACTCATTTCCAATGTTTTTTTGATTTTCACCTGCATCGCCCTGTATGAATATCGTTCCGCACTGCGTGAAACGGTGGATTTGGGAGTGCTTTTTTGGGTGGTGGCGGTCGGTATCTATGTGGTTCTTTCCTGCTTTTTTCCGCTTGGTGGGCTTGAAATTGGAAACTGGTTCTGCCTTTTGTTCTTGCTTTCCGCCTTCTGTTTGCTTTTGCTCCTGCCGTTGGCGGCCCTGTTCCAGCGTCAGCAGATGATGGAGTCTGTGGCATGGATGTTCTATGGCATTTTTTGGATTGTCGTTCCCTTTTCCATGCTGAACATTTATTATAATGAATTCCGGTTTGATGTGGGAAAGTATCTGTTGCTGGCCTTTTTCATTCTGGTGTGGGCCAACGACACCTTTGCCTATTGTGCTGGAAGCCTTATTGGAAAACATCCCTTCTTTGAGCGGATTTCCCCGAAGAAAACATGGGAGGGAACTGTGGGCGGCGGACTGCTCACCTTGGTGGCGGCCTGTTTCTTTCCCTTGATTTTCCCCTCCATTTCCATGAACAGGCTGGAATGGATTGTTTTTGCCTTGCTCATTGTGCTGTTCGGCACCTTGGGCGACTTGGTGGAATCAATGTTCAAGCGTCATACCGGAGTGAAGGATTCAGGCGGCATTCTGCCCGGTCACGGGGGAGTGCTGGACCGTTTTGACTCCACTCTGATGGCTTTGCCTTTTGTTACCTTGTATTTATTAATCATTTATAAGCCATGAAAAGAATTGTCAGAATTCACAGAGAGGGTTTGCGTCTCATCATTGTGGTGCTGGCACTGCTCATTGTGCTGGTGGCCATCCTCTCATCGGTGGTGGACACGATTTGGGTGAAGTGCCTTCTCTATCTCTGTTCGTTGTTTTTCTTTGGGTTTGTGGTGCGTTTTTTCAGGGTTCCACGGCGTGAGATCGAGAAAAACGAGAAAGCCATCTATACCCCTGCGGACGGGAAAATCGTGGTCATAGAGGAGATTGACGAGGAGACCTATTTCCATGAGAAACGGCTGCAAATCTCAATTTTCATGTCCCCGTTGAATGTGCATGTCAATTCCTATCCGATTTCCGGAAACATTGTCAAGTCGGACTACTATCCTGGAAAGCATGTTGTAGCCTGGTATCCAAAGTCCTCCATGCTGAACGAGCATACGAGCGTGATTATTGAGAATGAGCGCAAGGAGCAGATTCTGGTCCGCCAGATTGCCGGTGCGGTGGCCCGAAGGATTGTATGCAACGCCAAAGAGGGAACATCGGTGGAGCAGGGGGCGGAGCTGGGCATCATCAAACTCGGTTCGAGGGTCGATGTGCTGCTTCCGGTCAATGTGAGCATCAATGTGGAACTGGGCGAGTCGGTCCGCTCCAAACAGACGGTGCTGGCCTATTTCGATTGAGCGGAATGTGCAGCTTTTCGGGTGATTTGCTGCAAAAAAAAAGCCGCATTCCACGGCGCTTTACCTTTGTTGAATACGCAAATAATTGATAATTAGGTTTAAATATAATTTCTACAGATGTGGAAATGATTGCTGAAAATTGGTAATTTTGCACGCTTAAAAAATAAAGAGACAGAACAGATGAGTACAGAAAAAAACAAGAAAGAAAGCGCTCCTATAGCGGTGGATACTTTTTTTGTGAGGATTCAAAAATGGTATGAAAGCAATCAAAAGAAAATTAATTATTTGACAACAGCCGTTTTGGTGGTTGCAGTGCTTGTGGTGCTGTATTTCACAATGTGGCGTCCCAACCGTCAGAAGAAGGCGGAACTGGCCATCTTCAAGGCGGAGCAGTATTTTGCTCAGGATTCCATGCAGCTGGCCTTGAACGGGGACGGCGTTTATGAGGGTCTGTTGGATGTCATTTCCACCTATCCATGTACAAAAACCGGTAACCGCGCCAAGTATGAGGCGGGTATCTGCTATTTGCGTATGGGTGATTTTGACAATGCCATCAAATACCTGAAAAAATTCAAAGGAAAAGATAAATTGGTCAGCGTAAATGCTTTGGGTGCCATTGGAGATGCCTATGCTGAGAAGTCTGACTGGAACAGTGCCTATTCATATTATCAAAAGGCTTCCAAAATACATCCGAACGACTTGCTCACCCCAACTTATCTGTACAGAGCCGGACTCTCTTGTGAGAAACTTGGCAAATGGGCTGCTGCAGAGGATATATATACCACCTTGCAGCACGAATATCCCGCTTCATACGAGGCAATGGACATTGATAAACGCATTGCCTACGCAAAAGCCAAACAGGGCAAATAATCAATGAGGAAAGAGACCGATTTGTCGCGGGTGCATGCTGCCACCTCCTTGAAAAAAACTGTAGGGGATAGCGTGCGTATTGGTGTGGTCACAGCTGAGTGGAATCCGGATATCACGCAAGCAATGCGGGATGCCTGCATTGAGGCGTTGGTTTCGCATGGGGTGAATGAGAACCGCATACAGTCCGTTTCAGTGCCTGGAAGTTTTGAACTGCCGTATGCTGCCCAGCAGATGATACAGCGGGACGGTATGGATGCGGTGATTTGTATAGGATGCGTCATTCAAGGGGAAACACGCCATTTTGAGTTTATCGCACAGGCGACAGCGCAGGGTATCATGCGTGTGGCGTTGGAGAACAACACTCCTGTAATTTTCGGTGTGCTGACAACACAGAACATGCAGCAGGCATTGGATAGGGCTGGTGGCGCACACGGGAACAAGGGGGTTGAGGCCGCGCTCACCTGCCTGAAAATGCTCTCCCTTTAAGCATTTCTTTTTGTTAAATCTCGATAACCGATGAAAATTGTTTTTATGGGCACTCCGGCGTTTGCCGCCGTCATTTTGGAGTCTTTGGTGCAGCAAGGGCGGCATGAGATTTGCGGGGTGGTCACCCTTCCGGACAAACCGATGGGTCGGGGATTGAAACTGACACATTCTGAAGTGAAGAAAGTGGCGGAGAAATACCATCTTCCGCTGTTACAGCCTGAAAAATTGAGGGATGAGGAGTTTCTCACGCAACTGAAGAGATGGGGGGCGGATCTTTTTTTGGTGATTGCCTTCCGCATGCTGCCGGAGGCGGTTTGGAAGCTGCCTGCAAAGGGTACGGTCAACCTGCATGCCTCCCTGTTGCCGCGTTACCGTGGCGCGGCCCCTATCAACAGGGTCATCATGAATGGGGAGAAAGAAACAGGCGTGACCACTTTCTTTATCAATGAAAAGATTGATGAGGGGAACCTGATTTTGTCGCGCAGTCATGCCATAGCACCTGATGAGAATGCGGGAGAGTTGCATGACGCCCTGTTGTCGTTGGGTATTCCTTTAGTGGCGGAAAGCCTTGATTTGATAGAAAAGGGCGGTTTTGTGCCGTGTAAGCAGGAAATGCGCCCGGATTTGCCGACGGCCCCGAAAATTTTCAGGTCGGACTGTCGTATGGACTGGCGGCAAAGTGTGCATAAGCTGTTCAATCAGGTACGTGGTCTTTCCCCTTATCCGGGTGCCTTTACCATGGTGCGGAAAACGGAGGGTGAGGAACCGCTTCTGCTGAAAATCTTCAAGGCGAAGGTGGTTGGAAATCCGGATGAACTTCCATGTGGCCGAATTGCCACAGATAACAGGCACAATTTATTGATTGCCGCTTCAGACGGTTGTCTGCAGGTGGAGGAATTGCAGCTTTTCGGCAAACGTCGTATGGAGGTCGGGGAGTTTTTGGCCGGCAACAAGATGTTTGACGGGTTAAACTGTGAATTTTGACGGAAAAATGAAAGAAATTCTTCCAAACAGATAGGGGAGAAAACCGTTCCGAACGGCCTTTTACAATACAATTTGATGTAAAACAAGCTGTAAAATTTTTGTAATTAACTAAAAGATAATATTTTATACTTTTTCTTAAAATTGAAAATATTCTTTTGGGAAAAGTGAAAAGATGTGTCAATTTTGATTACTTTTGCATTCGCAAATTCATGGTGGATTTAGCTCAGCTGGTTAGAGTAACGGATTGTGGTTCCGATGGTCGTGGGTTCGAATCCCACATTCCACCCCAAAAGACAGATAAACAGAGAAATAATATTGAGAAATGAAAGCAGATATCCATCCTAAAGAGTACAGGTTTGTCGTATTCAAGGACATGTCCAATGAGATTGCTTTTTTGGGCAAATCCACTATCAAAACAAAGGATACTATCGTATGGGAAGACGGTCAGGAGTATCCGTTGGTGAAACTGGAAATTTCCAACACCTCCCATCCATTCTTCACCGGTAAGATGAAGCTGGTGGACACCGCAGGTCGTGTGGACAAGTTCGTCAGCAAGTATAAAGGCCGTTTTGATAAGAAGAAGTAGTAGTTTTTTTCATAGTTTTCAGGGGTTCCCGACAGAAAGGAACCCCTTGTTTTTTGGCGCTCTTCCAATGACGATTCTCTAAAGGGGATTTCTAAAAAATGCGCGGTTTTTTACCGGTTTTGGTGATAAAAAGAATGATAAGGCTTTCCCGATAAAGGGGAATTAAGATGGTTTTTTGTGTTCGGTCATCTTATAACGCTTTGACATTTATGCAAATGGGCGGTTTGTATTTTTTTTAGGCAAAGTGTTGGTTCGTATGTGAAAATGTTGTACTTTTGCAAATTAAAATTTAGGTATAGTAATTATGGCAAAGAAGAATAAAGAAGCGAGACAGCAAGTGATTTTGGAATGCACGGAACAGAAAGCGTCGGGTGTTCCCGGAATGTCGCGGTATGTTACCACAAAAAACAGGAAAAACACTCCTGAGCGTTTGGAATTGAAAAAATATAATCCTTATCTGAGAAGGGTTACTGTTCATAAAGAAATTAAATAATTGTGAGATATGGCAAAGAAGGTTGTTGCAACATTGAAAAAATCCACCGGTAAGGATTTTGCAAAAGTTATACGGATGGAACGTTCCGCCAAAACGGGAGCCTATACTTTCAAGGAGGCCATTGTGCCCACCGATCAGGTAAAGGAATATTTGGCGAAAAAATAAATCCTGCTTTCCGGTAAAGATTAGTGCTGAGATTCATTGGGTATAGATTCAATGAATCTTATGCTTTTAAGAGTTTCGCCCGGAGGGTATTGCTGAAAAGGAGAAACTTTTTTTTTGTAAAGAGGTTCATGGAAATGAAATAATGAGTATCTTTGCAAATTGAATTCAAATTTTTAAAATTAAAAACAACAAAGATGAAAAAG
>CAJOQK010000068.1 GCA_905236885.1 uncultured Bacteroidales bacterium
CATAGCTATGCTCATTCCACAAAAAGACAAAATCTTCCTGAAATAAATTCAAAATTGTTCGCAAAGTAATTTTTAGAGGTCCCCTTAAGACACATTCAACGCTGCATTCCCAAAGGAATATCACTGGAAGATATTGATGATGAATGTATTGAAATAATACAGAACAAATTGGATGACAGATCTCGAAAAAAATCGGGATTTTTAACCCCGTATGAGTGTTTTTTTACTACTTTTGCAAAAATTAATGTTTAACCAAAGTTGCATTTTTAAGTTGAATGCGGGTTTTGTTATCTACTAAGGGTTTGCAGAATAAATTTATGCATTTATGAAGATAGAAAAGCTTAGAATTGAGAACTACAAGGTGTACAGAAATGTAGAGGTAAATAACTTGTCCAATTTCTCTGTATTTCTTGGGGCAAATGGTTCCGGCAAGAGTACTTTGTTTGATGTATTCGGCTTTTTGAGTGATGCGCTGAAGGCCAATGTCAAGATAGCCCTTAATAAGAGGGGCGGATTCCGTGAGGTCTATTCGCGCAATGGGAGTGGCCCTATTAAAATTGAAATAAAGTTCCGCAATGACAACATAGAAGGCCGGCGGCAGCCCCTTATTACTTATAGTATTGCCATAGACTTGGAGAATGGTGTGCCCATAGTGCTATCAGAAGTGTTAAAGTACAGAAGGGGACAACATGGAAAACCTTATAGTTTCCTTGATTTTAGGAAAGGTGTGGGTACTGCCATCACAAATGAGGTGGATTACTTTGGCGGTCAGGCAGACTTTAAGGACAAGCGAGAAGAACAGAGCCTTGATTCCCCTGACATTTTGGCTATTAAGGGGCTGGGACAGTTTCAGAAATTTCAGGCGATTAGTAGTTTCCGTCGTTTGCTGGACAGTTGGTTTGTTTCCAACTTTCAGATACAGGCCGCGCGTAAGGTAGAAGAAGTCGCCTTGAGTGAACATTTGTCTGAAACTGGAGACAATCTTGCACAGGTTACCCGTTTTATCAAGGACAACTATCCTGATGTTTTCAATTCTATTATTATAAAGTTCAAGCGTCGAGTGCCGGGCATGGAAGATGTGGACGCGGAGGAGACCCAAGACGGACGTATAGTACTTAAGTTTAAAGATGGCAGTTTTGAAGATCCTTTTGTGGCGAGATACGTTTCTGATGGCACCATCAAGATGTTCGCGTACCTTGTACTATTGAACGATCCGGAGAAGCATCCTCTGCTTTGTGTGGAAGAGCCGGAAAACTATCTTCATGTCGATTTGCTGCGTGAACTGGCTGAGGAATTTCGTGAGTATTCCCGAAAAGGAGGACAGGTGTTCATATCCACTCATTCGCCTGACTTTGTGAATGCATTGGAGCCACAAGAGTTGTTCTGGCTGAAAAAGGAAGGTGGCAAGACGACTATCGAAAAGGCATCAGATAATACCGATGTGTTGTTGTTGTATAACGAGGGGGACCGCCTTGGCTGGCTGTGGAAGCAGGGATATTTGGCAGGTAGTGGACCGCTAAAATAGTCGGGAAGTGGATAGATTGGAAATTTTGGTAGAGGAACCCTCTGTTGCTGAGGTCTTACAGGTAATACTTCCCAAAGTGCTGCCTGACAGATGGGCTTTGGGTGAGAATTGTTTTGTTCGGCATCACGAAGGCAAGCAGGATTTACTGCAGTCTATTCCACGCAAGATACGGGCTGCGTGCAAAAAGGATATTATCACGGGCTTTATTGTTCTGCTAGACCAAGACAATAATGATTGTCGGATATTAAAGGCGTGTTTGGTGCAACTGTGTGAAGATGCGAAAGTTGGGAGCAAGGAGGTGCCATATAAAGTACGCATAGTATGCCATGAATTAGAAGCATGGTATCTAGGCGATATGGATGCCATAGAGAGGGTCTTTCCGCGTTTTCATGCAGCGAACTATCGTGGCAAGAAGAAATTCCGTCAACCTGATGAGTGTGTAAATCCCAAACAGGAATTGAAGAAAATAGTTGGCGATTATCCTCAGATAGCAACAGCGAGGGAGATTGCTCCGCATTTGGACATTGACGGTAACAATTCACCAAGTTTCTGCTGCTTCATAACTGGGCTTAAGCAGATGGTGTGCTGAGTTTCAATGGGAACAAAATGATTACCACTTCAGGTGGCGGTGCACTGATTACCAATAATGAGGAGGAATGGCGGGAAATTATGATGTACGTCACGCAGTACCGTGAAAGCTATCCCTACTACCAGCACGAGAAGATTGGTTACAACTACCGGATGAGCAATATCTGCGCAGGTATAGGTCGTGGACAAATGACGGTGGCTAATGACCACATTGCCCATCACAAGCATGTGCAGCAGATGTATGAAGAGCTGCTGGCTGAGGTTCCGGGAATCCATGTGCATAGTCAACTTAAAAGTAACCTTAACTTTGACTTAAGGTGATTCTAATTACCTCTTTGACTTGAGTGGAAACCGTCGACCGGCAAACGGACTGGTCGAAAGTGAGGGTGGTGGAAATTTAGGGGACTTCTAAAAATTCCCCGCATGTGTCGTAAAATAATTTTTTCCCTTGCGTGATTTTTGTATATCTTTTTTTAGTACTTTTGCATTTCAATAGTTTTTGTAAATTTTTTAATTGAATTTGCCATGTGTATTGTTGTGAAAAAAAATGGAAAAATGAAGAAAATATATCAGATATTTATAACGGATACTCATGTGGTTCAATTAGAAGAGATGTCCTCTCTTGTCCAATTCAAATCCAAACGAAAGGCTTTTCTTGATGGAGCAGGTTCTGTTTTCTGTATTTCAGGGTATCCGCATCCAACACGCATCGGTTCATTACATTCTGACTCAAATGCGATAAGATGGGATTGGAAAAGGGTGGGCCAATCTTTGTTAGATGGAACCGTAATGTTAAAATAAAAAAAATGATTATTTATGGATGAAAACACACAAACTACAAAAAACACCACACTTGATGAAAATAATGAGGGGAAAGGGTCTAAAGAAAAAGTGACAAACACTTCTGGAGAAGAAATCAGTGCCGGGCAGGTGAATCAGATAATTGAAAAACTGCCTGAGGAGGAGAGAAAGATTATTGAGGCTGTGATAATGGAAAGCCGGTTCTCCGGTCCGATTCCACCGCCAGAGTTTTTGGAAGGCTACCAATCCATTCTACCTGATGCTCCTGAACGTATTCTTTCAATGGCTGAAAAGGAGCAGTCTCACAGACATTCCATTGAAGATAATACTGCATGGAATGCAATCCGCCAAAACAGAATAGGACAAGTAATGGGTTTTATTCTTTCTGGTATGTTTGGGGCTTTTAGTTTTGTGTTGGGGTTAAATGGTCATGAATTGCTTGGTGGTGTATTAGGGACAACAACAGTTGTTAGTCTTGTAACTATATTTGTATTAAACAAACGACCTGACAACAAGTAAAACGTTTTCAATGATATAGGAAGTCTTTAAATCCCTCTCAGTCAATCTGGTTTAACATTTACGCCTCAAGACTATGAAATTTTATGGCATAGTCGTATTCTTTTAAAACACAGGTATTTATTACCAAACTTTTCTAAAGCATAGGCAACAAGTGTTGGAAATTCTTCCAATACATAGGTAACTTTATGCAAAAATTCTTCTAAAGTATAGGCAACATGTGCTGGAACTGCCCTAAGTAATCCCTTTACCGGATCAGCAGCTCCGAAGGCTTCACCTTGGGGACGTAATGCACGCCGTCCTTGCGGTAATAGGCGTGGTTTTCAGAGGCTTCAATTGGAACGCAGGTGATGGTTTCGCAGCTTTTGCCGATTGCCACAATCAATAGCGGCTCGTGCGGCAGGGCAAACGCCTCCCGGATTTCCTGTTTGTTGAAGGCGGCGATAATCAGGCCGTTCAACCCCAAATCCACAGCTTTGAGCAGCATGCTTTGCACGGAAATGCCCGCATCCACATATACCATCGGGTTGGGTTCCGCCATACTGCACACAATTATGAATGCCTGCGGTTCCGTTCCCGGCAGCGGCAGATGCAACTGCGGGAGCGCACCGCCCATTTTTACGTTCTGCAGCACTTTTTCCGCACCGGTTTCCGCTGTAACCAATTTGAAACGAAGCAACTGCTGATTTCTTGCGGAAGGGAGCAGAGCGTTCACCGCCACAATTTTCTCCAAGGTCTCTTCCGAAACGGCTTGCCGTTTGTCATAGCCTCGGCAGCTCCGGTTCTTTTTGAGCAGGCTGTCCAAGGATTGCCCCACCCTTTTGACTATCACCTTCTGCGCGTGCTTGCCGTGCGTCTCCTCATATCTGTTTTCCAAATAATTATCTGCCATGCTTTTATGGTAATTTATGTTAATAAATGCCGGGAGTTTGCGGTTCCCAGTCCACCAATGGTTTTTTCCCTACTTCCCTGTGAATTTGCGCTTATCCAGCTGGGAGAAGGTATGAATTTTCCGGAGGTAGTAATCCCAAACAATGTGTCCCCGGTACATGCAGCCGGTGTTTCCGCAGGGATTGGTTTGCTTGCGCTTTTGCCGTGTTTGGGGCAGCATGCGGATAAAATCGCGGTGGGCTTTGAAAACGGCGTGAAAATCCTGCCAGCCCGTGTCTGTCAGAAAATGGAGGGCGGCGATGAGGTCGCTTAACAACCGCCAGGCGAAAACGGGAAACAAACGCTTGGAAGGCAGGTTTTTGTAGAGCATCAGCCAGTTGTTGCGGAAATTGAGGTAGGTTTTCCGTGAGGAGGATTTGGGCAAAGTGGCGCCTCCCAGATGGAAAACCGTAGTTTCGGGGCAGCAGACGATGTGGTAGCCGGCGTTCTTCACCCGCCAGCAGAAGTCAATCTCCTCCATGTGGGCGAAAAAATCCCCGTCCAGGCCACCTGTCTTTTGGTAGATTTCGGAGCGGACGAACATGCATGCACCTGTTGCCCAGAATATTTCCTGAATTGTGTCGTATTGGTTCCGGTCTTTTTCCAGCGTGGAGAAAAGCCGTCCCCTGCAGAAAGGGTATCCGTACTTGTCAATGAATCCCCCACCGGCTCCCGCATACTCAAAACAGCCTTTGTCCGTGTAGGAAAGCAGTTTCGGCTGGCAGACGGCCACCTCAGGATGGCTGTCCATGTAGCTGACGATAGTGTCCGCCCATTGCGGGCTCACCTCCACATCCGAGTTCAGCAGGCAGAAATACTCCGCATCGATTTGGGACAACGCCCTGTTGTAGCCTTCGGCAAAACCGTAGTTCCGGTCCAGCCGGATGATTTGGATTTCCGGATAATTGGCACGCACGAAGGCCACGGAGTCATCTGTGGAGGCGTTGTCCGCCACAAAAACCCCTTTTTCCTCCCCCCGGGTGTAGGCGGAGACAGACGGCAGAAACTGCTCCAACAGTGAACGTCCGTTCCAATTCAATATGACTACAGCGACTTTCATCCCTCTACTTTTTTGCGAAATGCAAAAATAGCAAAAAAATGCGCATCTTTATCGTCAAATACATCTTTTTTTAATTACCTTTGCAAGTTTTGAAAAAAGAGCGGATTTTATGAAGGCAGCTGATGTAAACAGTTATTTTTCATCATATTTTAACCAGGAATCGGAAAAGGGGGATTTCTTGGAGCGGCAGCAAATGTTGCGTAAGGCTGCCAAAGTGCGGTTTTTGGAGCAGGGAATGCCCGACGCTTCCTGTGAGGCTTGGCGGAATTTTCCTTGGGAACGCATCCTGAAGAATTCCTACCGCATCTGTCTGAATCCGCAAGCCTATCATCCGGAGGAGGCCAGTTTCCAGTGTGACAACCAGGAGATTCATTCCACCCAATTCACCTTTTTGAACGGCTGGTACCTGCATGACAACGCCCCTTTGACCCGTTTCCCAAATGGAATGATTATGGGCAGTTTGCGGGCCGCATGTAGGGAGTGTCCCGAGCTGGTGAACCCTTATTTCCAGTCAGCTGTGGATGATGGGGATGGCTGGGTGCATTTCAACGCGGCGTTGTGGCAGGACGGCTTTTTTGTCTATGTGCCTTCCCGTCTTCAGCTGCGCGATCCCATCCAGCTGGTCAATTGGGTCAAGTCGGATGAGTCCCTGCTAATCCAGATGCGCAACCTGATCGTGGTGGGGGAGGGTGCCTCCTTGAAGCTGGTGCATTGCGATGAATCCCTGAAAAGCGAGCATTCGTTTGTCAATTCCGTCACGGAGATTTGTGTGGGGAAACAGGCGCATTTCGATTATTACAAGTTGGAGAACAAGGATAACCAAGCTTTCTTAGTCAATCATCTGCTAATCAGGCAGGAGGCGGAGAGTGAGGTGAATACGCACACCTCCACCTTCAACGGCGGTGTGGTGAGCAATTCCATACGGGTGCTGCTTGAAGGGGAGCGGGCGCGTGTCTGCAATAACGGCCTTTATCTGGCTGACGGGAAGCAGTATGTCTCAAATGATGTATTTATCTGCCATCAGGCGGTCGGTTGTGTGAGCAACCAATTGTACAAGGGAATTCTGGATGATGACGCCCAAAGCGCGTTTATAGGGCATGTTCTGGTGAAGCCGCATGCGCAGGCGACTGAGGCGCACCAGATTAACCGGAACATTCTGTTGAAGGATACCGCCCGCATCACTGCCAAGCCTTTCCTGGAGATTTATGCTGATGACGTGCAGTGCACACATGGTGCCACGGTGGGCCAGCTGGACGAGCAGGCGGTGTTTTATTTGCGTTCACGGGGTATTTGCGAACGTAACGCACGGCTGCTTCTCATGCATGCCTACGCCAAGGAGGTGATTGACAAGATGGATATTCCCGCCATCGCCGACCGTACCGAAGGGCTGGTGGAAAAGCGGCTGGCAGGGGAGAACATTACCTGCACCAATTGCATGGCACATTGCTGCAGCACGCCGGATTTCCATATCAAAGCCCCTGATTTTTAGAGATTTCTTCAGATGACATAATGCGGGGATTTTTTGAAGTCCCCTAAAGTTCCCATTGGTTTTTTTCCAAAAAAAAGAGGCGCATTCCGCGCCCCTTAAAAAACCAGTAATATTCTTTAGAAGTCCCCTTTATTTCTTTCTGCCGGGATAGACTTTCAAAGCCTCTTCCAGGCATTTCATGGCCGCCTGCAGGTCGCTCACCTTCAGGCAGTAGCTGATGCGGACCTCATCCTTGCCTTTGGTGCGGTCGGAATAGAATCCGGTGGCCGGAGCCAGCATGACAGTCTGTTTCTCGTAGGAGAAATCCTCCAGCAGCCATTGGCAGAAGCGGTCGGAGTCGTCAATCGGCAGACGGGCCACTGCGTAGAAGGCGCCTTTGGGCGTGGGGCAGAAGCAGCCCGGCATTTTGTTGATGGCCTCCACAATGCAGTTGCGGCGGGCGATATATTCCTTAAGAACAGCGTCAAAATAGGACTGTGGCGTGTCAACAGCCGCTTCGGTGAAGATTTGTCCGAAGGAGGGCGGGCTCAAACGTGCCTGGGCCAGTTTCATGGCGGTGGCGTAAACCTCCTTGTTCTTGGTGACGAACATGCCGATACGGGCTCCGCAGGCGCTGTAGCGCTTGGAGACGGAATCCAGCATGATGACATTCTGCTCGATGCCTTTCAGGTTCATGACTGAGAAGACCTCCGCGTTGTCGTAGGCGAATTCGCGGTACACCTCGTCGGAGAAGAGGAACAGGTCATGTTTCTTCACAATCTCGGCCAGGGTCTCCAGTTCCTTTTGGGAATAGAGGTAGCCTGTCGGGTTGTTGGGGTTGCAGATCATGATGGCTTTGGTCCTCGGGGTGATCACCTTTTCGAACTCCTCAATGGGAGGAAGTGCAAAACCGTTGTCAATCACGGAATTGATAGGTTTCACCACTATGCCGGCGGTTTGGGCGAAGCCGTTGTAGTTGGCATAGAAAGGCTCCGGAATGATAACTTCGTCTCCGGCATCCAGACAGGTGTTGAAAGCGAATGAGATGCCTTCGGAACCGCCGTTGGTGACAATGATTTCATCGGTGGTGACGTTGATGTTCCACCTTTTGTAGTATTCCACCAGTTTTTCGCGGCAGGCCAGGTATCCGGCGGAGTGGGAATAGGCCAGAACACCGATTTCCGCACTTTGGAGGGCTTTGATGGCGCCTTTGGGCGTTTCAATGTCCGGCTGTCCGATATTCAGGTGATAAACTTTGACGCCTCTTTGCTTGGCCGCATCGGAGAACGGCACCAGTTTCCGTATAGGAGAAGAGGGCATTGACAATCCTTTTTGTGAAATTTTTGGCATGATTTAAAATATTATGTTCAATTTACAAAATTAATTATTTTCTGTTATGTTTTTACAATTTTTTGTCTGTTTCCGTCATTTTGTCACCGGTTTTTTCAGGATGAAGATTTCAAACAGGCTGTACGAAATGTACAATACAATGAAATTCAATCCAAAACGGAGCATATCCGCCCTATATGCAAAGGCATAGGCGACAAGCAGCACCAAAAAGGTGAGCAGTTTGATTGTGGTGGCCAGCATGTAGTGGGCGATGAACTTTTTTTCCAGGTCAAAAATCTCCTTTTTCCGCTCCTCCTCGTTGAGGGAGGGGTCGGGCTCATGTTCCAGCCGTTTCACATCGGTTTGGATGACAATGGCATGTGTGCCCGCAATGACTATCAGGAAGAGGATAATCAGGTAGATGCAGTTGGTGGAAAGGAGAAAGGGTGCGAATTTGGCGCATAGCATGTATACCGCCAGGATGCAGATGGTGAAAAGCAACAGTCTTTGCAAATATTTGAAATATAATTTTTTAAACATATTCAGCTTTTTTTGATGAAATCTTTCAAACTGCTGTAGAGGGCCGCGAAAATACCAATCAGGCTCAGGACGATGGTGAAGATGGGGATTCGCAGGGCCATTTTTTTGTCAATAAAGTGGCCCGCCAGGACAAAAACCAGGAGAATTGCTGCCATCTGGAAGGCGAGCGAGGTGTATTTCACATAGTTGTTGGCCGAAGGTTTCACGGGAGAACTGCGCTATTTTTCTTTATTGGGTTCCGGAGTCTTTTCGGCGGAAAGCATGCTGCAATGGCCGATGAAACAGGCACCTGCCTCAATCGAGAGGCGGTTTACCCGGATGTCGCCCGTGATTTGGGCGGACTCCCGTAGAATCATGTTTTCCTTTGCCAGGATGTTCCCTTTTACCTTTCCGAAAATTTCACAATCCTTGCAGGTGACGTTCCCTTCGATTGATCCGCTGGGGCCGACCACCAGTTTCAACGGTGTGGAGAAATTTCCCTGGATGCTGCCGTCCACACGGAAATCCCCTTTGGAGAAAATATCCCCTTTGACAAGGGTTTCGTTGCCGATGATGTTGAGGGTGGGCAACGGTTCGTTTTTTGCTGCGTTTGCCATAGCCGGTTATCTGATGTTTAAATAATTGTCTGTAAAAAACTTCTCATATTCCGCCCGTTTTTTCTTCTGTTTGAAGAAGAGGGTGTAGTTCTGGTCGGAAATGACATATATCTTGGTGTTTGGGTTTTTGTTGATTTCGCCGAAATAGTTGCTGTTCTTTTTCATCTGATAGTAGTATTCCATAGCCTTGCTCTTGTTCTCAAAGCGTGAGATGGTCAGCATTTGGGTTGTGTTGTCGATGTAGAAGTTGGAGACATCAAACTGGTACATGCGGAAGTACTCCTTGTTGAAGTTGGCGACGTTCACCTTGAGCTGGTTGATCTTGATATCCTTGATGTTCACTAACACAATGACGAAATGGAAGCGTCCCGCATCGTAGAGATAGGGCTTGTCCTCCTCCTGTGGAGGCTGGTTCCCCCTGACGGCACCGTTTCCGTTACTCTGGCTGGCGGAGGGTGCCGGGTTTTTGGAGCGCGCAATGGCTTCCAGAATGCCATTGGCCAGTGTGTCCACTGCGGTGTTGGGGAAATTGGTGCAGACTTTGCGCATAGCAGTCTGCATGCTGTCCACTCCCATGGTTTTCCCTTTGGCGTAGGCCTGCAGGTAGGCGAATTTGGAGCGCATGACCGGATCCACAAATTGTTTCAGCCCTTCGGAAGATTTTTTGAGCAGCTCCTTGTATTGCCGTTTTTCATAAAGCTGGTAGGTGGCGGCGTAAAAGGTCTTAACCTCCTCCTGTTGGGAGGCCAGTTCCTGGAAATAGTTCGGATTTTGGATGATAAGGGCATATTCGCTTTCAGGGAACTGGGTAAGGATCACTTTTTTGTAATAGTCCGCCTTGGGGTTTTTCATCTCCTCGTAGGTGCGGTACAGCAGGTAGCAGGCGGAGGGATAGAGCTTGTGCTGGGGGAAACGGTCGGCTAAGGAGCTCCATTGTGTAAGGGCGGCGGGTTTGTCCTTCAAATCATCGTAATAGGTGAAACCGGAATTATAGTATGCAAAGGCAATCAAGTCGTTGGATTGCTGAACCGCGTCCGGCGTGAGCGGCACGTTCTGCATGTAGTAGGCAGGATTGTTGGGGTCGGAGACAGGGTTGCTGCTGGTTGTTTGCTGGTTTTCCGCCAGTTTGCTGCTGTCCGCCTCGCTTCCATCCTCCTCCTCATCCACCATGGGCAACATGGAGGTCTTGTTGCTCAGGAACCAGTTGTCCTCCAGCACGCGGGGTCCCCATTCCTTGCGGAACTGCTGCTCCCCGGTCTTGACCTGCGTGGGGTTGTAGAACACCCAAGTGCTCTTCTTGTTGCCAGCGTTGAGCTTTTTCACGTCGCTCATAAGGGCCGCTTTCGCTGCCTCATCGGCCAGCCGCTCCTCCTCACGCTCCTTGTAGGCGGCAATCTGCTGCTGGATGTAGGCCTCCCGCTCCGTCTCCGACATGTTGGCGACGCGTTGCAGGCTGTCCTGAGTCTTGATGGTCATCAGGTCGGTGACCAGGTTTTTCAGGATTTGCGCCTTGCGGAATATCAGGGCGCGGTTCGGAAAATGCTCCGGCAGGTTGGCCATCAGCGTGTCATAGTATTTCTGGGCGTTTTCGTAATCCTGATGTTCGTAGTAGTATTCGGCCAAATCTAAGGATGAAACCGCTTTCTGGTACTGGTTTGAGACGCTCCAGAAGGCTGAGGCCTCCAAATTGCGGATACCGGCGAGACTGTCGTTGCGGAAAAAGTCGATTTGCGCCAGGGCGTAGAAAATCTGGTCGCGGTATTCATCGTTGCGGTGGTCTTTCAGCATGCGCTCCAAGTTGTGCTTGGTCTCGGACTTTTCAATGCCGCACAGAGCCAGATTCAAATTGGCGTTGAAGGCCATTTCGTAGTTGGGTGCGCGTTTGGCCACCGCCTTGTAGTATTTTCGCGCCTCCTCAAATTGTCCGAGTTCCTGGTTGAGTTGGGCGTAGATGTATTTGCATCTTGTCTTGAAAGGCCTGTCCCATCGGATGTTGCTTAGCAGATCCTGCATGTAGACAGCCGCCTGCTCATAGTTCTCCTGTCGGATGAGCTTGTCAGTGTACACCGCCTCCCAGTGCATTTTCTCTTTGCGGCTTTTGCTGACTCCCACATCAGCCTTTATGAGTTCCAAGTTCTCCTCCGCATCCGGAATCTGCTGGAGGCAGAGGTAGGTTTGGGCTTTCCAGCTGTAGGAGTCCAGCCAGGAGTTGCTCCCTTTGTGGTTTTGGGAGACATAGTTGAAGACCCTCAGGGCATCCTGGTAGTCCTGCCGATAGAAATAGGCCTTTCCCATCAGCATGTACACCTCGTCCATGAAAATATTCTTTTCCTCCCCTTTGATGAGCATGCTGTGCTTGGCGATGGCCTTGGAGCATTTCTCAATGGAGCGGTCCCACTGGGGCGATTGTGACAGGGCTTCCGTCTTGGGCGGATAAATGTAGACCGGCAGTATGGAGGTGTAGTTGTCCTTGGTGTTCTTGTCGAGGGTCATACGGCCCTCCTTGAAACTTTCGTTCCCGTTAAAAAACACGTTGAAGCGGGTGTTCATGGCATGGTACACCTTATTCGGGAGCGCATCCTTGTTGGTGGCACAGGAGGCCAGCAGCAGGCAGATTCCCGCAAAGAAAGCGATATGTGACAATCCTTTTTTCAACTTCAAACGCATTATTGCAATTTTGTGTAACGTAATTTTTGCAGATTTATTGTGTAAAACAGAAAAAAATCCGCTTGTTTAACATTTGTCTTTTCAGAATTTGTCAATTTGTGGATTCGTCCGTTTCCCAGTCATTTTCAGCGCAGTGTTTCAAATGAATCCGGACTAGCGGATGCCGTTGCCGGAAATAAGCCGCCAGTTTTTCCGCAAAATAGACAGAGCGGTGCTGCCCCCCTGTGCAGCCGAAACTTATGGAAAGATGGGTGAACTGTCGCATCCGGTAATTCTCGACAGCCAGTTCCACAATAGATTTCACATGCTCGAAAAAAACCGCCACGCTGCCTTCCTTCTCCAGATAGGCCACCACTTCCGGCGATTGTCCGGTCTGGTGCCTGAAGCGGGGTTCCCGACCGGGATTGGGCAGGCACCGGCAGTCGAACACAAAGCCGCCGCCGTGTCCGCTATTGTCCGCAGGAAGCCCCCTTTTGTAGGAAAAACTTTGGATGTTAAGGGTCAAAGGCAGTATGGAGAGCGATTTCAGCCTGTCGGATTCGGGCAGGGAAAGCAGCACTTGGCGCAGGTGCGGGATGGAAAGATGCAAATCCTCATGCTCCAGCAGATGGCTGATGTTGCGCAGCGCGAAGGGCACACTTGAGAGAAAGTGCTGTTTCTGTTCGTAAAAGCCCCTGTATCCGTAGGAGCCCATCGCCTGCAGTATGCGCACCAGCACAAAGGCCGGATAGTGTTTTTGGAACTTTTCCACGGGAAAGGCACCGTTTTGCGCCAACAGTTCCAGATAGTAGGAGAGCAGTTCCTCTCTGGTTTCCTGCGGAATGTCGGCCTTGGCATCGTAAAGGAGGGAGGCCACGTCGTAAGGGAGTGCCCCTTTTCTGCCGCCTTGATAGTCAATAAAATAAAGGCTATCTTTATGCAGCATGATGTTGCGCGACTGGAAATCTCTGAAAAGAAAGAAATCGGTTCCGGCCTCCAGCAGAAAACTGGTCAGAGTTTGGAAATCGTTTTCAAGCAGCTGCTCATCAAAGGGAACCGCCGCCAGTTTCAGAAAATAGTATTTGAAATAGTTCAGGTCCCAGGTGATGGACTGCCGGTCAAATGCCGCCCTTGGGTAGCACCATGCAGTATCCATCCCTTCCGCACCTTTTGTCTGGAAATCAAGCAGTGCCTTTAACGCTTGTCGGTAAAGGGCCTTCAGATTTTCGTTGAAAGCTGCTGTGCGGGAAAGGCGGGCGAAAAGGGTCTCGTTCCCCAAATCCTCCACAAGATAGACATTTTCATCCAGATTTTCCGCCAGGATTTGCGGCACCTTCAGCTGTTTGGAGAGGAAATGGCGGGTGAAGTGCAGAAAGGCTTCATTCTCTTTCCGGTCTTTATTGTAAACTCCCAAAACCGAAATCTCTCCCTGCCGCATCCGGAAATACCTTCGGGAGGAACCCGATACGGGCAGGGGCACAATAGTGGCTACTTCCGTGCCAAATTGCCGGAAAAACAGTGCTTTCAGTCCTGCAAAGAAATCCTCTCCCATGCCGCTGTTCCTGTTAGCTTTTAATGTCAAACCTGATTCTGTCAGATTGTTTCCGTTGGTTGTTTCCCGTTAGTTGGTTCCCATCGGTTGGTTCCCATTGGTTGGTTCCAATCGGTTGCGTCCAATCAGTTGGTCTCCATCGGGAGTCAGCCCACTTCAATCAGCTCCACTTCAAAAATCAGGGTTGCCCCGCCTTTAATCTGGCTGCCAGCCCCACGGTCGCCGTAGGCTAGGTTGGAGGGGATGTAAAACTCGTAGATGGCGCCTTCCTTCATCAGCTGCACGCCTTCCGTCCAACCGGCAATCACCTGGTTCAGTGCGAAGGAGATGGGATTGTCCCCACGTTCGCGGGAGGAATCGAAGACGGTGCCGTCCAGCAGGCGGCCCACATAATGCACGGTGACGGGGCTGGTGGCCTTCGGCTGTTTGCCGTTGCCTTCGCGTATGACTTTGTACTGCAGTCCGGAAGCGGTCTCCTTCACCCCTTCCTTTTTGCGGTTCTCCGCCAAAAAGGCCTTGCCTGCCTCCTTGTTGGCCTGAATGATTTTCGTATCTTCGGAATTCCTGTCATTTTGGAAGAGTTCTATCTGTTCCTGAATCTCTTCCATGGTCATCAGCAACGGCTGGTTGCTGGCCATGTGGGTGAAGCCCTTGGCAAAAGCGGCTTCGTCCCATTTGGTTCCAATGTAGTTGCTTCCGATGGCCACGCCTATGGCGTAGGATTTTTTCTCTAAATCTGTCATATTACTGTTTGATGAATTTTTGGGTATATTTTCCTTTTGATGTTTCTATCTGTATGAAATAGATGCCTTTGGCCAAACCGCTGATGTCAAGTACGGAGGTTTGGGCGGTTTGCATGATCCTGCCCTCCACATTCAGGATGCGGATCTGGCTGATGGCCTCCTCGCTTTGCACAAACAATTGGTTGTTAGCTGGGTTAGGATAAATGCGGAGGTCATTTCCTGCGGTTTTCCCTGTGATTCCCGTAATGTCAAAACTGCCTGAATCTGTGAGTGATGCAGCGTATGAGACCTCGATGTAGTTGACGGTGTTGCGGTCGTTGGACAGCACTACATAGCTCTTTCCGCTGCTGGGCAGAGGAATGTCGAAGGTGCCTTCGGCTAATCCTTTGAAACGGTACAGCGCCTGATTTTTACCTTGGATTTGGGATTCGTCCATCACATAGACGTTCAGGCCTGCCGCGTTCTTAGTTCGTTCCATGAAGGAGGACTGCTGTCCGTCCACAGGATTTTTGCCCACGGTGACGTTTTCTGCCAGAAGGTTCAGGCGCAGCCCTTTGTCACTTTCATATTTTTCCTGTGCGGCTTCGGGTTGGCTGTGGCTTACGTTATTTGGGAAGGCATAGCTGAGGTTGTATTTTCTGCCTGCCACGGTGACCGCTTCCTTCATCAGCACATACACCTGACCGGAGGTTTCCGGATAGGAGCCGAGGTCAGGATGGTAGATTTTCATGTAGTATTTTTTGCCAGCTCCCACCTTGGCGTAGATTTTTCCGTTGGCGTCGCTCCAAAGGTAGCCTGCTGACCTTATGGATGGTTTGTCCTCCCCGTACTGGGTGTTGGCTGAATAGAGGTTCATGCGTGCCCCGTCAACCGGATTGCCGTTCGCATCGGTGATGGTGAATTCTATTTTGCTGGCAGGGGTCTTCTTGGTGTAATAGTCGGAGACATTGAACAGGGTGCCGTCCGGCACATAGCCCTGCACTAATGAGCTGGCCCATCCGTAGTTGCCGGTTGGCTGCATGTTGGTCATTCCCCAATAGTAGGGACGGCTGGGGGAGCATCCGCCCCGGAAGAACTCGAAATGGTGCCAAATGGTGTCACCACCATCGTGCATCATGCCCCACACATGGTCATCGCAAAAGTCACCGATATGCATCAGCGGAATGAGGGCGGTGCGGGCGGCGGCGGCCACCAGCAGGGCATCCTCATGGCAGTTGCCGATATGTTTCCAGGCAATGTGGTTGGGCTGGGAGGGACGGTAGTCGGAGGCGCTGGTCACATCCATGGGAATGCAGCGGGAACACCAGTTGCCCAACACGTTCAGCGCATGGTCGCTGCTCTTGAAATCCCGCAGGAAAAGCCAGATGCCGGTCTGCTCGTCCCACAGGTATTCGGGCATCTGCATGATTTCCCCGAAACGTGGCACGGAATCCACTCTAAGCGTGTCGTATTGTCCGGCGGAGTTCACCACCTTGTATCCGGAAATTCCCACAGGACGGTAGCTGTAGGTGGAGTCGGGGTCGGACCAGAGGTATTCGCGCCAGCCGTAGCCCCAGGTCCTTTGGCCGGTGGAGGAGGGGTTGTCGGTCACATAGACACCCTCCTGCTCGATTTTCGGCATGACAATGAACATGTAGTAGTAGTAAGGGTCGACTTCCCTCCAAATGTAGCTTCCGTTGCTGCGGATCTTGTATTCGGTGGTGGTGCGCCAGTCACCAGTGGCGGTGTCGCCTTTTTCCACTAACCGCACATATTTCAGCGAATCGGCGTGGATGTAGATAAGTTCCGCATTCTTGCGCAGCCAGTCCCAGGTGTTTACAAAGCGGGAGTCTTTCAGCACTTCGTAGGGGAGGTAGGTGAGCTGGAAGGCCACCTCGTCCAAATACTGCTTGGGGGTTCCGTCCAGCAGTGCCACCATTTTGCTGCGGTGGCTGCTGTTGGTGATCTGGCGGAACTTGAAGCGCAGGTCGTAGTGCAGCCAGGCGGGTGCGCGGGCAATGGCCGATTCAATTTCCGCCGGGAGGGTCTCCAGCGCGGAGGAATCCTCCTTGACGCTATTGCCATCTATTTCAAACACAATAGATTCTCCTGGTTTTAGGATACGTTTGGCCGTATATTCCGCCTCTCCTTCCCGCACTTGTAGCGGCTCGTTGACAACGGTTGCAGTCGTAGGGAGTGGCAGCACGGATTGTACCGTGTTGGCAACTGGGGCAACGCTTCCCGGCACATTTTGCATAGGGCCGGCTTGCTGGATTTGAACTGATTTTTCCATCTTTGTCCATTCCGACTGGGCGGAAGCGGAAAAGGAAAACAGAGCTAAAGCACTTATTAGCAGTGTGAATTGTATTTTTTGCATCTCCAAATAATTTAAACTTTTGAAAGTGCAAATATACATTTTTTTGGAATACCTTCCGGACATTTTCCGAAAGGGTATTTCGATGGCAAACAACAAACGGGGACTTCTAAAATTTAGAAGTCCCCAAAGCTCCCTGACACAATAAATGCGCGAATGTGACGGAGTGATTCTTCACCCCCTTCCCCATACGGCCAGCAGCACAATGGCTATCTGGGCTATCAGTATCAGCGGGATGCCGTAGCGGAACTTCTTGTGCAGGGTTTTATGGTGCCAGAGCATCATCCCAAGCCACGCCCCGATGCTTCCGCCGACAGCGGCCAACCCCAGCAGAGTAGCCTCCGGCACACGCCATTTCGCCCGTTTTGACTTGAATTTATCAATGCCATAAATAAAGAAAGTGACCAAATTGACGGCAACAAGGTAAAGCAGCAAAATATGCGTGAGGTTCAAGCCATTCATAATCGCACCAATGCCGGTGTAAAGTGTAAGTGTTTGCAGTCTAATCATGGTAGTCGCTCTCCTTCCATTCAAATTTCACCTTTTCGGGTACAAGATACCCGCCGATTTTGTAGTCGATATTGGCTTTGGTGCAGCCGTGCCACGAGTTCCAGTCCGCGTATATCGACCAATGTTCGGACATGGTGGGGTTTATTCTTTACCTCCTTGAAATACAAACCCGTGTGCTCTGAACAATTCCGGCATAGCATATGAATTTATCTGGTAACGATATGAAGTTGCATTTTATTGTGCCCATGAAAAAAAATTTGGCAGGAACGCAATAATTCCGGAAAGGTGGCGTTAAAATCCAAAATAGATATAATATGCCAACAACACAATTAAATTCAGCACAGTTAAACATTCTGAACCTGATGTCATATATTGACACCGAACAGGAACAGAAAGAGTTGCAGGACATTTTGCTCCAATTCTACCGTCAGAAGACTGACCGGCTTTTGCTCCAGTTTCAAAAAGAGAACGACATAACCCAACAGACACTTGATGACTGGTCATGCCAGCATGAAAGAACACCATACAACAGATGAAAATAGTTCTTGACACAAACTGCCTCGTCAACATCATTATGCCAGGGTCGTACAACAATGACATCTGGCTGGCTTTCCGTGCAGGAAAATATACGCTGTGCGTTACAAACGAAATCCTTTTTGAATATCACGAGATACTTGCGAAACGGTACAACAATCTCATTGCAAACACCGTACTTAAAGAGTTGGTTGAAACTCCGAACATTGAGCGTATCAACCCCACTTTCCGTTTTAATTTAATCACTGCCGACCCTGACGACAACAAATTTGTTGACTGTGCAATCACAGCGGGCGCCACATATATTGTAAGTAATGACCGCCACTTCAGTGAACTCAGGAATTACAATTTTCCAAAGGTTGATGTACGTACACTCACCGAATTTCTGAAAATCATTAAAAGCATGCAATAACAACCCACA
>CAJOQK010000069.1 GCA_905236885.1 uncultured Bacteroidales bacterium
CCGGCTTCGGTGAGCGTGAATGGGATTTCCAGCAGGGCACGTCCGTGAGCTTTGAGGTCGGCTGAGGCGATGGCTTTCTGCTGTCCGTTGATGTAAAGCTTGACAGGCATTTTTTCCACATCATCTGCAGTTTCGTTGCGCAGCAGAAGGGAGAGACGCACCTTCTGCCCAACATCCAGCACCGGCTGGTTGAACCAGCAGCTGTCAATGAAAAAGTTGCCTGGCCGGTGTGCGTGTAGCGGCACCATGCATATCCTGACACTGCTGTCAGAAGGCAGTTTCTCCAGCGGGCAGGTTGATTTTTGGAAATCGGAAAAGAGAAAAAGCTGTCTGTTCGGATTCTTTGCCTTCTCCATTTGTGAAAGACTGTACTGCAATATCTGCTTCAGGTCGCGGTTGTGCGGGCTGGTTGTCAGCCGCGAAATCTCTTTTTTTATTTCCGTGCGGGAGATGAACCGTGCATGTTTGGCTTCCAAATCATTGGTGACAAGCATAAAAACGGCATCTTCCCCAAAAGCGTCCGCCAAGGCTTTGGCCTTTTCAGCGGCTTCGTGCAGCAGGCTTCCCTGTTCCGCCTGATTCTCCATGGAGAAGGAGTTGTCAATGTAAAGTTGCACATAGGCGTTTCCATGCTGGAAGGGGGAATCCGTCGTTTTGGGGACAGGTTGGGCGAAGGCGAGCACCAGGGAGGTGATTGCCGCCATGCGTAAAAACAGGATGATCCATTTTTTCAGCTGGGACTGCCGGCGGGTCTCCTCATGCAGCTCTTTCAGGAACTGCGTGTTGGAAAAATAGAGGGTCCGGTAGCGGCGGAAGTTGAACAGGTGCACCACTATCGGGATGGCCAGTGCGGTCAGTCCCCATAAAAATGCCGGATGCAGGAAGGTCATGGTTCAGTGGTCAGTTTGTGGAAAATCTGCTCCATGCTCATGCCATTTCCTCCCTCTTTGTCGGTAAAGCGTTTCTGGAGATTGGCAATGGTGTCGTCTGCCTTGACTATGCCGTGGCTGATGATGATCACCCGCTGGCACATGGCCTCCACCTCCTGCATGATGTGCGTGGAGAGCAGTACGGTGGATTTTTGCCCCATGTCGCTTATAAGTTTCCGTATGTCAATCAGTTGGTTGGGGTCCAAACCGGAAGTCGGTTCGTCCAAAACTAGCACATCCGGTTCATGGATCAATGCGTTCGCCAAACCAACTCTTTGACGGTAGCCTTTTGACAATTCCCCTATTTTTTTGTGCTGTTCGTTACCTAATCCGGTGATTTCTATCATTTCATCCACCCTTTTTTTGATTTGGTCCAAATGATAGATTTTGGCGACCCATTCCAAATGTTCTCTGACATACATGTCCGGATAGAGCGGATTGTTCTCCGGAAGATAGCCGATACGTTTTTTGATTTCCAGCGCATCTTCCAACACATCGTATCCGCAAACGGTACAACTGCCGGAAGTCTGCCTTTTATAGCAGGTGATGATTTTCATCAGGGTGGACTTGCCCGCCCCGTTGGGTCCCAAAATGCCGACAATCTCCCCTTTTCTGATGTGGAAGGAGACATTGTCCAAAGCCTTTTGGCTGCCGTATATCTTGGTTATGTTTTCCGCAATGATGGCCATGACTGAACTGTTTAAAAAGTGTGGATATGTGCAGGCTCGGCCTGCAGGTGGTTATATATGAGTTGTGCGAATCGGGTGTTGGCAGCATGTCCCGGGCAGTAGGCCCTGATTTTGGCCTGCAGCGGCATACCGATCAGCTGCATGTCTCCCAAAACGTCCAGCAGCTTGTGCCGGGCCGCCTCGTTGTCGAACTGTAGACGGGTGTTGCTGAGTATGCCGGTGGATTCGTCAACTTCAATGTTTTCAAGGTGGAAGAACTCCGCGATTTTCTGTTTCTCATCCTCATGCAGCGGTTGTGCCACATAAACCATGGCGTTGTCCAGGCTGCCCCCGTTGATGAGGTTGTTTTGGATGAGCGGCCAGATTTCGTGCAGAAAGCAGAATGTGCGGCATCCGGCAATGGCGGTTTCGGCCTCCTCCAAATTTTGCAGACGTGCGGTTTGCCTGCCCAATACCTTGGTGTGGTAGTCCACGGTCAGCTCCATTTCAAAATGGTCGGAGGAAAACGCTTCAATCCAGCTTCCATTTGGCATTTCCAAACGCAAGTGCCTGTCCAGTATGAAGTATGGGGCTGTCGCCTCCTGTTCGCGGATTCCTGCCTGCCGGAGATAGCCGATAAGCTGTTGGGAGCAACCGTCCAGAATGGGGAATTCCGCCCCGTCGGTTTCAATGGTGAGGTTGGAGATGCCGAGAATGGCGATGGCCGCCATCAGGTGCTCTATGGTACCCACTGCGGCTCCGTCGCATTGCACGGAGGTGCTGCGCGATGTGTCGCCCACATTGGGGGCAAGTGCAGGGATGGGCTTGCTTTGGGGCAGGTCGGTGCGGATGAAGCGGATGCCGGTGTCAGCATCGGCCGGAAGCAGCCTCACATGCACCAGACGTCCTGTATGCAGTCCGGTACCCTGGAATTCTATCGATCTTTGTATGCTTTTTTGGTTCATGCTATTATTTGTTTTTTTCACTGTAGCGGGATTTTATCTCCTTTACGGTTGGGTTGTTGGAAAGATAGCTGTTGAAGTCCGCAATTTTAGGTAGCAGGAACTTCGCCGTGTGGTACGATGGTTTGTAGACAATGCTGTTGCATTTGCTTTCGGGTGTGATGATTTTTTGTTGGCTGTCAATGCTTTCAATGCAATAGAAAACCACGCCTGCGCAGAACAGCACTTTCAGCGCCCCGAATGCGGCTCCCAAAAGTTTGTCCACCACATCCGGCATCACAAAGGAGAAAGTGACCTTGAACAGTTTGCCAATCAGGTAGAAGCCTGCAAAACACAACAGGAACGAGCCCAGCAGTGTGATCAGGTAGAAACTTTCCGTGGTAGGGGTCAGGATGTGCTGGATACGTGTGGAGAGGGGGACGGCAATCAGACCGCCCACAATCAGGGCAATCAGGGCGATGAGTGATTGGATAAGTCCGCTCTTCCAGCCCTTGAAGCCGTACCAGGCCATGCCTAAAACCACTACGATGTCAACAATTTTCATTTCGGCTCTACTTCGGTTTACTGTTTGACGAATTTTCGGATACGGATGAGGTTGCCCTGTTCCATCCGGATAAAATAGATTCCGTCGGGAAGGTCGGCGATGGGGATGGTCACCATTTCATCACCTGACACTGTGGAGCGTAGGATTCTTCCCATCGCATCCAGCAGGGTGAATTTTCCCAAGGCAGGCATTTCCCTTTCAATGAAGAGCAGCTCATGGGCCGGGTTCGGGTAAAGGAGCCAGCCGTTATCTTCCGTTTCCCCGACAGAAGCTGAGGAGGCGGTATAGTCAAATGACCAGCCGTCAAGGCCGGGCACCTCATGGCTCTCAAACAGCACATAAATGAAATTGCTCGGCAAATAGAAGTCGGAGTCCTGCAGCAATTCTCCTGAAAGGTTCAACAGCAGCCTGCCGCTGTCGTTCATATCAAAGAATTGGAGGAAGTCACATTCCTGCACCGTCTGGAATTCGGTAAAGTGGATGCGGATGCCCGCAGCTTTCTTCACATTGATGGTGGCTTCGCAACGGCTGTTGTAGCCGTAGCTGTAGGAACCGCTGCCGTCGCTTATGGTGCCGGAGGTCTTGGTGTTCGGCACTAATCTCAGGCAGAAATCGGGATGGACGGTCTCGTAGCTCACATGGATGCCTTTGCTCTCCCCGCGGTTGCCTGTCACAAGGCGGAAATCATAGTTGAAAATGGTGTTCTCCCAAGTGATGAGGCTGTCCGTCTCGGTATAGGTCTGACTGACAAAATTTTTGTCAGGGGAGGAGACAAATAGTGTGTCGCCTCTGCCTAACTGGCAGCTGATGCGGATGCGCATCAAGGTGACGCTGTCTGTCTTGGTGCGGCGGAGCGTCCAGGTGTAGTCCATTCCGCATCTGCAGTTGGCAAATGGGCCGCTTCCATCTTCAAAGGAGCCGGTATGGTACAGCTTATGGCTTCCTTGCAAGTTGTCCGGAACAGGTTGGAGGGGATACCGGATGGTGTCCGGCCATGCGTTTACCACCAGTTCCTGAGCAATGTTGAAATTGTAGCTGCCTGGAAAGAGGTTGGAGGTGTAAAAATAGCCGTCGGACTGGCCCTCCCATCCGAAATTGAAATGGAAATAGCAGTCTCCGCCGGCGTATTGTTGGTAACCGTCGCATACAAAGGCATGTCCGTCGGTCCAGGGCTTGGACCATCCCGCATAGTAGAGCGGCACGTTGTTGTCCAGATGGGCGATGATGGTGCTGTCCCAATGCTGGTAGCGCGGCTCAGGACGCAGGCTGTCGTGGATGAGGTTGGTGCTGTCGCGGAAAATGTACTGGGTTTCCGGATTGAATTTGAAATAGTTCCTCAACACGTAGGCCGCCTTGTGGTTGTACATGCCGGAGCTGTTAGGGCCGTAGACCATGTCAACCGAAGTGCCCAGATGGGCGATTAGTTGGGAGGCGGAGAGGTTGATTTGGGACGGAGCGTCGCACATGGTGGAGTAATTATAGTAGCCTTTGCTGAAATCTGCTGAAATGGTTCCGTAGTTTTCGTGCTGGTAGCTATAGCTGCCAACCCCGTTGTCCGGCCAGCGGAAATAGTAGGCCAGTTGCCCCAAAGCCGTGGCCACGCATCCGGTCACGCAGTGTCCGGTGCTGTTCTTGTCATCCTTTGGGCAGCAGCGGTTGTATGGGCGGCCCTGCCCCCAGGAGCTGAGCAACAGCGGTTCCACGCTTTTTATAAGGCTATCGTCCGTGGCGGCCTGCCACGCCTTGGAGGTGGGCAGGTCACTCTTTTTTGCGGCCTGAATCTGTTGGCGGTAGGAATCCAGCCACATCCGTACCGGCGGAATGATGTTCCCGCTGTCGAAGGGATGGGTGGGGGAGTAGGCAAGGATAGCCCGCGTCTTCTGCTCCGCCGACACAATGACATAGGCGTTGCCTGCATTGAAGACGTACAGCAAAGGCGTTTCCGCATCCGTTTCGGTGTGCACGCACTGCACCGCAGCTTTCTGCACGGTTTTTCCCTGCTGCTGCAGGAACTGCACCGCCTTTCTGGCAGCCGTCTCTTCACTTACGTTCTGCGCTGCTGCGCCTCCGATGAAAGCCAGCAGCGAAAACAGGATAGCTACATGATGTTTGCGCATAAATACCAAATATTGTCAATTAATTTCAAAAAAAACACTCATCGGCCTGCCAACAGCCGACACTACATCCAGTCATGGAACACCTGTTGGTGATGGAACCTTCTCCGTTACCGGACGGCATCCCACAGCTTCTGCTACCGGACGGCATCCCACAGCTTTTTCCGGGTGTCCGACAGATTCGGAACGGTGCATTCCTCCACTGAGGAGACGACGGAGCAGTCGTGGCGGAGTTCGTCCAGAAATTCCGGTGCCCGTTTGATGCCTTCGCCCATATTCACCAAAACGGTCTGTCCGTCTTGGATCTCATGCTTGCGGATGGCTTCCAGCAGGCCTGAAATGCACACTGCCGATGCAGGGCCTATGTGGGTCTTGCGTTCGAAGGCCACCAGACGTGCCACGTCTGCAATGCCATCTTCCTTGACACGGAGAAAGTTGCCGTTGTGTGCACGCATGATTTTTGCGATTTTCGGATAGGTGCCCGGATTGCCGGTGCCCAAAATTGAGACCTTGGTCTGCGGGTTTTGGATAACGGGATAGTCTTTTTCATATCCTTCCGGAAATCCGTTCTTCACCGCCTTTTCCCAGCCCTGCACCATTGGGTCGCATTTGTCGGTCTGGATGAGCAGGGGACGGGGGTAGGTGAGCTCCGGAAAATGGGGCTTGAGTTCGCGGTAGGCTTTGTCCAACGCCAACGGTCCGGTGCCGCCGCTGACCGCCTGCACGTACACATCCGGCATTTTGCCTAGCATGCGCAGCCATTCGAACACCATTGTGCGCTTCGATTCCACGCGGATGGGGTCGATGTTGCCTGCTGAGGTCAGGATGTGGTATTTTTTTGCATAGTCAGCCGCCACCGCTTTGGCCTTGCTGTAGTCCCCCTTGACATGGTAAACCTTTTGCCCATAGGAGGAAATCTCCGCGATGGAGGAGGCGATGGCGTTGTCCGGCATGAAAATGGCCGCACTGATGCCTGCCATGGCCAGATATTTGCCGTAGGCCGTAGCCGTGTTGCCCGTGGAGGCGATGCAGTAGTTCTCCACATGGTTCTCCTTGAAAATGCTGGCTGCCATGGAGGCGGCGATGTCCTTGAAGGTGTTGGTGCCGCCGTTCATGTCATTGCGGTAGACATAAATCTGGCAGTTTTGGATGCCGTTCTCACGGGCATAATCCTCCAGAAAGCCCCATCTTTCCAATGGAATGGCGCCCTCCTTGTAGGAGACGATGTTGTTTTTGTCCGTCAGCGGCAGGAACTCAAAGTAATGCCAGAAACTTTCCGGCTGCCCCTTCATCAGTTCCTTCAGACGGGAGTAGTCCGCGCTGTATTCAATTTCCGCATGTTTGCTGTGGCAGACGGGACATTCCTGATTTTGCCCAAGCCAGGTGGCGAAATCGGGGGTGACATGCCCGCAGTCCACGCATTTCAGCTGGTATTTCTGCATGCTCATGGTATTTTATGTTCAGGTTAGAAACTGATGCGCTGGTTGTTGATTTCGGTTTCGCTGTAAAGCCCCTTGTCCAGTTTCTCGCGCACCTCCTTGAACACATTGATGGTGCGTTCCACATCCTCCAAAGTGTGTGCGGCGGTCGGAATCAGGCGCAACTCGATGGTGCCTTTGGGAACCACCGGATAGAGGACCATGGAGCAGAAAATGCCGTAGTTCTCACGCATGTCAACCACAATCTGGGTGGCTTGGGCGACGGTGCCGTTCAAAAATACGGGGGTGACATTGGCTTCGGTGTTACCGATGTTGAATCCGTTGTCACGCAGCCCTTTTTTCAGGGCATTGGTGATGGTCCAGAGCTTTTCGCGCAGTTCCGGACGGGTTTGGATCAGCTCCAGCCTTTTGAGGGCTCCCATAACCATCGGCATGGGCAGTGATTTGGCGTAAATTTGGGAACGCATATTGAAGCGGAGGTGGTCCACAATAGCCTTTTCGGAGGCGATGAAACCGCCGATGCCGGCCATGCTCTTGGCAAAAGCGGCGAAGTGCACGTCAATGCCATCCTCCACACCGAAATGTTCAGCGGTGCCGCTACCGGTCTTGCCCATGGTGCCGAATCCGTGAGCGTCGTCAATGAGCAGACGGAAGTCGAAATCCTTCTTCATGGCGACAATCTCATCCAGTTTGCCCAGTTCTCCGGACATACCGAACACTCCTTCGGTGATGACCAGAATGCCACCGCCCGATTCCTCTGCAAATTTGGTGGCGCGTTTCAGCACTTCGCGCAAATCGGCCATGTCGTTATGGCGGAAGGAGAAGCGGCGGCCCAAATGCAGGCGCACGCCATCGTATATGCAGGCGTGGGATTCCTTGTCAAACACAATCACATCGCGGCGGTCAACCAGGCAGTCAATGGTGGAGATCATGGCCTGGTAGCCGAAATTCACCAGATAGGCGGCCGGTTTTCCCACAAAGGCGGCCAGTTTCTGCTCCAATTCCTTGTGGTATTTGGTGTCACCCGACATCATTCGGGCGCCCATCGGGGCTGCCATGCCGTATTTTGCGGCAGCTTCCGCATCGGCTTTCCGTACTTCGGGGTCGTTGGCCAGGCCGAGATAGTTGTTCAAGCTCCAGCAGAGCACTTTTTTTCCGTTGAATTCCATGTTGGGACCAATTTCCCCCACCAGTTGGGGAAACATGTAATATCCGTCAGCAAATTCCTGATACTGCCCCAGCGGGCCGGGAATACCTTTGATTCTGGTAAAAATATCTGTCATATTATTTTATGTTTTAAAGAATGTTTCATCACTATTTGTCTCCGGACACCTTTTCCCATTTGACAGAAAAAAGGAATCCAAAATACAAAAGTAGAAAAAATTTGGATACCAAACGGCGGTGCGGAAAAATATTTCGCAAAAGCGTTTCCTTGGAATCCTTTAATGACATAATGCGGGGAATTTTTAGAAGTCCCCTGAAGTGGTTTTGGAAAGTCCCCTTAAAAATTTAACACCAATCCGAAACCTGAAGGGGTGAACCCAATGTTTAGCGACACTTCGCTTTTTCTCCCGTTGAAGGTGTCGGCTATGCCG
>CAJOQK010000070.1 GCA_905236885.1 uncultured Bacteroidales bacterium
GAGTGTCGGCGGCAGATAGATGCATTCCAGCAGTCAGATGCGGCCTTGCCCTTGGATCGTTTGGCTGTTTTGGCAACCATTCCCTCTCAGGAGATGTTCTTTTTAGAAAATGAACTGAATTCAGTGGAAAGCCGGTTGCAGGCGGCTAAGGGGGGCTTGAAACAGGCGGAGGCCACATGGCAGAAACAGATGCAATCCCGTACGGAAACAGGAGAGGGGGAGACTTTAGAAACTTTGAAGGTCCGTTGCGAACAGCTTCGGCAGGCCATTGCGGAAAAACAGGCGCAGAAAGGTGGCTTAGCGCAGCGGCTGTCTGCCAATGAAAAGCAATTGTGTCTCTACGCAGAAAAGATGCATGAAACAGAAATACACCAACAAAAGTTTATGCAGTGGGATGCCATGTGCAGGATTTTTGGCGACCGCGAAGGCAAGACTTTCCGGGTCATCGCGCAGAGTTTTGTCATGCGGGAACTGCTGGTACATGCCAACGCCTACCTGCATCAATTTTCGGAACGTTATGAGTTGTTGTGTCAAAGTAATCTGACCATTTTGGTGAAGGATCTTTATTACGGCGGTCTGGTCCGTCCTGTGGACATGGTGTCTGGAGGAGAGAGTTTTGTGGTTTCTTTGGCTTTGGCCTTAGGGCTTTCCTCCCTGCACCGCAACCATCTTTCCGCCGATATTTTGTTTATCGATGAGGGTTTCGGCTCATTGTCTTCGGATTTGCTTGAGGTTGTTGTAAGCACCCTTTCACGGTTGCGGGAGGCAGGTGGACGCAGGGTGGGCATCATCAGCCATATCGATGCGCTGCGTGAGCGTATTCCGGTTAAAATTCTCGTGGAAAAAACCAATCATACCAGTAGTAGAATCTCAATTATCAATCAGTGATGCTATTAAATGATTTACAATATTATAGGATAGTTTTGGCTTCCAAATCCCCTCGTCGCAGGGATTTGCTTGCAGGCATGGGTGTTGTGTTTGAGACGGTGCAAAGCGACGAAGCGGAACAGACGGATTCTCTTTGGAGTGCGGAAGAGGTTGTCTGTCATCTGTCGCAGCGGAAGGCTGAAGCTGTTTTCCGGCAGATTTCCGCAGCATCTCAGCCGCAGTCAGCGCCGTTACTTGTGATAGGCGGCGATACGATTGTGGTGTCGGATGGACGAATATTGGGCAAGCCCAATGGAAAGGAGGAGGCTCTGCGGATGTTACGGCAGCTTTCTGGAAGCAGTCACATGGTCTATTCCGGCATTTGTGTGAAGACTGCAAAAACCGTAATGACAGCCTTTGATACGACCATTGTTACCTTTGAACCCCTTCAGGAGGAAGAATTGGCATATTATATAGATCATTTCCAACCTTTTGACAAAGCAGGCTCCTATGGCGTGCAGGAGTGGATTGGCTATCGTGGCATCTCCAGTATCAAAGGCTCCTTCTATACGGTGATGGGGCTGCCCACACATCTTTTGTGGCGGCTTCTAGAGTCAACCATTCATAATTGATGTTAGGAGATTTCTAAAAATTCCACTTTAGAAAACTAATTTCAAATTTGCGGTTTTTATTGAAAAAATATGCCAAAAAAAATCCCTTTTTTTCCCCTATAATCTGAAAAAAGTCGTATATCGCTCTCATTCTTTTGCCGTAGCAATGCTTTTTGGTACTTTTTATCCATTCATAATAAATTGATATACAATTAATTAGTTATTCTAAAAATCATTTCCGGAACAGTTGGAAACCGTCCGAAATTTTTTTTCTAAAAAAGTTATTATCAATATTTTTGTATTGATAAAAGTTGTACATTTGCAGTCCCTAAAAAGGGATAAGTTTAACGTAAAAATTAAGGAAAAATTAAAAGGAAATGCCTACAATACAGCAGTTAGTAAGAAAAGGAAGGAACCAAATGAAGTACAAGAGCAAATCTCCCGCTTTGGATGCTTGCCCTCAGCGTCGTGGAGTTTGCGTAAGAGTTTATACCACAACGCCTAAAAAGCCGAATTCGGCTATGCGTAAAGTGGCTCGTGTGCGTCTTACTAATCAAAAGGAAGTCAACGCCTACATTCCGGGTGAAGGCCATAATCTGCAGGAACACTCCATCGTCATGATTCGTGGAGGCAGGGTTAAGGATCTTCCGGGCGTGAGATATCATATTATCCGTGGTGCTTTGGACACCTCCGGTGTGGATGGCCGTAAGCAGCGCCGCTCCAAATACGGTGCCAAGAGACCCAAGGCTGCAAAATAGTGTATAATTAATATAATGTATATATAAGCGTTTTTAGTCATATCGTATGAGAAAAACAAGACCAAAGAAAAGAATTATTTTGCCGGATCCCAAATATCAGGATGTGCAAATCACAAAATTCGTGAATAACATCATGCTGAAAGGGAAGAAAAACATTGCTTTCCAGATTTTCTACGATGCTATGGATGTGGTGTCCGAGAAAACAGGAGAGGATGGGGTTGCTGTGTGGAAACAGGCTTTGGCTAATGTGACCCCTTCGGTGGAGGTGCGTAGCCGTCGTATTGGTGGTGCCACTTTCCAAATCCCTTCTGAAATCCGTCCGGAAAGGAAGCAGTCCGTCGGCATGAAGAATTTGATTAATTTTGCCCGCAAGCGTCATGAAAAGTCAATGAGCCAGAAATTGGCCGCCGAAATCATGGCCGCCTACAAAAACGAAGGCGCCGCTTTCAAGCGTAAGGAGGATATTCACCGTATGGCCGAAGCCAACAAGGCCTTCTCACATTTCAGATTTTAATCCAGGGATACTGACAGATGAGTGCGCTCTCCAACATCAGGAATATCGGCATCATGGCTCACATTGACGCGGGTAAAACCACGACAACGGAGCGCATTCTCTATTATACAGGAAAAAATTACAAGATTGGGGAAGTTCATGATGGCGCCGCCACCATGGATTACATGGCGCAGGAGCAGGAAAGGGGCATTACCATCACATCAGCGGCCACGACCGTCTTTTGGAAGAACAATGATAATAACTTTAAAATCAATATCATTGATACTCCGGGTCATGTCGATTTCACTGTTGAGGTGGAGCGCGCGTTGCGCATATTGGATGGTGCGGTCGCTCTGTTCTGTGCTGTGGGAGGTGTGCAGCCCCAGTCTGAAACCGTCTGGAAACAGGCGGACAAATACGGAGTTCCCCGTATCTGCTATGTGAACAAGATGGACCGTACAGGTGCCAATTTCTTTGGGGTTGTCGAGCAGATTAAGGAGCGGTTGGGCGCTTCACCTGTGCCTTTGCAGCTTCCCATTGGTTCTGAGGAGAGTTTCCAAGGCGTGGTGGATTTGGTTACCAACAAGGCCTATGTTTGGGACGAGGCCTCACAAGGTAGCATCTATGAGGAGGTGGAGATTCCGGAAGAGATGGCTGACGAGGTGTACAAATACCGCATGGCTTTGATAGAGGGGGTCGCAGAGGAGAGTGAAACCTTGTTGGACAAGTTTATGGAAAGTCCGGAAAACATCACCGAACAGGACATCTGGCAGGCGGTCCGTAAGGCCACCATAGAACAGAAAATAACGCCGGTCTTGTGTGGTTCCTCTTTCAAAAACAAGGGAGTTCAGCTGCTGTTAGATGCCATAACCCTTTATCTGCCCAGTCCTGAGGACAAGGCTGCGGTACGTGGTTTCCATCCTGGCAGCGATGTGGAGGATGAAACCCGCGAACCTCGTGAAGACGAACCTTTTTCAGCATTAGTTTTCAAGGTGATGACTGATCCCTTTGTGGGTAAGATTGCATTTTTCCGGGTCTATTCCGGCTCCCTGAAGGCGGGTGAGACGGTTTGGAACTCCTATTCCCAAAAACGTGAGCGTGTCACCCGAATTTTTGAGATGCATGCCAACAAGCAGTTGCCGTTGGAAAGCATCTCTGCCGGCAACATTGCTGTTGCGGTAGGATTGAAAAAATCTCCAACCGGCACCACAATATGTGACGAAATGCACCCGATTATATTGGAATCTATGGATTTTCCGGAACCGGTTATTTCTATTGCCATTGAACCGAAAACCCAGGATGACATTGATAAGTTGGATGATACTCTCCAAAAACTGGCCGAAGAGGATCCTACTTTCAAGGTTAAGGTGGATGAGGATTCCGGTCAGACTATCATCAGTGGTATGGGCGAGCTTCATCTGGACATTCTTTTGGACAGAATCAAAAGGGAGTATGGTGTGGATTGCAATTCCGGTAATCCGGTGGTTTCCTACCGTGAAGCCATACGGGCTGCGGTTCATCATCGTGAAATCCATAAGAAACAGACCGGTGGACGTGGGCAGTTTGCTGACATTGAGTTCGAACTGGCTCCGGCAGACGAAGGGGTTAACGGATTGCAGTTTGTCAACAAGGTGGTTGGAGGCAACATTCCGAAGGAATTCATGCCGGCCATCCAAAAGGGGATGGAACGTGCCATGACGACCGGTCCGGTGCTTGGCAACAGTGTTCTGAATGCAAAAGTTACCATTTTGGACGGCTCATTCCATCCGGTGGATTCCGATGCAAATTCATTTGAAATTTGCGCCTATAAGGGTTTCCGCGATGCAGCGAAAAAAGCGAATCCTACTTTGCTGGAACCGGTTATGGATTTGGAAGTGCTGCTTCCTGAAGAGTATTTGGGCAGTGTCTCCGGTGACCTGAACCGTCGCAGGGCCGTCATTCTTGGCACGGATGCGGAGCAGGGACAGAGCGCAATTCATGCCTATGTGCCTTTGGCTGAAATGTTCGGCTACATCACCTCGTTGAGAACGCTGACCTCCGGCAGGGGAACCGCCACCATGAAATTTGACCATTATGAGGAACTGCCCTTATCAAAGATAGAGGAATTGACAGATAACAGAAAATTCAGATTTAAATAATTAAATTTTATAAAACGTGAGTCAGAGAATAAGAATTAAATTGAAATCTTACGATCACACCTTGGTGGACAAATCCGCCGAGAAGATTGTGAGGACCGTTAATGCGGTAAAAGACGACAAAGTGGTTGTCGTCGGGCCTATTCCACTGCCGACGCAGAAGAAGATTTTCACGGTAAACCGTTCCACTTTCGTTAACAAAAAATCAAGGGAACAGTTTGAACTCTCCTCCTACAAGCGTTTGCTGGATATTTACGGAACCACGGCAAAAACCATCGATGCTTTGATGAAACTCGAATTGCCGAGCGGTGTCGAAGTGGAGATCAAGGTCTGAGTAACTCCGGGACGGAATTAGTAAAGAAGTAAATTAAAAAGGTAAAAAAATTAGAAATGTCTGGTTTAATTGGAAAGAAAATCGGTATGACCAGTATCTTTGATGCCTCTGGGAAAAACCTACCATGCACGGTGATAGAGGCTGGTCCTTGTGTCGTCACACAAGTAAAAACCATCGAGAAGGATGGATATGATGCCATTCAGTTGGCATATGACGAAAAAAAGGAAAAGAACACTACCAAACCCATGATGGGGCATTTTGCGAAGGCAAACTCCACCCCAAAGAGAGTTTTGCGTGAATTCACCCGTTTTGAGCAGGGTTCCCGCAAAAGTTTCGGTGAGGTGCTGACTGTGGACGTGTTCGTTGAAGGAGAGTTTATTGATGTCTCCGGAGTGAGTAAAGGAAAGGGATTCCAGGGCGTGGTGAAAAGACACGGATTCGGCGGTGTTGGTGATAAAACTCACGGCCAGCACAACCGTTTGAGAGCTCCCGGTTCCATGGGTGCCTCCTCCTATCCTTCAAGGGTGTTGCCAGGAATGCGTATGGCAGGAAGAACAGGCGGTCAAAAGGTTAAAATCCAGAATCTGCAGATTGTCAAAATTATTCCGGAAAATAATTTGTTAATTGTCAAGGGATCTGTTCCCGGTTGTATAGGAACCTATTTAAAATTGGAGAGATGGAGCTAAAAGTATATAAAACAGACGGAAGTGAAACCGGCAGAACTGTTGTTCTGAGTGATGAGATTTTCGGTGCCGAACCGAATAACCATGTGATATGGTTGGATGTAAAACAGATCATGGCAAACAAGCGTCAGGGAACCCATGATTCCAAAGAGAAATCCATGCTTTCTGGAAGCACCCGCAAACTGCACAAGCAAAAAGGCGGTGGCGGTGCCCGTATCGGCAGCATCAAGAGCCCCCTCTTTCCCGGCGGTGCGCGCGTGTTCGGTCCCCATCCCCGTGACTACAGCTTCAAACTGAACAAAAAGGTGAAACGGTTGGCCCGCATCTCCGCCTTGTCCATTAAGGCGAAGGACAGTGCCATTACGATTATTGAAAACTTTGATTTTGAGGCTCCTAAGACAAAGAATTACGTCAATATTCTGAAAAATGTAAATTTATTCGATAAAAAAACCTTATTGGTTCTGAGCGAATTGAATAAAAACGTATATTTGTCCTCTAGAAATATTTTGAAGACGAAAGTTGTAAATGTTTGTGATTTAAATACATACGATATTTTAAATGCACAACATCTGCTCATTTGTGAGTCCGCAGCTTCCAAATTCAATGAATTGTATAGTGTTAATGCGTAAAAAAGATCAGTGATGAATGTAATAATAAAACCGCTTGTGACGGAAAAAATGACCGGTATCAGTGAAAAGACCAACCGTTACGGGTTCATAGTGGACCGTCGTGCCGACAAGCAGCAGATTAAGGAAGCTATAGAAAAATTATATGAGGTGAAGGTTGAGAGCGTGAACACGCTCATCCAGCGCGGAAAGGTTGTCAACCGTTACACCAAAGCGGGCTTTATCAGAGGAAAAAAGAGCAGCTTCAAGAAAGCGTATGTTCAGTTAAAAGGAAATGATACCATTGATATTTTCAGTGGCATTTAAAAAAACAGAAAGAAGATTAAAAGATGGGATTAAGAAAATTTAAACCAGTCACACCAGGACAAAGATTCAAGTTAATTAGTGACTTTAGTGACATTACATGCAAGACCCCCGAGAAGAGTCTGCTGGTGTCTTTGAAAAGGACGGGTGGAAGAAACAACACCGGTAAGATGACCATGCGCTACATTGGCGGCGGTCACCGTAAAATCTATCGTATAGTGGATTTCAAAAGGGATAAGGACGGCATTCCCGCCACCGTGAAAACCATTGAGTATGACCCTAACCGTTCGGCGCGCATAGCTCTGCTGTTTTATGCGGACGGTGAAAAAAGATACATTGTCGCCCCTCATGGGTTGAAAGTGGGTCAGACTGTGATGTCCGGCAAGGATGCGGCTCCCGAAGTTGGCAATAGCCTGTTCTTTTCGGATATTCCTCTGGGAACCATTGTCCATAATATTGAAATGCAGCCGGGAGGCGGCGCTAAAATTGCCCGCAGTGCGGGTTCGTATGCTCAGCTGATGTCAAGGGAAGGCAAGTATGCCATCATCAAACTCCCTTCCGGAGAAACCCGCAAAATCCTCTGCACATGCAGGGCGACTGTCGGTATGGTTTCCAACATCGAGCATAACCTTGAGGTTTCCGGTAAGGCGGGACGTTCACGTTGGATGGGGCGCCGTCCGAGAGTCCGTGGCGTTGTGATGAATCCTGTGGACCATCCGATGGGTGGTGGTGAAGGCCGTGCCTCCGGAGGTCATCCTCGTTCCCGTAAGGGCTTGATCGCGAAGGGATACAAGACCAGAAGACCGAAAAAGGCTTCGAATCAGTTTATCATAGAAAGAAGAAAGAAATAATAAAGATTTGAGACAATGGCTAGATCGTTAAAAAAAGGTCCGTTTATCCAATATAAACTGGAAAAAAGAGTGATCGAAGCGCAAGCATCGAACAAAAAAGTAGCTATTAAGACATGGTCCAGGGCTTCCATGATTTCTCCGGATTTTGTCGGCCAAACCATTGCGGTGCACAACGGGAACAAATTCATCCCCGTTTACATCACCGAGAACATGGTCGGCCATAAATTAGGGGAATTTGCTCCCACACGTATTTTCAGAGGCCATGCAGGAAGTAAAGACAAAGGCAAAAAATAAAAGGAGAAGGATATGGGTGCAAGAAAAAGATTGGCAGCTGAAGCCAGAAAAGAGAAGAACAAGCAGTTGTGCATTGCACATCTGAACAATAACAACACCTCACCTCGCAAAACCCGCCTGATGGCTGACCTGATTCGGGGAAAAGAGGTTGAGTATGCTTTGAACGTGTTGAAATACAGTAAAAAGGAGTCTTCGGAAAAAATCCGCAAGTTATTGTTGTCCGCCATTGCCAACTGGCAGGCGAAAAACGAGAACGCGCGCGTTGAGGAGAGCCACCTTTTTGTGAAGGAGATCTACGTGGATGGCGGACGTATGTTGAAACGCCTGAGAACCGCACCTCAAGGGCGCGGCTACCGGATTCGGAAGCGTTCCAACCACATCACTGTAATATTAGATAGTAAAAACGATAACAACATTCAAACAACAGAAGAGTAAATGGGACAGAAAGTAAATCCGATAGGACTGCGTTTAGGTATCACCAGGGGATGGGAATCCAATTGGTATGGTGGTAAGAGATTTGAAAACAAATTGGTCGAAGATGTAAAGATCAGAAATTACGTAAATGCCCGTTTACAGAAGGCAAGTGTCTCCAAGATATACATTGAGCGTACCTTGAAGCTGGTGATCATCACCATTCACACGGCACGTCCGGGTCTGATTATCGGCAAGGATGGCGGCGAAGTCAAGAAGCTGAATGAGGAGTTGAAGAAAATAACCAACAAGGAGGTGCAGATCAACATTTCCGAAATCAAGCGTCCGGAACTGGAAGCCGTGCTGGTTGCCCAGTCCATCGCACGTCAGATTGAAGGCCGTATGTTCTATCGTAGGGCTATCAAGACCGCAATCGCATCCAGCATCAGAGCCGGTGCGGAGGGCATCAAGATAACCATCTCTGGACGTATTGGCGGTGCAGAAATGGCCAGAACCGAGCACTTCAAGGAGGGACGCACCCCGTTGCATACCCTGCGTGCTGACATTGACTACAATCAGACTGAGGCACATACAACCTACGGTCGTTTGGGTGTCAAGGTGTGGATTTGCCGTGGACTGGTTTACGGCAAGCGTGACCTTTTCCAGAGCAGCACCGACAGTCGTGCAAGCAAACCGCAGGCTCCAAAGAGAATGAGAGGTGAGGGTCGTCCGAGAAGAGAAAGAGCTAATTAATCAAAAAAGAGAGTTTGTCATTAAAAAATATCAGAAGAGATGTTACAACCAAAAAAGACGAAATACAGAAGGGTCCAAAAGGGCAGAATGAAAGGGAACACCAAAAGGGGTGCTGAGATAGCATTCGGTTCCTTTGCCCTCAAAGCACTTGAACCCAAATGGATCACTGGTAGACAAATTGAGGCGGCCCGTCAGGCCATCACCCGTCACATGAAACGTGAAGGCCAGTTGTGGATCAGAATTTTCCCTGACAAACCCATCACCCGCAAACCGTTGGATGTCCGTATGGGTAAAGGTAAGGGTAGTCCCGAGTTCTTTGTGTTTCCTGTCACACCGGGCAGAATCATGTTTGAGGCTGAAGGCGTTCCCTTGGAGGTGGCCAAAGAGGCCATGCGTTTGGGCGCACAGAAGCTGCCGATTGCCACCAAATTTATTGTCAGAAGAGATTATTCAGAAGAAACAGTTTAATTAAAAAGCAATGAAACAGGTAGTTATTTCGGAATTATCCGTGAAGGAATTATATGAAAGATTGGATGCTGAGAAAACCCAATTGACCAAGCTGAAATTGCATCATGCGGTTTCTCCCATTGAAAATCCGAATCTGATCAAAGAGTACAGAAGAACCATAGCAAGATTGAAGACGGAAATCCGTAAACGTGAGCTTGCTGCATTGAAATCCCAAAATTAGATCAAGAGAGATGGAAAGAAATTTTAGAAAAGTCAGAGAAGGTGTGGTCGTCAGCAACAAGATGACCAAGTCCATCGTTGTGGAAGTTGAGCGTAGGTTCAAACATCCGAAATATGGCAAGTTCATGAGAAAGACCTCTCGTTTCATGGCACATGATGAAAATCAGGAATGCCATATTGGAGATACAGTTAGAATTATGGAAACCAGACCTTTGAGCAAAAACAAGTGCTGGCGTTTAGTTGAAATTATAGAAAGGGCTAAGTAGGAATGATACAGCAAGAGTCAAGATTATCCGTGGCCGATAACAGCGGCGCGAAGGAAGTTTTATGTATCCGTGTGTTGGGCGGTACCAAAAAGCGTTATGCAAGGATTGGTGACAAGATAGTTGTCACCGTGAAGGATGCCATCCCTTCGGGAAATATCAAGAAGGGAACGGTCTCAAAGGCGGTTGTGGTCCGTACCAAAAAGGAGATTCGCAGAAACGACGGTTCCTATATCCGTTTTGACGACAATGCAGTGGTGCTGCTGACCGCTGCGGACGAGTTGCGTGGAACCCGTATCTTCGGCCCTGTGGCCCGCGAATTGAGGGAGAAACAGTTCATGAAGATTGTTTCTTTGGCACCGGAAGTGTTGTAAACCGTTTTTCGGTAGTTGTAACAAAGGAAAAATAAGAAGGTAATGAAGATACATATCAAAAAAGGAGACATGGTCAAGATCTTGTCGGGAGATGACAAGGGCCAAACAGGTAAAGTCCTTAAAGTGGATGTGAAAAACTACAGGGCTTATGTGGAAGGGAAGAACATGCACACCAAACATGCCAAGCCAAGTGCCAAGAATCCTCAGGGAGGCATGGTCAAGCAGGAGGGCAGCATCCATATTTCCAACCTCATGTTAGTGGATGCCAAGGGGAATGCAACCCGCATTGGCCGCCGGATGGGCGAAAACGGAAAATTAGTTAGATATTCAAAAAAGACAGGGGAGGACATTAAATAATGGCATACATACCGAGATTAAGAGAAAAATATGTGAAGGAGATTGTTCCCGAGCTGCAGAAACAGTTCGGTTTCAAATCCGTGATGCGCGTACCCAAAATCACCAAGATTTGCTTGAACCAGGGTATTGGCGCCGCTACTGCCGACCGCAAACTGATTGATATCGGCATCAGTGAGATGACCATGATTGCCGGTCAGAAGGCCGTGGCAACCACATCCCGAAAGGATATTTCCAACTTCAAGTTGAGGAAGGGAAACCCGATTGGAGTGAGGGTCACTTTACGCGGCGAGCGGATGTATGAGTTTTTGGACCGTCTGGTATCCGTGGCTATCCCCCGAATCCGTGATTTCAGGGGAATCAGCGACAAGGGTTTCGACGGAAGAGGCAACTATTCCATGGGTATCCAGGAGCAGATTATCTTTCCGGAGATTGATATTGACAAAATCAATAAAATCAACGGTATGAATATCACTATCGTCACTACTGCCCACAATGACCAGGAGTGTTTGGCGCTGTTAAAAGAGTTTGGATTACCTTTCAAAAATCAGAAAAAATAGAGATATGGCAAAAGAGTCACTCAAAGCAAAAGAAATCAAAAGAGCTAAATTAGTTGCTAAGTACGCTGACAAACGTGCTGAATTAAAGAAAATCATCAATAGCCAGACAGCGGATTATGAAGCTAAAGAGGCGGCTATAATCGCTTTGCAGAAATTACCGTTGAACTCCAATCCCATCAGGCTGCATAATCGTTGCAAACTGACAGGTCGTCCCAAGGGTTATATGAGAACCTTCGGTATTTCGAGAATCAATTTCCGTGAAATGGCTTCGAAAGGTTTAATCCCCGGCGTGAAGAAAGCAAGTTGGTAATATTAATAAAGGAACAGAAATGAATACGGATCCGATAGCAGATTATTTGACAAGAATCAGAAATGCCGTGATGGCGAACCATAAAGTGGTGGAAATCCCCACTTCCAAGGTGAAACGGAGAATAACCGAAATCCTTTTCGAGAAGGGTTACATTTTAAATTATAAATTTGAAGATGACAGGCGTCCGGCTATGATTAAGATAGCATTGAAATATCATCCGGTTTCCAAACAGTGCGCAATTACCAACCTGCAGCGCATAAGCCGTCCCGGTCTCCGCAAGTATGTGGGAGCCGATGAGCTTCCCCGTGTGTTGAACGGATTGGGCATCGCAATCATCTCCACCTCCCGTGGCCTGGTCACGGACAAGGAGGCGCGTGCCATGAATGTGGGTGGTGAAGTCATGTGTTATGTTAGCTAATAGGAGGAAAAGAAAATGTCAAGAATAGGAAAATTACCCATTACAATACCGTCAGGAGTCACCATCTCCCAGGATGAGAAAACACACGAAGTGACAGTCAAAGGTAAGTTAGGTGAATTGAAACAGTATGTTGATCCCTGCATCACCCTGAATATGGAGGATGGTGTGCTGCACCTTGTGTGCTGCGATAACCAGAAGCGCCACAATGCGATGCATGGCCTTTACAGGGCGTTGCTGGCCAATATGGTGAAAGGTGTTTCCGAAGGGTTCACCGTCACACAGGAATTGGTCGGAACCGGATATAAGGCTCAGGCTACAGGACAGCAGCTGGATCTTTCCTTGGGATATTCACACGACATCATTTTTGACTTCCCTTCGGAAATCAAAGTTGAAACAGTGACAGAAAAAGGAAAAAACCCGCTGATTAAATTGACCTGCTGTGACAAACAGCTTCTTGGACAAGTGGCTGCAAAAATCAGGTCATACCGCAAACCTGAACCCTACAAAGGGAAAGGTATCCGCTTTGAAGGCGAGGTGGTCAGAAAGAAAGCCGGTAAATCCGCAGAAAAGAAATAATGTCGAAACATATAAAATCCAAATAGGATGGCAACAAAGAATTGTAAGACTAACAGAAGACTTAAAATCAAGAATAGAATCAGACAGACGGTCAAAGGTACTGAAGCACGTCCGAGATTGTCTGTTTTCAGAAGCAATCGTGAGATTTATGCCCAAATCATCAATGATGAAAAAGGGGTTACTTTGGTTGCCGCTTCCTCCAAGGCTGATTTGAAGGGAGCCGAAAAGACGAACAAAGTGGAACAGGCCAAGTCGGTCGGCAAATGTTTGGCGGTAAAGGCCAAGGAAGCCGGTATTTCAACGGTCGTGTTTGACCGTAACGGATATTTGTATCACGGACGGGTGAAATCGTTGGCTGATGCGGCAAGGGAAGAAGGTTTAATTTTCTAAAGCAGAGGAAGAATGTCGACAATTAAAAGAGTAAAGACGAGCGAAATCGAATTTAAAGAGCGTTTGGTGAGTGTCCAAAGGGTGACCAAGGTGACCAAGGGTGGACGTACCTTCAGTTTTTCGGCCATCGTTGTGATTGGCAATGAAGACGGAATCGTTGGATATGGCTTGGGAAAGGCCAAGGAGGTGAATATTGCCGTTCAGAAGGGTGTTGATGATGCCAAGAAGCATCTGGTGAAGGTGCCGGTCATAAACGGAACCATTCCCCATGCCCAAGAGGGCAAATATAGCGGTGCATTGGCCTATATTCGTCCCGCCACACCCGGTACCGGTGTGATTGCCGGAGGTGCCATGCGTGCAGTTTTGGAGAGTGTAGGTGTGAAGAACGTGCTGGCCAAGTCCAAAGGTTCCTCCAATCCCCACAGTGTGGTGAAGGCCACGATTGACGCCTTGACCAAGCTGAAGGATCCTTACACCGTCGCCCAGTTACGTGGCGTGGAGTTATCAACAGTGTTTAACGGTTAAGAAAGGAATTCGATATGAAGAAAATCAGAATAACCCAGGTTCGCAGCATTATCAGCAGACCGAAAGTGCAGAAACTGACCATGGCCGCTTTGGGCATCAAAAAAATGAACCATTCGGTGGAGGTGGAAGCCACACCCCAGATTTTAGGTATGGTGGAGGTGGTGAAGCACCTGGTGAAAGTGGAAGAAATTTAGTGTTAATTTGAAAGGACGATTAAAAGATATGAATTTACACAGTTTAAAACCGGCAGAAGGATCAACAAAGCATTCCAAGAGAATAGGCAGAGGTCAGGGTTCAGGCAAAGGCGGAACCTCCACAAGAGGACACAAGGGAGCCCAATCCCGTTCCGGATATTCCCGTAAGGCGGGTTTTGAAGGCGGCCAGATGCCTTTGTACAGAAGGGTGCCCAAATCCGGATTCAAGAATATCAATCGCGTGGAATATACACCAATCAATCTTTCAACGCTGCAATATCTTTTTGAAAAAAAGGGTATCAGCTCCATTGATAAGGATGTTTTGATTCAATCGGGACTGGCTTCGAAAAAGGATTTGATAAAAGTGCTTGCCAATGGCGAACTTAAGGCCAAACTGGAGGTTAAGGCGAACGCTTTCTCCCAAAAGGCAATTGAAGCGATTGAAGCACAAGGTGGAACCGCAATAAAACTGTAAAATGAAGAAACTAATAGCAACCATAAAAAACATCTATCATATAGAGGAGTTACGTCAAAAAATTCTCTATACCTTGGGTATTATTTTGATATTCAGGGTGGGTTCTTACATCGCACTGCCCGGAATAGATGTGAGCGCATTGTCACGTACGGCTTTTACTGCCAATTCTCGTGAGGGACTGTTAGGACTGTTGGACATGTTCTCCGGCGGTGCCTTCTCCAATGCCTCAATCTTTGCCTTGGGTATTATGCCCTACATCTCCGCCTCCATCGTGGTGCAGCTGCTGATGCTGGTGGTGCCCTATTTCCAGCGTTTGCAAAGGGAGGGCGAGAGCGGACGTAAGAAAATCAACCAAATTACCCGTGTGCTGACCATTTTTGTCACTTTGATTCAAGCTCCGGCCTACATAACCAGTCTGGAACGTCAGGTGGGAGCCAATTCCGGTGTGTTCCACACGCTGGCAGGTGATCCTGTGGTTGGAGGCGCACTTCCCGCTTCGTTCATGGTAATTTCCATTATTGTGCTGGTATGCAGCACGCTGTTCATCATGTGGCTAGGTGAGCGCATCACTGACAAGGGCATCGGTAACGGTATCTCCCTGCTGATTATGATTGGTATCATTGCCCGTCTGCCTTTTGCCCTCTCTGCGGAGTTTGTATCCAAAGTGGCTGAAAGCGGAAATGGTGGTCTGGTGACTTTCCTGATAGAGATTGTGGTTTTGATTGCGGTGATTCTGGTCTGCATCCTGCTGGTACAGGGTACGCGAAAGGTTCCTGTACAATATGCAAAGCGCATGGTCGGCAACCGTCAGTACGGCGGTCAACGCAACTATTTGCCCATTAAGGTGAACGCTGCCGGTGTGATGCCCATCATCTTTGCACAGGCTATCATGTTCCTGCCTTTGACGATTGCAGGTTTCACCACCAACAGCAACACCATGAGTGCATTTGGTGCCGCCATGACTAACAGCAACGGATTCTGGTATAATTTGGTTTATGCCATCCTGATTATCCTGTTCACCTATTTCTATACCGCTATCACTTTCAATCCTCAGCAGATTGCCGAGGATATGAAGAAAAACGGTGGGTTTATTCCGGGTGTCAAGCCTGGCAAAAAAACCATGGAGTTCATTGACAGCATCATTTCAAGAGTCACCCTGCCGGGTTCCATTTTCCTGGCTTTTGTGGCCATTATGCCGGCTTTTGCCCGTCTGTTCGGCATCAACCAGCAGTTCGCCCAGTTCTTTGGTGGCACATCGTTGCTGATTATGGTGGGTGTGATTCTGGATACGTTACAGCAGATTGAAAGCCATCTGTTGATGCGTCACTATGACGGCCTGACCAAATCCGGTCACATTAAAGGACGTACACCGCTACCAACCATGTAACTTGACAATTGGGTAAAGGGATGATACATTTGAAATCGGAAAGGGACATTGAGAAAATGAAGGAGAGCGCTGACATTGTCGGTCGGACTTTAGGCGAGGTGGCCAAGCTCATTCGCCCGGGTGTCTCTTTGAAAACATTGGATAAAGTGGCCGAAACCTTCATCCGTGACAATGGAGCTGTTCCATCGTTCAAGGGATACGAAGGTTTTCCGGCTTCCCTCTGTTTGTCCGTCAACGATGTGGTTGTTCACGGTATTCCCAAGAATCAGGAATTGAGGGATGGTGACATTGTTTCCGTAGACTGCGGTGCCTGCAAGAATGGTTTTCACGGCGACTATTGCTACACCTTTGAAGTTGGTCATGTGACCGAGGAGATACATAATCTTTGTGTCAGGACAAAGGAATCTCTCTACAAAGGTATTGCAGAGGCTGTGGAAGGAAAACGTGTGGGCGACATCGGCCATGCCATACAAACCTATGTGGAGTCATTTGGCTATTCGGTGGTGCGCGAGATGGTTGGGCACGGTTGTGGCCGCCACATGCACGAAAAACCGGATGTGCCCAATTACGGTTCCATCGGTAAGGGAGCCAGGCTGACAAAAGGGATGGTGATTTGCATAGAACCCATGATTAACATGGGAGTCCGTAATATCCGTGTGGACAAGGACGGCTGGACCACACGTACTGCGGACGGCCTTCCTTCGGCTCACTACGAACACATGGTGGCCATCCGCGAGAACGGATCAGAATTGTTATCCACCTACCGTTATGTGGAGGAAGTGTTAAACAAAAAAACAGCATAAATGGCAAAACAGGCATCCATCATTGAGCAGGACGGAATTGTAAAGGAATCGTTGGGAAACGCATTGTTCCGTGTGGAGTTGGAAAACGGCCATGTGGTGACCGCACATATCTCAGGGAAGATGCGGATGCACTACATCAAGATTCTGCCGGGAGACAAGGTGAAAATGGAAATGTCCATCTATGATTTGAGCAAAGCGAGAATAATTTTCAGATACAAAAATTAAAGGGATATACATAATTATGAAAGTAAGAGCATCAGTAAAGAAGAGATCAGACGACTGCAAAATCGTCCGCCGCAAGGGAGTGGTGTATGTGATTAACAAGAAAAACCCGAAATTTAAACAGAGACAAGGTTAAAAAATAACATCAAAAAACATAAAGTATAGCAATATGGCAAGAATTGCGGGTATTGACTTACCCAACAACAAGAGAGGAGAAATCGGATTAACGTATATCTACGGCATTGGCAGAACCACCGCTCAAAACATTTTGAAGCAGGCCAATATCTCTTTTGACAAAAAAGTGCAGGAATGGAACGATGAAGAATTGGCTGCCATCCGCGGAATCATCGGTGAGATGAAGATAGAGGGAGCCTTGCGTTCTGAGGTACAAATGAACATCAAGCGGTTGATGGATATCGGTTGTTACCGTGGCATCCGCCATCGTCTCGGTTTACCTGTGAGAGGACAATCGACAAAAAACAACGCCAGAACGCGTAAAGGAAGAAAGAAAGTCGTTGCCAACAAGAAGAAAGCGACGAAATAATAAGATAGCATAAACAAGGTTTAGGTAATATGGCAAAAACAACGAAAGTAACAAAGAAAAGAGTTGTAAAGGTAGACGCTTTTGGAAAAGTGTTTGTACAGGCATCTTTTAACAATGTGATTGTGACGATCACCAACAATTCCGGACAAACCATATCCTGGTCCTCGGCGGGAAAAATGGGCTTCAGGGGTTCCAAAAAGAACACTCCTTATGCCGCCCAGATGGCCGCTCAGGATGCGGCGAAGGTCGCCTATGATTTGGGATTGAGAAAGGTCAAAGTTTATGTGAAGGGACCGGGAGGCGGAAGGGAATCCGCAGTCCGCACCGTGGCAGCCGCTGGCATTGATGTGACCGAAATCATTGATGTTACTCCATTGCCCCACAATGGTTGCAGACCTCCCAAAAGACGTCGCGTATAATTTATGTATTTTATTAACAAAAAGAATTATAGATAGATATGGCAAGATACATAGGCCCAAAATCGAAAATAGCAAGGAAATTCAAAGAACCCATTTACGGTCCTGACAAATATTTGGAGAAAAAGAACTATCCTCCCGGGCAGCATGGCGTGAACAAAAAGAGAGGACCCGGAAAAGTTTCGGAGTACGGTTCGCAGCTGCAGGAAAAGCAGAAGGCGAAATATACCTATGGTGTGCTGGAACGCCAGTTCAGGAACTTGTTCCACAAGGCTTCCGCCAAGAAGGGTATCACTGGTGAGATTCTTCTGCAGATGATTGAGTTCCGTCTGGACAATCTGGTCTACCGTTTGGGAATCGCCCCCACAAGGGCTGCCGCCCGCCAACTGGTTTCCCACAAGCACATTGTGGTGAACGGTAAGGTGATGAACATTCCTTCCGCCATCATGAGGGTGGGGGATGTGATTGGTGTGCGCGAACGTTCCAAATCCTTGGAGGTAATTACCGATTCTTTGGGTCGTCATAATGCCAGCCAGTACGGATGGCTTGAGTGGGATGAAAACCTAATGGCCGGTAAAATCACCATGGTTCCTGAAAGAGACGCCATTCCTGAGAACATCAACGAACAGCTGATTGTGGATTTGTATTCAAGATAGTCGTCATAATAAATAGTTTTAATATTATGGAACAGAAAAAAACTTTCACCGAGGAAGAATTCAAAAGGCTGGTAAAAAATGATTTCTATCAGTCTTTGGACAGCACTTCCCAGTTATTCATTGGTGATATCCATTTTCATGCAGCCTCCACCTACAAGGGTGAGACGCTGTTGAATAAGAATCCTGATTTGGAAAATGCATACACATTTGCATTTAATGCCTTAAAGGAGAACCAAAACAAAGTAAAGTATCAAAATGAGGAATATGATATTCTCCCTTCAAAACCAGCAGGTGGATATTCTTCATCAAACAATAATAGTTTTAACATTAAAAAAAGTGAAAGAGTTATGAGAGATTCCAATATTGAAATTATGACTTATGCCAGGACCATTTTGAATGCTTTGGACAATATCGATGAAATAGTTGAAAACCATCAGGATGTGGAGTTCTATGACAGCTATATCCGTGACATTTCCGAAAGTATGAAAAGGTTTTCATCCAAGTTGATCGAGCGTCTGGACAATAAGAACAAAAACATGTAGTTTTTTGCATGTGTGTGGTAGGTAAAAAAGAAAAATAATTATTTAAAAAAACAGAATATGGTTATAATACCTTTTCAGAAACCAGAGAAAGTACTGATGCTTGAGTCATCCGATTCTTTTGGCGTGTTTGAATTCCGTCCATTGGAACCCGGTTATGGAACAACCATCGGCAACGCTTTGAGAAGGGTATTGCTTTCATCCTTAGAAGGGTTTGCTATCACTTCTATCAAGATTGAAGGTGTGCCCCATGAGTTTTCCTCCATTCCGGGCGTAATGGAAGATGTTACAGATATGATTTTGAACATCAAACAGGTTCGTCTGAAGGGGAAAATTGAAGATCAGACTGAGGAGAAAGTTCGTTTTGTCATTACAGGCAAGGAAGAGTTCAAGGCTGGTGACATGAACAAATTCTTAAATAGTTTCCAGGTACTCAATGAGGATCTGCATATCTGCAGCATGGAACCCAATGTGAAACTGGATATGGAGATTACCATTGACAAAGGACGCGGTTACGTGAGTGTTGAGGATAACCGGATGTTGCACAACGAACCTGACGTGATTGCCATTGACTCCATCCATACGCCCATCAAGAATGTGATGTATCGTGTGGAGAACTATCGTGTGGAGCAGAAGACTGATTTTGAAAAGTTGATTTTTGAAATCACGACCGATGCTTCCGTACATCCCAAAGAGGCGTTGAAAAAGGCGGCCAAGGTGCTAATCCATCATTTCATTCTCTTCTCGGAGGATCGTATCACCATGAATGGTGACGAAATAGTGCTCAATGACGAGTTTGACGAAAATGCGTTGCATATCCGTCAGATTCTGAAAACCAAACTGACGGATTTGGATCTTTCGGTCCGGGCGTTGAACTGCTTGAAATCCGCTGACTTGGAGACTTTGGGCGATTTGGTGACCATTCAGCGCAGCGCTTTGCTGAAATTCCGCAATTTCGGTAAGAAATCGTTGAATGAATTGGAAGAATTGGTGAAATCCAGAGGCTTGGATTTCGGTATGGATATTTCAAAATATAGGTTGGATTTAGAAAAAGAAAATTAAGATGAGACACGGTAAGAAAGTAAATCATTTAGGCAGGACGTATGCACATCGGCAGGCTATGCTGTCAAATATGGCATCCTCTTTAATACTCAGCAAAAGAATTAATACTACAGTGGCCAAGGCCAAAGCTTTGAGAAAATATGTGGAACCGCTGATTAACAGGTCAAAGGATGATTCCACCCATTCCCGTCGTATGGTGTTCAGCTATTTGCAGAACAAAGAGGCGGTGACGGAACTGTTCCGTAATATTTCCCAAAAGGTTGCGGACCGCCCGGGAGGATACACCCGTATTCTTAAAACCGGTTTCCGTATCGGTGACGGTGCCGAAATGTGCATGATGGAACTGGTGGACTACAACGAAGCCTATACCCAGAGCAAGGGTGCAAGAAAGGCCAAAGCCAAAGCGACCCGTCGTGGTGGTCGTAAAAAAGCGGCTGAAACAATGGAGACACCGGTGACGGCTGAAACCGCTGAGGCTCCGGTGGCAGAAGAAGCACCGGCCACAGAAACCCAAGCTGCTCCCGAAGCTTAATTGCTTCGAAGAACTGGTTTGGCCGCTAAAATCTGTAGCGGAATAAAACTATAAAAATTTATTTTCATAATCAGGAGGGGACTTTTCCCTCCTGATTTTTTTGAGGTCCCCTACACCTTGTAATATTTCAATTCCCTCATTTTTTCCAACGCCTTTTTCACATCGGGAATGCCAGACAGGGTGAGGGTGAGCTTGCCCGGTTCCTCTTTCATGCGGCATTGCTGCGGATGCTGCTGCAGATATTGCAGGATGTGTTGGAACTGTTCGCTTTCATAATAGGCGGAGTGTTCGTCCATGACAAAATATCCGGTCATGCGCTGCTGTTTGAGCACCACTTTTTCAAATCCGATTTCCTTGGCTAACCAGCGAAGCTTTAAACTGTTGAACAAATCCACAGTGGGTGGCGGCAGCGGGCCGAAACGGTCTTCCATGCGGGCTTGGAAGGCAGGAATCTCCTCTTCTGATTTCAAAGAATTCATCTCCTTGTACAGGATAAGCCTTTCGTTGCTGTTGCCGATGTAACTGTCAGGAATCAGCACTTCCAGGTCGGTTTCCAGGGTGCAGTCCTTGACGTAGGAGATGTCATCGCGCACCTGCATCTCTGCTGAGGTGTTGTTGAGCTCCACAATGGCCTCCTCAAGTATTTTCTGGTACATTTCGTAGCCGATTTCGGTGATGAATCCGCTCTGTTCGGCGCCTAACAGGTTGCCCGCCCCACGGATGTCGAGGTCACGCATTGCGATGTGGAAGCCGCTGCCGATGTCCGAGAACTCCTCAATGGCCCGCAGTCGTTTCTGGCTGGTTTCCGGCAGAGTGTGCAGGGGAGGGGCCAGCAGATAGCAGAATGCCTTTTTGTTTTTGCGGCCCACCCGTCCGCGCAGCTGGTGCAGGTCGCTCAGTCCGTAGTTCTGGGCCTCGTTGATGAAGATGGTGTTGGCGTTGGGGATGTCCAGTCCGGATTCGATTATGGTGGTGCAGACAAGGATGTCATACATGCCGTCAATAAAGTCAATCATGATGCGCTCCAGGGCGTTCCCCTCCATTTGTCCGTGGGCCACAGCAATGCGCTGCTCAGGAAAGTTCCGTTGGATCATGCCTGCCACCTCCGACAGGGTCTGTACGCGGTTGTGGACGAAGAACACCTGTCCGCCACGTGAAATCTCTTGGGAAATGCCTTCTTTGATGAAGGTTTCGTCAAAAGTATGCACTTCGGTCTGGACCGGATGCCGGTTCAACGGGGGCGTTTGGATGATGGAAATGTCCCGTGCACCCATCAATGAGAACTGCAGGGTGCGGGGAATGGGAGTCGCGGTCATTGTAAGTGTGTCCACATTCACCTTCAGAGAGCGCAGTTTTTCTTTTGCCTCCACACCGAATTTCTGTTCCTCATCAATGACAAGCAATCCCAAATCCTTGAATTGTATCTCTTTCCCTAAAATTTTGTGGGTGCCGATCAATATGTCTATTTTCCCAGTTGAAACCTCTTCCAAAATCTGTTTTTTCATTTTGGCGGTTGTGAAGCGGTTGAGGTAGGCAATTTTGCAGGGGAAAGCCTGCAACCGGTCGCTGAAACTGTGGAAATGCTGCAGGGCAAGCACGGTTGTCGGGACCAGCACGGCCACCTGCTTGCTGTCGCAAACCGCCTTGAAGGCTGCACGGATGGCCACTTCTGTTTTACCGAAGCCCACATCCCCGCAAATCAGCCGGTCCATGGGAAAGTCCGCCTCCATGTCCTTTTTTACCTCTCTGGTGGCTTTCAGCTGGTCGGGTGTGTCCTCGTACATGAAGGAGGCTTCCAGTTCCTGTTGCAGGTAGGTGTCTTGTGAGAAGGCAAAGCCCTCCGCATTTTTCCGTTCCGCGTAGAGTCTGGTCAGGTCAATGACCATCTCCTTCACCTTCTCCTTGGTGCGCTCCTTGATTTTGTTCCAATGGTTGCTGCCAAGCCGCGAAAGGGTGGGAGGCAAGCCGTCTTTCCCGCTATATTTGGAAATTTTATGCAGGGAATGGATGCTTATGTAGAGGGTATCGTTGTTTTGGTAGAGAAGTTTGATCACCTCCTGCGGATGGCCGTTCACCTCCATTTTTTCAAGTCCGGCGAATTGTCCCACGCCATGGTCAATATGGGTGATGTAGTCGCCGATTTGAAGGCTGTACAGGTCTTTCAGCAGCAGCGCGTCCTTGTTTTGGAATTTATCCTCAATCCGGTATCGGTGGTAGCGGTTAAAAACCTGATGGTCTGTGTAAAAAGCGATACCGTCCTCTTTGTCGGTGAAACCTTCATGCAGTGAGAAACCGGCCATCCGGACCATCTCCTTTTCATAGATTTCCCTTTCGCTGGCCGAAAGTCGGCTGTATTTGGGATGGGTTTGCAGAATTTCCGCAATCATCTGCCGGATGCGCTTGCGCTGGTTTGCGTTGTCGGAACCAAAATAATTGGTGATGCCCTTTTCATAGTGCTCTATCCACTGGTCAACCAGCAGGTCGAAGTTTTTGTTGAAGCTGTCCTGCGGAATGGTGTTGAAGGTGATGGTTTCCGTGATTTTGCCAGAGTGTTTGCCAGCCATGAAGACCATGGGGAAATGGAGGATTTCGTGCAGAAAATCGCTTTCGTCCAGAAAACTCTCCCGATATGATTTTTCGCTTAAATCATTAAAATAAAGTTTGTAGTCGTTGATTTGGGAGGTGATGGCACTGAGGTCGTCCAGCCAGATGGTGCAGCGGCAGGCTGCGTTGTCCGCTTTGTCGTTACTGAGGTTTCCGTGGTCGTCTGTGAGTTTTGCCAGCATGGCAGGCAGGCTCTCCTTCTGGTGCGGGTCGTCCATGTCGGTTTTGCCAATCAGGGTCAGGCTCTCCACTTTGCGGATAGAGGCCTGGGTGTGGATATCAAACTGCCGGATGGACTGGATGCTGTCTCCGTCAAAGGCGATTCGGTAGGGGTGTTCGTCCAAAAAGGAGTAGAGGTCAATGATACCACCTCTTACGGCGTAGTCGCCGGGCTGGCAGACATAGTCGCTGTATTCAAAGTCATAGCCGGAGAGAAAACCGGTGATCTCATCCATTGGGACATTTTCTCCAACATGCAGCTTCAGACTGTCTTTTTCAAGGTTTTGTGCGGAAATCTCCTTCTCGCAGACGGCTTCCGGATAGGAGATTATGAGCAGCGGTCTTCCCAACTGGGCGACGGTTTGTGCGCGCAGCAGGGTTTGGAATGCGTCGGTTTCCTGCCGGTCCGCATGCTTTTTGTAGGATGAGGGGAAAAAGAGCACCTGTTTGTCGCGGCTGTCCTTGTTCTCCTCATTGGACAATATTTCAAGGTCATGGTATAAAAAAGCGGCCTTTTCCTTGTCGGAAAGCAGGAGCAGAAATGTTTGGTCTTGGGCGGCCTCAAAGCAGTTTTTCAAAAAGAGCGCGGTTGCGCTTCCACACAACCCTTTGAGTGTCACCCGGCTCTCCGGATTCTGCAACAGACGTGCCAAATCGTTTGCCTTGGCTGTCGCGACAGGCAGGCGGACAATTTCTTCTTCCTTCATTTGTATTTATTTGAGAAGTTCCCAAAAACTTTCCGGCAGGCGGATATTGGGGACATGGAGGGCTGCGCGGAACAGCGGGGCAATTTCCTCCTCCAGGAACCCTGCGATGCCACAGCCGATTCGGGTCACCAGAAAAGTCAGATCCGGATGGCCTTGTGCAAAATCAATGAATTCATCCACGTAGGGGACAATGGTCTCCACGCCGCCCTGCATTGTGGGAATTGCGTAGCTTTGTCCCTGAAGTCCTACACCTTGCCCCATGACAGCCCCGAATTTCTTGACGGCAATGTAGGCCGCACCTCCGCCGTGCATGCCGGCCAGATTGCTTCCGAAAACAAATATCTCGTTTGCCTTCAGGGTGTTTATCAGGTCTGGAGCGGTGCGAAGCAGCGGGGAGAAGAGCAGTTTTTCGCACTGCTGCTGCAAATGTTTCTGCCGGTCAGGATGTGCGGGCGTGTTCCAAATCGTAGGTTCAAACGCCAGATCTTTCCACAGTTGCAATGAGGCTTTGAGCAGGATTTCGTCATGGTCAAAAGCCAGAGGCGGCAGGGTGTCAATGGGGAACCATCTGGCCTGTCGCGCATCGTCACCACCGCTTACCGCCGAAGGTTCTGTCAGGGTGTAATAGGCGATGGAGACTACCCGTTCCCTCGGATCGCGCTGTACGGCTGAAAATGTGCCGGATGGCAGCAGTCGGGAAACCTCCAGTCCGGTTTCCTCCTTCAATTCGCGACGGGCGGCCTCGGCAGCGGTTTCGCCAATGTTCATGAAACCTCCCGGAAAAGCCCACATGCCCTTGCAGGGTTCGTCACCACGTTCAATCAGCAATAACTGCAGTTTTCCCCCTTTGTCGCTGAATACCACGCAGTCCGCTGCAATGGCCGGATGGGGATATTGATAGGTATAGCTCATGTTTTTGTTTTTATGCAAATAAAGAAAACTTCAAATGTTGTATTTTTTACAGCTGTCGCACGGGGAATTTGAAATAGGTGTCGGGATAGGGCTCGTTCCGTAGGGTGAAGTGCCACCATTCGTTTTCGTAAGGTTTGAAGCCGTGCTTCAGCATGACTTTGCGCAGCAGCATCCGGTTTTGGAACTGAATGTCGGTGAGAGTGTCGTTGGTGCGGTATTTTAGGGTCTGCAGGTTGCCGCCGCAGTCGGGATGGCTCTCATGACCAAACCAGTCAAAAGTGCCGCCCATGTCCACCTCTTTTTCGCTGTTCATGTCAAAAAGGGTGAGGTCGACAGTGGAACCGCGAGAATGGCCGCTGTGATGGGCGATGTAGCCCAATTTGAACAGCAGGGATTTATTGATGTTTGGGTAGAAATATCTCCTCATCAGGGTGTCGCCCAAGTCTTTTCCCCAACGTGCAAAATGATCGACCGCCATCTGTGGACGGTATGCGTCAAAAATCTTCAAACGGTAGCCTTGTGCTTTCAGGTCATCGCTTACGGCACGCAGGCTGTCTGCCGCTTCCCGGCTCAGTAATGCTGTGGGCTGCAGGTATCCGTCAATGCGCCTGCCTACAAAATTGTAGGTGCTGTAGTACCGGATTTCCAAAATTGCATCAGGCACCACATCGGTCAGATTGACAAAGCCGCTTATGCCGTTGGTGTCATAAACGGTGTTTTCGGTGTCTCCGCAGGTCAGATTTTCAGATGTGGAGGGTGCTGCTGTATCGCCGCTGTCGTTTTTGTTGCCGCAACCGGCATTTATTGCCAGTATACAAACCAATGCGCTAAAAAACAATTTTTTTTTCATAAATTTATCGTTTTGCAATTTATTTGATTTAAATGTCTGTTTCTACGATAGTCATTTCCAGCCGCATTTATTTGAAACGGATGTTCCAGGATATGGATGGCAGGATGGGAAAGAGGGACATCTGGTAGGCGGTGCTTTGCAGGGAGAGCTGGCTCAAATCGCTGTTTTGCATTGAGGTGTATATATTGATAAAGAAGGGATTTTTCCGGTTATATGCATTGTATACGGAAAAATTCAGACTCTGTTCCCATTTTTCACTGCGACGGAACACCCATTGGATGGAGAGATCCAGACGATGGTATGGAGGCATGCGGTAGGCGTTGGTCTTGCTGTATTCAACCACTAAATTGTGTCCTATGAAATAGTAGCCGATAGGGACGGTCATGGTGTTTCCTGTGGCATAGACCCATACGGCGGAGGCTGTCAGATTGGGCAGTATGTCATAGCTCAGCAGAAGGGAGATGTCATGTCTCCTGTCGTTTTTGGCACAGAAGACCTCGCCATTGTTAATCTCATTGAATTGCCGGAACGACCAGGACAGGGTGTAGCTGAGCCATCCGGTCAGCCGTCCCGATTCCTTTTGCACAAAGCATTCCACTCCGTACGACCAACCATCGCCTTGGGTGTAGGGTTGGCTGTATCCGTAAGCCGCTTCCGTGAAGGGGGAGAATCCTTCCCTGTACTCTGTCAGATTCCGCATAAATTTGTAATAGGCTTCCAAAGAGGTTGTAAGCTGGTGGTTGAGGAAGTTTTGGAACCAGCCGACTGCTACCTGGTCACAGGATTGTGGCAGCACATCCGCCGTACTCGGAATCCAGGCGTCAGTCGGTAAGGAGATGCAGGAAAGGGTCACCTGCTGCACATATTGGTAATTGTGGTTATAGGATGCTTTCACTGATTTGGTGGAGTCAATGGTCACGCGCATGGAGAGACGTGGCTCCAGTCCGGCATAGTCCTTCACTTTGGAGCCTGCAGTATAGAAAACGCTGTCAATTACTTGTCCTATTTCATTCAGCAGGTAGGCGGTGTGAGGGCCGATCTGCTGAAAATAGGAGGCTCGCAATCCCATATTGAGCTTGATTTTTTTGCTGATGTCAACATTGTCGGAGGCGTAAAGCGCCGCTTCGTGGGCAAAGAGGGTTTCCCTGTCCTGCAGGTCCATCGGCATGCTGCCAGACATGGCTTCGTAGTGGTTGGGGTTGAACTGGTGGAAAGTGTATTCCCATCCGAACCTGAAGTTGTTGTTTTTGAGCGTCCTGTCGGACAATTCCCATCGTGCGGTGTAGTCGCGGATGCCTGAGGAGATGAGCATTTCGTAGATTTCCATGTGCATCCTGGTGTCAAAATTGTAGTCCGAAAGTCCCGCATGCAGGAACATTTCACGGTCGGCGTTGAAAAAGTGCCACCATTGCAGGGATGCGGTGGAGTTGGACCAGGAAAAAAGTGCATCCAGCGCACCCTCTCCGGAGCGGAATCCATAGGTGTCGGAGCCGTGGTACAGGCTGAGGTGGAGCTGGTCTTTGTCCTTGATTTTCCAGCTGAGTTTGCCGTTGAGGTCGTAAAAAAAGAATTTCAACCCTCTGAGGGAGGATGTTGGGCTGAGGAAGGGTTGTATCACGGCGTCGATGTAGGTGCGTCGAGCTGTGAAAAGGAAAGAGGCTTTTTCACGGACAATCGGACCTTCCAGGCTTATGTTGGAGAAAATAAGTCCTATGCCTGCTTTTCCCTTGAAACGCCGCATGTCTCCCGATGGGGTGGTGACCTGCAGGACGGAAGAGAGCCTGCCGCCATAGGCTGCCGGAATATCCCCCTTCATCATTTCCGCAGTCTGCACTGCGTCGGTGTTGAAGACTGAGAAGAAACCGAACAGATGTCCGGCGTTGTAGATGCTGCCGTGATCCAACAATATCAGGTTTTGGTCCAGTCCGCCGCCCCTGACATGGAAACCGGAGTTGCCCTCACCGGAACTCTGTATGCCAGGCAGCAGCTGGATGCTTTTTATCACGTCTGTCTCGCCGAAAAGGGCCGGTGCGTTGCGGATGGCCTGTACATGAAGCAGGGTTCTCCCCATCTGGTTTTTTTCAATATTGTTTATGTTTTCCCGATTGTCATAAATGGTGAATTCTGACTGTTCTGTAATTACCGGTGCAAGTTGGATGGTTATCTGCCGGTTCCCTGTCAGGTGAACCGGTATCCTTTGGGTCCGGTATCCAACAAAGGAGCAGATAAGGGTGTAGCTGCCGGTGTCGGTCCGGATGCGGAACCGCCCTGCATTGTCGCAGGTGGCTCCCGTACGGGATTCCTCCAAAAACACATTGGCACTGGGCATGCTTTCATGCGTCAGTGAGTCCCTAACTGTGCCGCTAAGGATAACCGATTGTGCTTTAGTGTGTCCCATAAAGAGAACACAAAAAAAGAATCCAAGCAAAAACTTTTTCATGCTACTGTTTTTGAAACTGCAAAAATAGCAAAAAAAGAGATGCAAACTCCAATTGAAAATTTATTTTTCCTTTTTTCTGTTTATATTGAAAGAATTTGTATTTTTGCAAATTGTTTTATATAATTGGAAAATAATTTAAATAACTAAATTTCAAAAGTATGAGAAAATTAAGCTTATTATTGGCATTCTTTGCGGCATGTGTTTGCGTGCAAGCCCAGAACTTTTATGAAGGTTGGGAAACGTATAACCATAGGATCGAATTGAGCAACTGGACGGTGAATGATGTGGTGACTTTGCGTCAGGCATGCGGAAAACAGGAGAAAGGATGGGTCATCAATGTGGCAGGAAACAGTGTCCTTTCGCATAATATTGATGCGCCCACCAACGGTGACACCAACAAAAACATTGTCACATTCGCCTGTGGAGGAGCCCCTAACAAAGGTACTGATTCCTGGCTGATTTCCCCTCAAATCAAAAACATTGAGGATGGTTCCTACCTGAGTTTCCATTTCATCAACTTTACCGGTAGTGAAAACAACAACCTCTATGTGCTAGTTTCCACTACGGACAAGTCCACATCCTCCTTCAAGGTGCTGGATTCTTTTCCTGCCTACCGTAACAATGAATGGGCAGCTTACACTTACTCGTTGGCCGATTATGTTGGCAAGGATATCTATGTGGCGTTCCGCGCCTATTTTCCGCCTTCATCCGCCATGGTTGAGTTCGGAGCCCTCTACGGGTTGGACCTTATCCGTGTAGGTAGTGTCAATGAGTATGACATGCAGTTGATTGAGATGCTCTCTCCTGAGGTTCCGATGCAGAATGTGGACACGGCAGTTCCCATGACTTTCGTCGTGAAGAACAACGGTCATGAAGTGAACGAGTTTGACCTTTGGTACATGCAGACCTCCAAAGGTTCCAGCTACATTTATGCAAAAAACTACAAGGTGAAACGTACTATCAAGACCTTGGACACCCTGCATATCAGTTTCCCGGAAAAAACAAAATTCGTCAAAGGCGGACGTGATACCGTTTGGGCTTGGGTGGATGTTCCCCAAGACATTGACAGGAGCAACGATACCTTGCCCAAAACCATTGTAGACAACGTAAGTCCGGGAAATATCCCATATATCAACAGTTTTGATTCAGCCGCTGATATTTCAGGTATCCGTATTTATAATATTTTCAGGGATGAGTCCGCATGGAGGGATGTGATTACACCGGTGTATGCCCGTACCGGAACCGGCTGCATGGAATATGCCGGCAACACACAGTACAATGCCAACGACTGGTTCTTCACAAAACTGCTCTATTTCCCTACTGCCAACAAGAAATATGAGCTGACCTACTGGTACGGCACTTCGGATGAATCAAAACCGCAAAAGCTTGTCTCCGCATGGTCTTACCAGCAGAAATACCAGTCCCTGATGTGGGAGCTGGCATGGCATGAGAATATAAACAACCAGGTGGCCAAGGATCAGACAGACGTGAATCGCGGTTATGTGGAGGGAAAAGCCCGTTTTACAGTGGAAAAGCCGGGTTACTATTATATCGGTTTCCATGCAACCAGCGATGCTTCCAATGCAAAATTGTATCTGGATGATATTGATATCCATCTTGCAGTGGATGTGCAGGAAGCCGCCATTGATGAAACCGTGAACGTCTATCCCAATCCTGCACAGGACCAGTTCACCGTTTCTGCAGCCCATGCAATCCGTGAGGTGGAGGTGTACAGCACCACTGGTCAGAAAGTGTACCGGACAATGGTTTCCGACAATCAGGTCACTATTTCTGCAAAGGATTTGGCCACAGGTCTTTACGTTGTGAAAATCCAGACCGAAAAGGGTAATGCGACGCAAAAGCTGAACATTGTCCGTTAGACGGTTTTGTAAAAGAGTGAAAAAAAGCAGCGAAAGCTGCTTTTTTTTATGCATGCGCCTAATCTTCTTATTTGCTTTTTTATTACTTTTGCAACATTTACACATTAAATGATATTGTTTTGGAAATAAAAAGAACATTTGATTTGTTGGATTGGATGTCAGAGAAATATGAAAAAGACGACATCTTGGCGTCCAAGTCCAATGGAGAATGGTTTAAATTCAGCATTACCGATTATTGCAAGTATTCCGAAATTATGAGCTATGGCTTTTACGAGCTGGGACTCAAGAAGGGTGATAGAGTGGTTACCATCACCAACAACCGGCCTGAGTTCAACATAATTGACATGGCGTTGAGCATGTTGGGTGTGATTCATGTGCCGATTTACCCCACACTGAGCAAAAACGAATACACCTACATAATCAATCATTCGGATGCGAAGGTGGTGATTATCGGCAATAAAACCATTTACAACAGGGTAAAACCTGTTTTTGACACCTTTGAACATCATCCGTTAATCTATACGTTGGATAAGATTGAGGGGGAGGAGGTGCTGTTTTCGGTTTTCAAGCAGGGAATTTTTTGCCGTACAAAGGATGCGGCACTTGTGGCGGAAATCCGCAGGAGCATACAGCCGGAGGATGTGGCTACCCAAATCTACACTTCCGGAACTACCGGAACGCCAAAGGGTGTGGTGCTGACCCATGCGAACCTTGTCAGCAATTTCATGGCCCATGCCAAGGTGCAGCCAATGGATTCCCATTGCCGTGTCCTTAGTTTTCTGCCGCTTTGCCATGTGTTTGAACGGAGCATGAATTACCATTACCAGTATTTGGGCATCAGTATCTATTATGTGGACAATATGGGGCTGATTATGCAATATGCGCAGGAAATCAAGGCGCACGGCTTCTGTACGGTGCCTCGTGTGCTGGAGGTGATGCATGACAAGATTCTGGCGGCCGGAAAGGATATGAGCGGCATCCGCAAAATGATTTTCAATATGGCCGTCAAGCATGGTTATCGCTACGATTTCCATAAGAATATATGGTACAATTTGTGGCAGCGGATATACAATGTGCTGGTATATTCAGAAATCCGAAAAAAATTCGGTGGTAACGAAATGATCATAATAAGTGGAGGTTCCGCACTGAACGAAAAACTTGCACGTCTGTTCCACGCCATGGGATTGCGTGTCTATGAGGGATACGGCCTTTCCGAATCCGGTCCGGTCATTGCGGTCAACAATCCGGTTGATGGAAGGGTGAAATTCGGCACAGTGGGGCCGCCATTGCCAATTCTTCAGCTGAAAATTGCCGAGGATGGGGAAATCATCGTCAAAAGTCCCTCTGTGATGCAGTGCTATTACAAAGATGATGATTACACAAAACTGGCCATTGATGATGAGGGTTGGTTCCACACCGGAGATGTGGGTGTTTTGGTGGACAACACCTATTTGAAAATCACAGACAGGAAAAAGGAGATTTTCAAGCTCTCCGCCGGAAAATATGTGGTTCCGCAGTATATTGAGAATAAAATGAAGGAATCGGAGTTGATTGAGAATGCGATGGTGGTTGGGGAAAACGAGAAATTCGCCTCCGCACTAATCTCTCCAAATTACAATTATCTGCATTTTTGGGCGAACAAGCATAAACTGCACTACAGGGACAATCTGGAACTGGTGCAGCTTCCGGAGGTGCAGCAACGTTTTCAAAAGGAGATTTTGCAGATTAACAAAGATTTGGCACCGCACGAACAGATAAAATGCTTCCAGCTGGTGACGGACGAATGGTCGCCCAACACAGGTGAATTGTCGCCCACGCTGAAATTGAAACGGGCTTTCCTGATGAAGAAATACAAGGATGAGATTGCCAAAATATACAACCATGAACAGGAAAAGGAAAGCTCTCCCATGGCATTCAGCTTCAAACAGTTCAATCTTTCCCTGTTAAACTCAATCCAGGAGTTCTGGAATAAGGGCAGCGAAGCGAATGTCATTGAAGTTGAAGGCAAACGGTTCGTAAAATATATTTCACAGGAAAAAATTGAAAAGCGGGTGATGGAAATTGCGGTTGAGCTGAACAAAGCCTATGAAGGGCAAAGCCCTCTGATGCTGGTGGTGCTGAACGGTGCAATGATGTTTGCTTCCGAACTGATGAAACATCTGCATTTCCCGTTGGAGATGACCTGCATAAAATATGTCTCCTATCAGGGCATGCAGGCGGGGAATACGGTCAAGGAGGTGATTGGTCTGCCGGAATCGTTGGAGAACCGTCGCGTGATTGTTGTGGAAGACATTGTGGACAGCGGGCAAACCATCCGTTTTTTGAGCGACAAGCTGAAGGCCTGTAAGGTGAAGGATGTGGAGGTGGTCACGCTGACTTTCAAAAGGGCGGCCTGTAAGGTTGATGTTCCCATCCGATATGTGGGGTTCGAAATCTCCAATGAATTCATCGTGGGGTATGGTATGGATTACGAACAAAAGGGAAGGCAATATCCGGACATTTATCAATATATGGCGTAATGGAGACAACAAGACAACAAAAAATTGCGCGGCTGGTGCAAAAGGAGATGGCTGATCTTTTCCAACAGGAACGTACCCTATATCAGGGAAAAGGGATGCTTACTGTCACACAGGTGAAGGTGAGCCGTGACATGTCATATGCACGTATTTATGTGAGTGTGTTCGGTGTGAAGGAGAAACAGGAGGTGATTCAAATCCTGTCGGACAACCAAAGGGAAATCCGTTTCCGGCTTGGACAACGTGTGAGGAACCAGTTGAGGATTATTCCCGAATTGAGTTTTGTATTGGACGACACATTGGACTATATTGAAAATATTGACCAGTTGCTGAAACAGTGAAACTGCCCTTTTTTGTCGCACGGCGTTATTTTTTTGCCAGAAAGTCCAGACAGCTGATACAGCTGATTTCTTGGGTTTCCCTTTTGAGCATCACCGTCTGTACGGCGGCACTGTTCATTGTGCTTTCTGTGTTTAACGGCCTTCAGGGGTTTGTCACGGACAAGTTTAACGGTTTTCATGCCGATTTGGAACTCTCCTCCAGGGAGGGACGTGATTTTGTGCTAACGTCGGAGCAGTTGGCGGCATTGCGTGGTATTGAAGGGGTTGAGTACATGTCAGAGGTATGCACTGACATGGCGGTGATAGTTTGTGAGGACCGGCAGTTCATTGTCAATCTGAAAGGGGTGGAGGCGGACTATGCCCGCCTAAAACAGATTGACACTACGGTCTACTCCGGGCAATTCCTGCTGCAGTTCGGCGAATATCCCCTGGCAGTGCTGGGAAGGGGGGTGGAGCAGGTGCTGCAGGCTCCAATTGCTGATTTTGTAACCAACAGCCTGCGTGTCTATTATCCCAAGCGCGGTGCGTCGCTTTCGGCAGCAAATCCTATGCAGAGCTTGAACAGCGAAAGTCTGACGCCTGTTGGAAGCTTTTTTTCCGCCACGGATTATGATGAAAATTATGTCTTTGCGCCAATCTCTTTTGTCCGCAGGCTTACAGGTCGTCAAAACGAGCTGACGTCATTGGAATTCAGGTTGTCCCCATCGGCTTCCTTACGACAGGTTACAGCGGCTGTGGAGGCGTTGGCAGGTGAGGGTTTTGTGCTGAAAGATGCCTTCCAGCAGGAATCGGAGCTGTACAAGGCAATGCGCACGGAAAAATGGGCGATATTTGCCATTCTTTCTTTTATCCTGCTGATTGCCTCCTTCAACATGATTGGAATGATGGCGTTGCTGGTTCTGGATAAAAAGCAGGATTTGGGAATTTTCCGTGCCATGGGTGCGGATTTGCCATTGATTCGCAAAATTTTCATTGCGGAAGGGATGCTGATTGGCGGTATCGGCGCGGTTTCCGGCCTGCTGATTGGTTTTGTCTGCTGCTATCTGCAACAGACATTCCATTTCATCCGTTTCGGAGAGGGTTATGAAGTGAGCTATTATCCGGTGGCCATGCATTGGTCGGATGTGGTGGGTATATTTGCCGTTGTGATATGTGTCCTGATTCCTGCGGTGTTATGGCCGGTCAGCCGTTTGTCCGGACAGCTGTTCAGGGAGCGCATGCGCCATGAATAATGGCGGTTTCCGGAAAATAATCTCTATTTTCGGGATTTTAATGCGCGGAAATTGGCAGAAATTATTTGTGCGTTTGAAAATGAAATAATCTTTTTTTGTGCAAACACGATATTTTTGAAAAGATGAAGGATGAGAATATATTTTCCGTATCGGCTGAGATTATGGAAAAAATAGGATTTCAGGAGCAGAAGGGATGCCAATGGATCACAGCCCCATTGTCACAGCCCTGGCTTCACAGTCGCTCCCGTTTTGCCCATAAGGGGGATTTCGGGCGGGCTCTGCTGATTGCCGGCAGCCGTGGCATGGCTGGGGCTTCGGTGCTGGCGGCACGTGCCTGTCTGCGTGGTGGCGCGGGGCTGCTGACGGTGCACGCGCCCAGTTGCAACTATGGCATTCTGCAGACTGCAGTTCCGGAGGCGATGGTGGAATGTGATGTGGAGGAGGATTCGGTTTCCTCGCTTGATATAAAGAATTTGGAAAAATACACTGCCGTGGCCATCGGTCCGGGATTGGGAAAAACAGATGGGGCGAAGCAGGTGTTGAAGCAGCTGCTGCAGTTTTACCGCCGGCCGGTCGTGCTGGATGCCGATGCCCTGAACCTGTTGGCTGAAAACCCGACATATCTGGAGTTCGTGCCACCATATTCCATCCTGACACCACATCTGGGAGAATGGGAAAGGCTTATGGGAAAAGCCGGAGATGCTAAGGAACGGTTGGATGTGACCCGACAGTTCACCGCCAAGCACCAGTTGCTTGTGGTGATCAAGGGGGCTTATAGTGTGACGGTTTCTCCCGACGGAAGCTGTTTTTTCAATACTACGGGCAATCCGGGGATGGCCACTGCCGGTTGCGGGGATGTGCTGACCGGCATGCTGCTCTCATTGCTGGCACAGTCCTACAGTCCGGAACAGGCGGCGGTGCTCGGGGTGTACCTGCATGGCTTGGCAGGGGATTTGGCGTTGCGTAAACAGTCGCCTGAGAGCCTGCTTTCAGGTGATTTGGTGGAAAATATCGGGGAGGCTTTCCAAACGTTACGGGGAGAGTGATCTCACGCCTTTTGATGTAGGCCGCATTCGCGATGTTCGGGACTTTCCCACCACCAGCGTCCGGCGCGGATATCCTCGTCGGGTTGGACCGCCCGCGTGCAGGGTTGGCAGCCTATACTGCGGAATCCCTGTTCCTGCAGTTTGTTGTAGGGGACATGATGGGTGCGGATGTAGTCCCATGTCTGTTCTTCGCTCCAGTCTATCAATGGGTTGATTTTAAGCAGCTGGTGCTGCTCATCCCATTCGATTTTCTGCATTCCCTCGCGGGTGACCGACTGGCTCCGGCGCAAACCGCAAATCCAGGCGTCCAGCGTGCCGAAAGCCCTGGAAAGCGGTTCCAGTTTGCGGATTTGGCAGCATAAATGCCTTTTTTCCAAACTTTCATAAAAGAAATTCACGCCATTTTCCAGAAGTGTCTGCTGTAAAACTTCCGTATGTGGGACAAAAATCTCCATTTTAATGTTGTAATGCAGGTTGGTGCGGTCCATCAGCTGGTAGGTCTCCGGAAAAAGTCGTCCGGTGTCCAGGGTGAAGATACGCGCTTTCGGGTCGACATGCAGTATCATGTCGGTCAAAACCTGATCCTCAATGCTCAAGCTGGAGGAGAGGGCGATACGGGTGCCGTAAACCTGCAGGAAATGCAGTAGTAACTCTTGTGTGGAAGACTCCGCAAATTCCGCATTCAAGCGGCTAATGTCTGATGAGGTGTATTTTTTATTCATGTGATTAAGAACTATGACAATGACTATGACTATAAACTGTAAACTATTAACTCTTAAACTTTTAAACCTCTTAAACTCTTAAACCTCTTAAACTCTTCACATTCCTTGCCCCACAATCATTCCAGCCCCTATGGTCTCGTTGCTGTCCGGATCAATCAGTACAATTGAACCCATGGTTTTGTTTTGCAGGTAGCTGTCGTAAACCCATGGGGTGGAGGTGTGCAGTTTTATTTTAGCGATGTCGTTCATTTGCAGTGTGGTACATTCAGTCTGTTGCTCCAATGTGTTGATGTCCAACCTGTAGACAATCTCTTTGACCATGCAGGTACCTTCGGAGACACTGTTCTGCATCACATAGCGTTTTCCAAGTTGCATGGGGGCTTCGTTCAGCCAGCAGCACATCAGTTTCAAATCCCGGCTCATTTGGGGTTGTGCTTCGTTGGCATTCACCAATATGTCGCCCCTGCTAATGTCTATCTCATCCTCCAACAGCAGGGTGACCGATTCCGGTGTGTGTGCCACGCTCAGGTTTTCTTCGGCCTGCATGATGGCTTTAACCTTGGATGTCAGACCGGAAGGAAGCACTTTGACCTCATCCCCGATATGAACCACACCGCCTGCCATTCGTCCGGCATAACCCCTGAAATCGGGAAATTTGTCGGATATTGGCCGGATGACATATTGCACCGGAAAGCGCATGGGCTCTTTTTCATCCCCCGATTTGTGCAGGATGGGGACGGTTTCCAACAGTTGCATCAATGTTCCGCCATGGTGCCATGGCATGTTTCCCGAATCTTTCACCACGTTGTCCCCAAGTTTTGCCGATATCGGCAAAAAATGCAGTTGTGCACGAATGCCGCCTTTGATTGCCATTTCACGGTATCGCGCTTCAATTGCACGGAATTTTTCCTCGGAAAAATCAATTAAATCCATTTTGTTGACACACACGACAATATGCGGAATGTCCAAAAGGGATGCAATGTAGGAATGGCGTAACGTCTGTTCTACCACCCCTTTACGTGCGTCAATAAGGATAACGGCCAAATCCGCAGTTGATGCACCTGTCACCATGTTGCGCGTGTACTGGATGTGACCCGGAGTGTCGGCGATGATGAATTTCCGTTTGGGTGTGGCGAAATAGCGGTATGCCACATCAATGGTGATGCCCTGTTCCCGTTCTGCACGCAACCCGTCGGTGAGCAGTGCAAGGTTTATTTCTTCATTGCCACGGTTGCGCGAGGCCTCTTCCACCGCTTCCAGCTGATCTTCAAAAATGGATTTGCTGTCGTACAGCAACCTACCGATCAGCGTGCTCTTTCCGTCATCCACACTTCCTGCCGTGGTGAACCGCAGCAGTTCCATATCCAAATATCCGTTCATATTAATTCGTTTTTTTTCGTTGTCCGATGTAACATCGGCCCTACAAACTCTTAAACCTTTTAAACTATGACAATGACTATGACCATGATTTTTTTGCACAAGTGGTCGCCGCACGTGATGACCCTACAACATCTTAAACCTTTTAAACTCTTAAACCCTTCCTCTGCGACGGCCATACTAAAAATATCCCTCCTTTTTACGGTCCTCCATTGATGTTTCACTGCGTTTGTCATCAGCTCTGCCGCCGCGTTCCGTGATTCGGGTGGCTGCTATCTCCGCTATGATGTCAGTGAGGTTGTGCGCCTTGGAAAGGGTTAGTCCTGTGCAACTTATATCTCCCACAGTGCGACAGCGTACCTGCTTGATTTCAACCTTTTCATTTGGTTTCAGTTTCATACAGGGTTCCGCCGCCAGCCATTGCCCGTTACGTAGGAAACAGGCCCTTTCATGGGTGAAATAGATGCTTGGAAGCGGAATGTTATTCTGGTAAATGTATTGCCACACATCCATTTCTGTCCAGTTGCTGATGGGAAAAACGCGGAAATGTTCGCCCATATTCTTTTTTCCGTTGAAAATGTTCCATAGTTCCGGACGCTGGTTTTTGGGATTCCATTGTCCCAGTTCGTCACGGTGGGAGAAGAAACGCTCTTTGGCGCGGGCTTTTTCTTCATCCCTGCGTGCTCCGCCAATACAGGCATCAAACTGATAACGGTCGATGGTGTCCAACAGAGTTGTGGTTTGCAACCTGTTCCGGCTGGCGTAATAGCCTTTTTCCTCCTTCACCCGTCCGGTGTCGATGCTCTCCTGTACGGAACCCACAATCAGCCTGGCACCCAATTTTTTGACCAGTTCGTCCCGATAGGTGATGGTTTCGGCAAAATTGTGTCCGGTATCAATATGCACTAGGGGAAATGGGATTTTGGCAGGATAAAAGGCCTTGTAAGCCAGATACGTGACCACAATTGAATCCTTTCCTCCGGAGAAGAGGATGGCCGGTTTTTCAAATTGGGCGGCAACCTCCCGCAGCACATAAATGGATTCCGATTCCAGTTCTTTCAGATGTGTCAGTTTGTAACTCATGGTATAAAATTGTAATGTCCAATACAATGTCAGCTGAAAATTCCTGACAGATATTTCCGGGTCAGTTCCTGTTGTGGCTGTTCAAAAATTTGTCGGGCGGGTCCGCTTTCCACCACTTCGCCCAAATACATGAAAACCACGTTGTCCGCAATGCGCAACGCCTGGTGCAGGGTGTGGGTCACCATAATGATGGAATATTGCGATTTGAGCGAAACAAATAGGTCTTCAATGGTTTTGCTTGAAATTGGATCCAATGCGCTGGTCGCCTCATCCGCCAGAATGTATTCGGGTTCCACCGCAAGGGAGCGGGCCAGACAGAGCCGCTGCTGCTGTCCGATAGAGAGCCGGGTGGCAGAAGTGCGCACACGTCCGCGCACTTCATCCCAAAGTCCCACCGCCTGGAGCTGTTTCTGTACATTATAGATGAGCTGACGGTGCTTTTTGTACATTCTGTTAATCCGGCAGCCATAGGCCACGTTGTCAAAAATTGACATGGGCAGGGGGCATGGACGCTGGCTGACCAGTCCTATTTTCCGGCGCAGTTCCGTGATTTCGTGGCCGCTGCCGATGATGTCCTTTCCGTCCACCAGCACCTTTCCTTCCAATCTGACATGCTCAGTGGAGTCAATCAGGCGGTTGATGGTGCGCAGTAGGGTGGATTTTCCGCATCCGGAAGGGCCTATGATGCAGGTTATCTGTTTTTCCGGAAGTGTCAGGCAGATGTCTTTCAGAATTTGGTTTTCTTTGATATAGACATTCAAATGTTGTATTTCGATAGCCATTACAGTTTGTTTTTTGAAAAACGGTTGGTGATAAAACGTCCGCTGATGCTCAATATCAGCACAATGATGGTTAAGACCAGTGCGGCGGCGTAAGCCCTGTCCACAACTTCTGGTATGGGACTTGTAAGCTGGAAAAACACGGCAAGGGGCAGGGTGGCGGCAGGCTGGGAGAGCGAGGTTGGAATGCTGTCGGTATAGCCGGCGGTGAACATCACGCTGGCAGCGTCCCCGATGGCCCTTCCGATGGAGAGCAGGGTGGCGGTGGCGATGCCGGGCGCAATTTGCCGGACCACAACTTTGAGCGTTTCCCATCTGGTGGCGCCCAATGCATAGCTGGCATCAAGTATTTCCCGAGGAAAGTTGCGTGTCGCCTCGTCCATGGTACGGATAAAAATGGGGATGATCAGCATGGTGATGACAATTATGCCGCCCAACAGGGAGGTTCGCAATCCGAAGAAAATCATGATTGTAAAGCCGAAAGCCCCATACACTATTGAAGGGACACCAAACAGCACGTCACAGGCTAACCGGAGCCAATAGGCTAATTTGGAGCTGGTTTTCAGGTAAACGTTGAGGTAGAACACAACCGGAATCGATACCAGCAGCCCCAAAACGGTTGAAGCTCCGACAATGTAGAGGGAACCCACAATGGCGTTAGGGAAGCCGCCCTCTCCGCCCAGATAGGTTCCTGCGGTGGGCAGTTTGGTCAGCATGCTCCAGCTCATGGCTTTGCAGCCTTTGGAAAATATTGTCCAGATAACGCTGAAAACCAATAAAAACACAATAGACATGGAAATCCACATCACGGTTTTGACCGCCCATTCTGAAACTTGTTTTTTGCGCTTTATATCCATCTTTATTGCTGTGTTTTTTCCAAACGGTAAAGGATAATGCGAGACAATAAATTGAAAACCAATACTACAGCAAACAAAATCAGTGCTGCGAACATCAGTGCGGACTCGTAGAGGGGCATGGAGAGCATTTCACCATAATTGTTGGCAATCAGCGCGGGAATTGGATAGCCCGGATCCAAAATGCTTTTGGGAATACCTATGACGCAGCCGCATACCATTAATACTGCAATGGTTTCACCCATGGCACGGGAAACGGCCAGCACGGTGGCCGCCGCAACACCTGACAGGGTTTTCCGCAGCACCACCTTGTGTGTGGTCTGCCATCGTGTGGCACCCAAAGCCAGGGAGGCCTCCCTCAATTCCATCGGAACGCTGGAGAATACCTCAATGAACAGGCTGACCAACAATGGAATGACCATGATTCCCAATACAATGCCTGCGGCCAGGATGGTGTATCCTGAAGAGAAATCCACAAAATGTGGGGCAAATCGGTTTGAAATCCAGGGCACAATCACCAGCACTCCCCACACCCCGTAAATCACTGATGGAAGACCCGCCAGAATGTCCAGTGCGGGGAATACAAATTTTTTTACATGACTTTTGGCATATTCAGTAAGATATATGGCTGTAAACAATGAGATTGGAAAGGCCATGGCAATGGCCAGCACCGTCACCCAAACGGTTCCTATGATGAAGGGGAAAAAGCCGAATTCCCCTTTCATGGGCCGCCATTCACTGGAGGAGAGCAGGCTCCACAAGGATTTGTTTTCCAGCACAGGCGATGATTTCAGATATAGTCCTACGGCTATTGTCACCACCATCAGGATGGAGAACAGGCAGAGTCCGAGCATTACAGACTGCGCCAGTTTGTCCTTGACCATTCTTTTGTTGAACATAAGCCTCTTCCCTTGAAGTTTCTGTTGCTTGTTTTTGTCAGTTTTTCCCGTGCAGTTTGTCCAGCGCCTTCTCCAGTTTTTCCGAAGGGATGGAAATGTAGCCTACAGGCATGTTGTGCTGCTGCCCCTCAGTGAGCACATATTCCAGAAAAGCCACCACAATGGGGTTTGAGGGGACTCCGTGAGTGACCAGGTACAGGTCTCGGGCGGGTGGGGAGGGGTATTTGTCATCGGCCACAGCCTGCACAAAATCATCCTTATTGTCGTAAAAATATTCGTCGGGGGAGATGGTTCCGTCCCCGTTTCCGTCAATTGGGCAGACCATCAGTCCGGGATTTGGCTTGCGGCTCTTTTCATCGTAGGCGTAGCCGATGTTGTTCAGCCCGATACCAAGTTTGTCAGCCTGAATTGCGGAGGCCAGTCCGGGATCCGCATATACGGCGGTGCCCAGCAGATCCTCCTGTTTTTTGCCCATCCATGCGGCAAAGGTTTCCGCTGCGCCGCAGGCATCGGAGCGGGTGTAGACATGAATCGGGGTTTTGTCGCTTGTGCCAAGCACCTGTCCCCAGGTGGTGTATTCGCCCGTGATCCAGATCTTGATGGCGGCCTCCTGGGAGATGCCGTGCTTCATCAGCTTGTCAGCCAAAGGGTTGTCGGCATTGATGGTGATAACCACCGCGTCCTTGGCCGAAGCGAACGGAACGGCACCCTTCTCCAATTCCGGGGGATAGACCTCGCGGGAGACCATCCCGAGATCGACCACATCGGCCAGCACGTCGGTCATGCCC
>CAJOQK010000071.1 GCA_905236885.1 uncultured Bacteroidales bacterium
GGGAAAAGAGCATTTTGGCCACATCTTCAATGGCAAAGCTGCTGGTGGCGTTACTGTCACTTGTGGCATATAGGATGACGCTCTCGTTGCCTATGGAGACATGCCCCGTCTCCGTTATTATTGTGGCATGTTTTTCACCGTCGGTTGTCACCACGGTCACCACGGCCTGGGCGTGCATCATGCCGCCCCAAAGCAGGAGCAGCATTGTCATGATAAAAGTTTTCCTACACATAATCATTGCTTATTTTGATTTTGCAAAAATACTAAAAATAATCCAATGTTTACGAAAAAAAATCAAAAAAATTAAGGGGACTTCAAAAAATTTATTTTGCATTTTTTAGCCCTCCCATTGGATTTCGTATTGTTTTTTTTCAGACATTTGCAAAATATATTGTAAATGCAATAAAAAACGATACGCAACGTGAAGAGGTTTCTTAAAATATTAAAATACATCCTTTTGTCCATAGCAGCACTGCTGATTGTCGTGCTGCTGTTCTTGGGTCCGGTGGCCAAAACTGTGGTCCAAAGCATCGACCAAAAGGTGTTGGGCCGTGAAATCCAGATGGAGAGGATGAAAATCAACCTGCTGGCCGGAAAAGTCGGCATTTACGGGTTTCATCTGAAAGAGACAGACCAGACCACCGACTTTGTCCAGTTTGACACCCTTCAGGTCAGGATGAAATGGCGCAAGCTGCTGCGCAGCGAGGTTAACATCCCCCACATCCGCCTGACAGCACCGGACATCCACCTTGCGCAAGATGAAAACGGCTTCAACTTCAACGACATCATTGAACGCTTCTCCAACGACAGCAACGAAAAGGACACCACACCGAGCAATTGGAAAATAGGCATTTACGACATCCAGCTTTCAGACGGGAAAATCTGCTTCAACGACAAGGTGCGGCAAAAGGAATGGCATTTGAAAAATCTGCACCTCCACGTGCCGGGCATCTACCTGGAAGGGGAAAACAGCACTGACGCAGGACTTTCCTTTACGCTTCCCAACAATGGCACACTTTCCACCAAAGTCCAGTACAACATGGGAACCAACGACTTTGAGGCCGCCTTGCACATCAAGCGTTTCGCATTGGAGAACGTTTACCCATATCTTGTTGATTTCATGAATATCCAGCATATCAACGGCACATTTGACGGGGATATTTTCGCCCAAGGCAATCTGGACAACATCATGCAAAGCCGGATTTACGGCAACCTGATGCTGCAAAACTGCCAAGTCAGCGACGGGAAGGAACAGGAGGTGCTTTCACTTCACAAACTGGATATCGCGGTAAACCACATCCTGTTGGAAGACAATGATTTTGAAATAGGACACATTTACATTGACGGCCTGAACAGCCATTTTGACAACAACAAGGACGGCAGCAGCAATTTCTCCCAACTCTTTGCAAACAATCAGGAAAACGACAAAACGGGCAGCGACGAGGAGGGTGAAGAAAAAGCCGCAGCCACAAACAACCAAACAGAAAAGCCTGCGGACAAACCGAAAGACGGCCAGGACGACAAATCTACGGACAAACCGACTGACAGCACAGCCGCCCAAAGAGAGATTCGCCTGCTCATCAAGGAATTCAAAGTGGAGAACAGCAACTTCACCTACAATGACTACCAAATGGAGGAAAACTTCAGCTTTCCGCTCAAGAACATCCGTGTCAAGGCAGAAAATCTGCAGCTGCAGGGCGAAAACCAGCTCCAGCTGCTGGCCGGCCTGCCAGATGGAGGCTTCGCCCACGTGCAATGGAAGGGAAACATCTCCAATTACAAGTCCTACCAGGATTTGGTCATCAATGTGAAAAACCTGAACATGAAACGCTTCTCCCCCTATACCGTGCATTATCTGGCCTATCCGCTCGACGACGGTGTGTTTTCATTTGCCAGCAAAAATCGCGTGGAACATTCCCAACTGGAGGGAGACAACAAAATCGACATCTTCAACTTGAGTGTGGGTGACAAGCGCAAGGAGGTTGAGACCGACATCAATATCCCGCTCAAGGCCGCAGTCTATATCCTGAACGACAAAGACCAGAAAATCAATTTGGACATTCCTGTCAGCGGAGATTTGGACAATCCGGAATTCTCCTACATGAAAATAGTTTGGAAAACCCTCAGTAACCTGCTGGTGAAAGTGACCGTCTCACCTTTGAAATACACCGCCGGACTGCTTGGCATGAACGAAGATGAGCTCAACGAGATGAAGATTGACCCGCTGCAGTTCGACTTCACCTCCGAACAGTACGATTTTCTGTCCAAACTGGCCCAACTGGCCAAGAGCGACAGCAACATAGTGATTGAAATGACCCAGCAGATCGATGTGAACAAGGCGGCACATGCCCTGGCACTTTACAACGTGAAAAGGGACTACTATCTGCTGCAACATGCGGACGAAGAGAACTACAGGCTGCAACTGATTGATTTTGAAAAAATCAAGGCCATCAACGAAAAGGATTTGGATTTTGTCACTTTCTTGAACGAAAAGGCGGGTGAGGAATGGGAAAAGGCCAGCGTGCAGGAAAAGGCGGAAAAATGCTATCCGATTTCCCAGATGCGCCGCGAGCTTCAGCAGATTGCCAGCCGCAGGAACAACTACATGCACTTTTTCCTGGTGAAACAGTCCGGCATGAACGAGCGGCAGCTCATCATCAAAACCTCCGACGAAAACAGTTCCGAGAACCGCTACATGATTGGCAGCAAACTGCTTTTTGAAGAGGAGGAGGAAACACTGGAAGAAACGGAACAAACCCAGCAACAAGCAGAACAATAACAGAAATATTCATCAAAAAAATTTAAAGATATGAAAGCATTTACAAAATTCGGGAAACTCTGCCTTTCCCTGCTATTCACAGGCCTGACGCTGCATGCTGCGGCACAAGTCCAGCAACTGCCCTACAGCACCAACTTCTCCGACACTGCCGGATGGGTGCTCATCAATGGGGACTGCACCAATGCCTGGCACATCGGCACACCTTCCGGAAGCACAGGAAAAGCCCTTTTCGTCTCACAAAACGGACAGGACGCCACTTTCAACTATGAGATGCCGGCCCGTGTGTTCGCAAAAAAACTGCTCAAAATGGGCAATTCCGAACGGATTACCGTGGAATTTGACCTCCAAGTCGGTGGAGGATATTACGGTAATGACTATTTGAAAGTCTATATCATGGACACGAACCAATATCTTTATGCTTCAAGCACCTCCAATTATAGCGAGCCCTCCCCATTTAATTTTAGCGACTATCTTTATTGCGGACAGTTTAAGGGCGAATATGGCATCAGCCAGCATAACGGACATGTGAGCATGCAGATTCCCAACCCGTCGAAAGGGGAAAACGCCTACATTGTCTTCCTTTGGCACGATATAATGCATTATCAGGAATCCTATGCTTACCAGCCAGCCCCAATCATCACCAATCTCTCCGTTAAAGAGACACCTGACAATGAAGTGAAGTTGGAAAAGCCGAAATATATAAATATCTATGTGACAGCGAAGGATTCCATCCAAATTTCCTGGAATGCAGGTCGCGATGAGACCCAATGGGAGGTCAAACTGGGCGAAAACGGCACCACCACCCTTTCCACAAGCAACATCATGTACATGGGCGGACTGACCAACCGCACCGACTATACCGCATATATCAGAGCGGTCAAAGGTAACTACCATTCCGACTGGTCAACCCTCGATTTCTATTTCACCTACGATCCTGACGTGTGGACTCACGGTCCGGACAGCATCTCCCACAACTATGCCAGACTGACCGGTGCAATCTCCTATATCATCGGATTGAAGCCCACCTCCTACGGCCTGACCTACAAAAGAATGACTGATGACAAATGGGTCTATTTGAAAGGAAATGTCAGTGACGAATGGGAAGGACAATTGGAAATCAACGCCGAAGCCACCAACCTCCAAGCCTTTACATGGTATCTGGTGGGAGCCTGGGCAGTCACACCGGAAGGTGACACCATCACTTCTGGAACCGAATACCCACATACCTTCCTCACCTACGACAATGACAGCCGTCCTGCCGCGAAACTCCCCTACACCGCCAAATTTGACTGTAATGACACTGGCGTGGAGTGCGACTACTGGGGACTTTCCCAAGGCCAGTACAACTGGTACGCAGGAAAACTTTCCGGACACACGGGCAATTCGCTTTTCATCTCCCCCAACGGCAACGACACCGCCTACACTGAGAAAGCGGTAATGGTCAATTCCTATGCTCAGAAAAAACTGGAGGCTCCCAATGGGGATTATCTTACTGTGAAAATCAATTTCAAAAAAGATGGCACCTATTTCATGGGAGTGCCCGCCTCCGGTCTGTATGCGGCTCTCAGCTTCGAATCCGCCGGTGGTTTCAAACCATGGTTTGAATCGGAAAAAGAGCTCAGCAGCCTTCCGAACGGCGACAACACCTTCTATTTGAAAAAACCGCAGAACTACTCCGGCGACAGCACTCTTCCTCTCTACCTTATACTATATTGGAACGACATGGAAATCATGGATGGAGTTGAATACGAATTCGGCAAATTTGCCGCCATCATCAACAGCATAACCGTGGAGGAGACACCGGAAGATACCATTGCAACAATCACTAACTGCCACACGCCGAACATAAACTACGTGGAACTGAGCTCCTTCACCTCAGCCAGCATCTACTGGGATTGGGAAGATGAGGACTGCCAATACCAGGTGATTTACGGAAACGGCACCATGAGCGCCATCATTGACTGCCAATACCATTCCTTCGTGGAACTTACCGACCTGGTGCCTAACTGCACCGCTGTTTTCAAACTGCGCACAAGGTGCAAGGACTCCACTTGGGGAGAATGGACCCAAACCGAAATTGACACCAAGGCCGCACCGGAAATGTATGTGATGCCGGTGAAGGAGGTGACCGAAACCAGCGCCAGCATTGAGGGTTACCTGTACCACCAATACCTGCAATTCAACGCCATCAAGGAGTTCGGATTCGAATACGCAGAGCCGTCGGTTGCAAGCTTTCGCAATATAACAGAGCTGGAATGGAACAAACTGCCCTACGACAAGATTGACACCATTTATGACGAGAGCGGCAACGGCGGAACCTCCCTACTCTACAAGCTGCACGCCCCAATAGACAATCTGGTGAAAGGCCGCGCCTATGTGGTTCGGATTTATGCCACCACAAACAACGACATCACCCACTATAGCGACATGCGCTCCTTCATAGCCGAACCTGTCCGCGTCAACGAAGCCGGCGAGACCGTCAGCATGAGGGTATGGCCCAATCCGGCGGAAGACCACGCCATGCTGCAACTTGAAGGTGTCCATGGTGACGTTCAGGTCTGCCTGACCGACATGCAGGGCAAAATCCTCTACAAGACCATGATGAACGGAGAAAGCCTGCTGCGCATCAACACCGCCCATCTGGCCTCCGGGCTCTACTTTATCAAAGTCCAGGGCAAAGAGACCAACATGGTCAGTAAAATTGCAGTCCGTTAGTCTACAGGTTACATAATAAACCAAAGAGGGTGTCCCAAAAGGCACCCTCTTTTTTTCTCCCCATTTTTGGTTAGCCGAAACAGGTGACCGCACTCCCCTTTTTTACCCATTTTTGAAGCCTTCCGAACTTTGCCTAACCGCTACTTTTGCAAAAACAATACAGAACAAGGATCAATTTAAAAAAATAATTTGTTTAACCATTAAAATTTACTGGAAATGAAGAAAGTAAAAACATTGATGTTAGGTCTGATGGCTATAGGTGCCATTGCAATCTCCGGCTGCAAGAAAGAAAAACCTGCCGAGGAAATTGACGGAAGCTACAAAGGGACACTTGTCATGAGCGTCTCCGACAAGGAACAGGGACGTCTGGACACCACCATCGTATTGAAGGCCGAAAATGAGGAGACAGCCAGCATTTTCATCCCAGCAATGGGCGAAGGGAGAATGAGCGTCCCGGATTTGACCATCAAAGGCGTTCCCGTCACCAAAGCCTCCGACAACCTTTACAATCTCTCGGAAACGGCAGTGGCCTTCACCCACAACAATGTGGAATGGAAAGGCAGCATCCAGGGAAATGTGAACCATGACAAGCTGCATCTGGAGTATACGCTCCAGCCCGGAGCCATGCCCATGTCCATCCTATTTGTATTTGATTCAAAACAATAGCCCCTTCATGTACAAACGGTTTTCGCCGACAATCCCTATGAGGTTTGCATTAAAGTTCAAAAAAAGGGCCATCATGCTGATGATAGCCTTCGTAACCACTTTGCCACTCAGCAGTTGCGAAGGCATTTTCAGCGGTTTGTACGACCAGCCTGAAACGCATTCGGAATACGGCTTCATCCAAACCCGCGATGACAACAGTGGCACCATTTTCATTGACGCCACCAGTTATGCCCGCTGGACCTACATCAACCTGAAAAGGAAAACCATTGACACCTCCAATGTGCTGATGGGGCAAACAGAACCGACAGAATGGGACTTCGCCCTGCACCGCTATGACGTGCGGACAAACGGAGGAAGTGCCTGCGAAACCGATTATCAGAATTTGGGGCAGTTGCGGGAGTCGGGCATTCCCGCCACCGCCCCTTTTACCCCGGACTCACTCTCCCGTATTGCGGTGGACATGTCCGGCATGATGGACGGAAACATTGTTTATGACACCTGTCTGCTCAATTTCACTCTTTCGCGCTGGCTGGATGTGAACACCTCCACTATGCCGCCCATCTACACGCTGAGGATGAAGCCCTACGTGCTGCGTCTGTCGGACGGCAGCTGCGCCGGACTGTTCTTCTCCAATTTCGCCAACACCGCAAATGTAAAGGGCTACGTCACCATTGAATATGTCTATCCTTTGTAAGCCATGTTTTCAGACCATAATTCAAGACAAAGCCGCACCATTTCCCGTTTTCTATTGTTAGTTGGCTGCTTTACAGCCTCTATTTTGCTTGGCGGAGGCCTGCTGCTGCCGGTTTCCGCCCAAAATGAAGAACGCCGCATTTGGGGAAGCGTGACAGATTCCGCCACAGGAGAACCGCTGATGGGAGTTGCACTACGCATTGCGGAACAGAAAAACCTTGGCGCCATCAGCGACAGCAAGGGAAAATTCCGCATCCAGCTTCCCGACAACCGCCCTTACACTCTGGAAATCTCCTGTGTGGGATATGAAAGGGCCCGGCGCGACATCCCGGCAGGCACATCAGGAGCCGTCCATATACAATTGAAAGAAAGCACACAGGCATTGCAAGAAATGGTATTCACCGGCACACGGACTCCAAAACTTCTGAAAGAGACACCCGTAGTTACAAGACTTATCAGCGAAGAGGAGATCAAATCCCTTGACGCGCCCAATGTGCAGGATGTGCTGCAGACAGAACTGCCCGGTTTGGAATTCAGCTATTCCATGAACCAGCAGGTTTCGCTGAACCTGCAAGGATTTGGAGGCAATTCCGTACTGTTTCTGGTGGATGGGGAAAGGCTTGCGGGCGAAACTCTGGACAATGTGGACTACAGCCGGCTCAACATGGACAACGTGTCCCGCATTGAAATTGTGAAAGGGGCAGCCTCCTCACTATACGGTTCCAACGCCGTAGGCGGTGTGGTGAACATCATCAGTAAAGAGCCGTCCGAAAAATGGAGCTGCAACCTGAAAGCCCGCTACGGGAGCCACAACGAACGGCAGTTTGGCGGTTCCATGGGATTCAACACCACACGTTTCAAACAGATGTTTCATCTGCAACAAGGCTCCTGCGATGCAATCAAACTGAAAAACGACGGTGACTACAATACCATTTACGCCTACCACACTTTACACCTGAAAGAAAAACTCTCCTACACTTTCCGCCAGCACCAGACACTGACCGCAAGAGCCGGATATTTTTTCAGAGAACGGGAAAGCCAGCCTGACGCGACTGAACGCTATCGCGATTTCAGCGGAGGAATGAAAGGGGATTTTCTGATCCGCAAAAGCCATACTCTCAACATCAGCTATACATTTGACCAATATGACAAGAGCGACTACAGCCTTCTGACACATTCGGACATTCGGGACTATAGCAACGTGCAGAATTCGCTCCGCGCTCTCTACAGCCATTATTTTGCCAAAATCACCCTGACCGTCGGAGGGGATTATCTGCACGACTACCTGATGAGCTATCAGTTTGCGGACGAAGGTTTTTACAGGCAGCATACTGCGGACGGATTTGTGCAGTTTGACTGGAACCCCACTACTCGCTTCAACCTGATTTCAGCCCTGCGCTACGATGCCTACTCGGAAGCCGACGTGCAGCACTTCTCACCAAAATTGGGACTGATGTACAAATGGAATCATTTTTCTTTGCGTGGCTCCTATGCGGACGGATTCAGAGCGCCCACGCTGAAAGAGATGTACATGCATTTCAATATGGCAAACCTGTTCATGATTTACGGCAACCCTTCGCTGAAAGCCGAAACCAGCCGCAACCTGAACCTGACCGCAGAGTATACCCGCAATGCCTATAATGTGACAATGACCGGATTTTACAACTGGGTGGAGAACCGCATCACCACCGCATGGAACCGGGCTCTGAACGGAATGCAGTACATCAACATGGCCACCATGCAGATAGCCGGCATTGACTGTAATGCATCCGCCAAATGGGACTGCGGTCTGCAGACGCGTTTCTCCTACGTGTTCACCCACGAGTTCCTGAAAAAGGAGGAAACCAATTTGTCCGCCACACGGCCGCACACCGCCACCGCCAACATCAGTTACGGAAAAAAATGGGACAACTACAATTTCCGCCTGACCCTGACAGGCCGCTACCTTTCCAAAGTCACTTGTGAGGAGTACACCTCTATGACCTCCTACGAAGAGACGGAAACTGTCAGTTACCCAGGATACAGCATCTGGAAACTCACTTTTAACCAGACTATTTGGAAAGGAATCAACATGACTTTATCAATAGACAACCTGTTCAATTACGTGCCTGACTATTATTACAACAATTCTCCGGCCACCACCGGCACCACCTTCGCAGCCGGAATATCGGCGGATTTGGAAAAATTATGGAAAAAAAGGAAACCAAAAGATGAATAAGACATTTTATAAAAGGAAAAAAAGAGTAATCCGATGGGGAATTCCGGTTTTGCTGCTGGCGGCCGCAATACTGTTCTGGAACAGCCGGATACGTCCCACCCGTATCGCCTTCGTCAATTACCAAATCACCACTTTGAGTGAAATTGCAAAGAGCAATGACAGCCGGTTCATCCGAATCAAAGAGGCCGGCACAGAAGAGATCAGCAAGCTGCGCAAATACGACATGGTGATGGTCAATGCCATGGGACTGCGCATTACGGCAGAGGAAAGGGCGCAGCTCTCCAACATATCCCGCAAGATCCCAGTGCTTTCCACCGCAGCTACAAATCCGGAAAACGACATTGTATCCGTAGACTCCCTGACCGCTGACACATTAGTGAAATATTTGGGTAACGGCGGCAGAAAAAATTACCGCAGCATGCTGCACTACATACGCCGGTATGTGGACAAAAAACTGATTTTCGTCAAGGAACCGCTACCTTTGGTTGAGGCCGCAAGCGGCATGCTTTACCACGCAGATCCAAAACATCCTGACGGGGAAGAACTTGAATTCAACTCAATTGCCGAATACCATGCCTTTTTGCAGGCAAACCGTTTGTGGAGAGAGAATGCTCCACATATCATTGTCACCGGCCCAATGGGAGAGCCGTCCGACCTGATTGCGGCTTTGGAAACTGACGGGAATGTAGTGTATCCGGTACGCAACATGCGCACTTTCATAGGGAAAGGACATTCCGACTCCATCACTGTCTCCGCAGTCATCAACATGGCTCACGGACGGATGGGCGATTATATTGTGCAATATTTGGAACAGCACAACATTCCCCTCTTCACCACAGTATATGTCCCGCAGCTGACCAAGGATTGGGAAGCGGACAACATGGGCATGAGCGGCGGTTTCCTCTCCCAAAGTATTGTCACACCGGAAATAGACGGAGCAATCCGGCCATACGCCCTGTTTTCACACCGAATCAATGCGGAAGGGTTGCCTGAAATCTATGCGGAGCCACAGCGGCTTTCCGACTTCGTGGAGAGCGTCCACCGTTATGTGGCGTTGAAAAGCAAAGCCAATGCGGACAAACGAATCGCAATTTTTTATTACAAAGGTCCCGGCCAAAACGCCCTTACCGCCTCAGGACTGGAGGTTGTACCTTCGTTGTACAACCTGCTGCTGCGTTTGCGAGATGCCGGCTATAAGATTGAAAATCTGCCCGCTTCCGCCGAAGCCTTAGGTGAAATGATACGAAAACAGGGAGCCGTATTGGGAACCTATGCGGAAGGTGCGTTTGACAACTATGTCCGTAACGGTAATCCGGAATGGATTCACAGACAACAGTATGAGAATTGGGTAAGAGAATCCCTGCGTCCGGAGCGCTACCGTGAGGTGACAGAAGCCTATGGTGATTTTCCAGGCCACTACATGAGTTCGGAAGGAAAACTGGCCGTTGCACGCCTCCAGTTTGGGAATGTGGTGCTTATGCCGCAGCCCATGGCCGGCTTAGGTGACAACAGCTTCAAAATCGTGCATGGCACGGATGCAGCGCCCCCACACACCTACATTGCCGCCTATTTGTGGGCCAGATACGGCTTTAAGGCGGATGCTTTAATCCATTTCGGCACCCACGGCAGTCTTGAATACACCCCGCGAAAACAGGTTGCACTATGCAGCAATGATTGGCCTGACCGGCTCATCGGCCCCCTTCCCCATTTTTATCTCTACACCATCGGGAATGTCGGGGAGGCGCTGGTCGCCAAACGCCGTTCCTACGCCACAATCCAGTCCTACTTAACCCCACCATTCATGGAGTGCGACCTGCGTGCGGACTAC
>CAJOQK010000072.1 GCA_905236885.1 uncultured Bacteroidales bacterium
CTGTCAGCCCTTACGGGGCCATAGCATTCCGAACCGTCAAAGAAGCCCTTGCCGCTGCGGTCTACAAGCAGGTAGAGGCTGTCCGTCCGAGGAAGCGAGTAGGCGGAAACGGAAAGTTGCGTGCGGCTGCCGGAAGTGCCGGTCGTCCTCACTAACCAAGTGCGTTCCATCAGGTCGAACAGCGCGATGCTATCCCCGAGCAGTGCGAAGGCGCTGCCAGCACCGAAGGAGAGCTTTCCATCAGATTCACCCCAGAGCAGGTACAGCCTTGGAAGAAGAGACACCTTATTATTATTTGCAGTGGGTAATAGTTTCAAATGCAAAAGGTTGCTTTCCGCAGAACCGCCTTCCAACCTTTGCAGCCCGTGCAGCGTGTCACATCCGACACCTGCCACCGCATGGCTGAAAAGGCTGTCCAAACTATGGTTCCAGAGCGTGTCGCCCTCCGGGGAGAGGTAGTCCTCACGGAGCGTGATGCCGTATTTCAATGCAAGATAGGTCTCAGCCGCAACACGTTGTTGACGGGTGAGCGCGTATGGATAGAACATGGCTTCCAACAAAGCGTCCCTCCTCACGCTGTCACCTCCCATGGTGAAGGTGAGCGGCTTTTTCCGCGCCTTGCGCGGAAGCCCAGCGATGTCAGTCCTTACGGCAGGAACACCGGCACGGACAGCCTTTCCACCGGCCTTCGCTGCGACCTTCCCGCTGCTGTCCGTCATGCTCCACAACGTCCTTTCCGCAGTGTCCACAAGGTTCCACACCGCGCATACGCTCACCGCCTTTGTCTCCCTGTTGGGAACAACCTTGCACTGGCGGGCTGTGTCTTTTGTCGCATCCGTCCCGTAGCGGAATGCGGGGGTTGGCTGTTTGGCCACGTTGTTCTGGGCAAAAAGTGAACCTGACAATAGCATGGCGGCTACTGTTAGGATGAAACTGTTGGATATGTTTGTTCTGTTCATATCGAATACGTTTAATGCATATTTGTATTTTATTTATTTTCTGTTTTTTTAATCACAATTTTTACAACTTCAACCGGCATATAACAAGGCGGAATCAGAATTGCAGCCAATATCCCGCATCCGGCAATTTCCACTTCAAAGCCATTTTATACAGCTCTTTGTTTTTCATGTCTTTTAAACATCACTGTTTTTTTTTTATTATTTTCTGCAAAGATATACACTTTTTGTAATAAAATGTTAACTAATCACACGAAAATATTATCCTATTCATGTTTTTTTCATGTCTGTTGAAAATGTGATTCGAAAAGATACTACTTTTGCACATCCGAAAATAACACATTATGGCAAAAAAAGGGGAAAAACCGATTGTTTTCCCCCTTTTTTTTTAATTCATTTGTTCAAGACAGGCATCACAACGCTGTAAAATGCCCTTCAGACGGAAGCGTTCCCTTACAGTTTTATGCGGAAGCCTGCACGGACAGGATACAACTTGTCTCCATTACTCACTACAACCGGCAGCAAGGAGGGCTGCACGTATATGGAACCCCAGGACCAGCCCAAGGTAAGGCGGGCATCCAGTTTCCAAGGCTCAACCCTGTCCCTGACTCCCTGTTTGAAAACATATTTGGAATCAGAAGATTCCCAAGTGGTTTTTTGGATAGCATTCATGACATAGCCGGGAATAACCTCCAAAGCAAAATTGAACCCACCGTTTTTCCGTTGGAAACCGTAACCGATTGGCAGCTGCACATAACCCACACGCACTTTCCCTTTCTGATAGGTGCTGTTCAGGCTGTCCCCTGCAATATTTGTAATGCTGTTGTTTGTAGGTGTGGGCAGGCGGTAATTGTCCCAGGAGACACCCAAACCGATGATCAGATCATGACGGTATTTGAAACGGTAGCACTCCTTGATTTCCCAAGTAAAGGAGGAGAAAGAAACGTGCAAATCAGGAGACTCATCATAAGGATACATCAAATGATAAGTAGGGACGACGAACTGCCAGCCCAAAAAGCCCCAATAGAGTTCCCATTTGTTGTACCAGTAGTTGGGTCTGCTGCGGGTTGTCTGTTTGAGATCCGTTACGCTTTCAAGCATATCTCCGAATTCATTCCACGCCTGTCTGAAGGCACTTTGTTCTGAAACAGTATCGGCAATCGACACGCTATCTATAGGAACCACCTCATTTTCCGACGTATAAACCACCTTGTTCCTGACTCTTCTTCCGCCCGTGGCATCCTCATATTCGATATAACGGCCATTGTCAGAGGTAGAAATGAGCAGCGAATTGATTTCCAAGGGCATGTTTTCGTAAAATTTCGCCTGATCCTCCAGCTCCACCGACAATTTTGAAAGGGTGTACTTTTTCTGATTCGAAGGCATAAAATGGAAACTGGCATTATTCTCCAACTTCACCGAAAGGGGCTTTATTTCCTCCCCAAGCGTTGAAGTATAGGTGATACTGGCATTCTCCTCACCTTGAATAATGACATTCTCCTTACCCAGCAGGAGCACATAATGTGCATCTTCCGCCAACAGCTCCAACACCTGCATTTTTGTTTTGCTACGCAAAGTCTCCTTGTAGGGTTGCGAAACATTACGATATTTGAGATCCGTTCGGGTGAAGACCTTAAAGGCCTCAGCCTCCTTCAAGGGCGTTTGCGAATTGACCGCAAGGACAATGGCAGAATCCGAGCCATAAATCACATGCAGCTGTGATTTTCCGGAAACCACCACCTTGTCGATTCCGGACAAACGTTTTTGGGCCGTGAAAACCGTGTCCTGTGCCGAAACCCCGGCAAACAGCAGACAACAGGCAAACCATGTTAAAACAATCTTTTTCATCTTTGTAAAATTTTTGTTACAATTATTTATTATTTCAATTATATTATTTCTACATTTATTATTTTTTCAGAAAGTTGGAAGCCAACGGCTTAGCAAACATCTCCGCCTTTTCGTACACATTCACCAGCTTTTCGTTGGCCTGCGGATACCGTTCCACCATGGTGCGGGCAAAAAGCTTGCCTGCAAATTTTCCGAAAGTCCGCACATTTTCAGGCACCGGCAAACGTTCCCCGAACGATGCCTCCTCCTCAGGCGTTGCTGGAACGCTGTCCGCCTCAAAGGAATAGACCATGACATATTGCACAGGCTGTTTCATACCCTGGATGTTTGCCGAATGATTTTCAGAAGGATCCTTCACAGAATTTCCCGAATGTTCCACCGCCATTGTATTTTTCACAGGCTCCGCAGCCACCATTTGCTCTGCAGAAGGCATTTCCAGCCTTTCCACGGATTGCGCCGCATCCGACTGCCGCACAGACTCCATAAGACGCACAGTATTGGCTTTTTCTACCGTTTCCACATCCTTTTTAGACTGAACATACCGCACAGGTTCCATAGGCTGTACTGCCTCTGCCAAAAGTGTTTCCGATGATTCATTTTTAATGATCACTCCGCCCTTTTTCTGCTTTGTGCCGACATTACGGGCTGAAAGGTTCTGACGGTTTCGCATTGTTTCCGAAGCCATCGGAGCGGTTTGGATTTGCTCCTGCGACACAGGATACTCCTGCCCCACCCCCGTTCCAGATCTTTGTATCGTATCCTTGGGCTCTGAAACCACAGCCACCAACGAAGAATTGCCGTCCAAAGCGTCACCATGCCTGCCTACCTGATGCCACACGGCAAAAGTTCCCGCAAGCAACAGCAGCACCGCCGCCGCACTGCCCGCCCAGCGAACCCACATGGGAATAACTGCAGTACGCAACAGAGCCGATTTCCGGGGATAGGCCGGAGCCGGTGGTTCGGGCAACCGGAAAGCCGGATCATAGTCCGCCAACAGCTCCTTGTAGGAAGGGTTTTCCGCCAAAAAGGCCTCCACTTCCGCACGTGTTGCCGCATCTAACTCATTTTCCGCATAAAGCAGCAGAAACGCTTCCACATTTTCAGTTGTCAATTTCATCTTTACTTTGTTTTTTGGTTAATGAAGAGGCTTTGAAATGATAGCCTTCCGCTTCAAGATGTTTGCGCATGGCAGTCCGGGCCCGGAACAGGTAGACCATCACCTGCTGTTCGCTCAACTGAGTGATTTCCGCAATCTCCTTGTAGGCGAACCCTTCCCAATCCCGTAACAGCAGCACCTCCTTTTGGACTTCCGGAATGCGCGACAAGGTTTTACGCAACACATCCTGCATCTCCATCTGCCGGTAACCGGACTCATGCCGGTCGTTTTCAGGCAGGCTTTCCGCATAACGCCGCCGCACCTCCTCATGCCGGTAAATGCTGACCAGCTGGTTGCGGGTAACGGTGAACAGATAGGCTTTGGCCTCCTCCTGTGTGAGCCGGTCGCACTGCTGCCACAATTGCACAAAGGAATCCTGCACCACATCCTCCGCCGCAGCGGTATCGGAAATGTACTGTATCGCAAAGCGATAGAGGGCATCCGAATGTTGTTTCACACAGTTGTTATATTCCTTTGTATTCATATTTCATGCACAATACACCCATAAATCGCATTAAGGTATGAAAATATTACAAGGAAATGAAAAAAAAAATGATTTTTTTCAGTGGTGAGAAAGTGAAGGTGTGAAAATGCGAAAATGTTAAGATGTTAAGATGTGAATGCCCCCCATTGACAAAAAAGGAATACGGATTGCAGTTGCGTGGAAAAAAAAGCGAGAAAGCGAGTGAAATGAGGGTTAAACCAGCGGAGAACACTAACGTAGCGAACGTTTTGAGGCCGTATTTTGCATAATTAGAACAATGGCTATTCATCCTTTTTCCCCGCCATTCGCTTCACCTCATTGATTTCCTTGACCAACTGCTCTGTCGTTGGCAGGTACAACTTGTATTCACTGGCAAGAATGGTCCGGTTATCCTCCGGCAATGCCATTTTTACCGCTGTATTGTTTTTTCCTGTACATAACAGTATGCCAATGGTTGGATGCTCATCCGGAAGTTTTTCAATGCGGTCATAATAATTAACATACATTTGCAGCTGACCCAAGTCCTGATGGGTGAGTTTCCCGGTTTTAAGTTCCACTATCACAAAACATCGCAATAGCCGGTTGTAAAGCACAAGGTCGATGAAGAATTCATCATCTTCAAGCAACAGGCGTTTTTGGCGTGCCACAAGAGAAAAGCCCTTGCCCATTTCAAGCAAGAAGTCGGAGATATGTGATATTATGGCACTTTCCAAATCTTTTTCATAATAGGTCGCTTTTTGTTCCAACCCCAAAAACTCAAGTACTGCTGGTGTTTTTATGATTTCCTGTGGCGTTTCGGGAATACGTTCTTTTCTGGCAACTGCAAGCAGTGCCTCCTTATCGTTGCTGAGCAGCAACCGTTCATATAATTTGCTGTTTATCTGCCGCTCGGTTTCACGCGCTGTCCATGCATTGTTGACCGATTCCAACTCATAATACTCGCGTTTGTCAGGATCTTCAATTTGAATTAGTCTTCTATACTGGCTCCAGTTTAATTGCGAACGCAGTGTGTTCGCAATTGGGTATGTCCGATAAAACTGTCGGCTTTGTTCCAACTGTCTAACGCCAAATCCACTACCATATTCCACTTCCAAATTTATGGCAAGCGTCCTCACAAGATAAGCCCCATAATCAGCACGCTCTTTTCCATGTTGC
>CAJOQK010000073.1 GCA_905236885.1 uncultured Bacteroidales bacterium
CGCATTTGCACGGGCAGTTTCAATGATTTTCCGGGCATCTTCAATCAGATTTCCCGAACTGATTTTTTCCAGTTCATCTTTCATAATTAATTCATTTTATTTCATTTTCTATTTTACCCCCACCCTTCGGTTTGGGAGCCTTATCTCCTGCCCTCGCCCCCATCAAGGCTACGGACGTTTGACGCTGCAAAGATAAACAAAAAAGGGATATGGATTACAGGTGCGGGAGAAAAAAGCGAGAAAACGAGGGATATCCTCAAAGTCATAGATAACAACAAAGACCGTCTATCATTGGACAAAAAGGTCATCAAGGGTGATTACGTGCACAAAATCGCTTGCATATTCATTACGAGTCAGTCCGTAAGTAGTGACAAGCGTAGTCTGGATGGCGTTTTTTCTTTTGAGATGTTCCATCAAAGTATTGGTACGACGCACAAGAGTCTTATGATAGTCTTTGCTGACTGTATATTCCTCGCTATAGAATTTCATCTCACACATATTCACAATGTTGTCTTTGCGATGGATAAGCAAATCTATCTGCGCACCTTCCTTGTCACTGTCTCCATGCAACGCCCACGATGATTGTTCCGTTGATATGCCGCCTATCTGCAAGGCTTGCTTTATGCGTCCGATATGACGCGTACATAAATCTTCAAAGGCATAACCTCGCCAGGCATTCACTTTTGCCGACTGAACATTGTTCATCCAGAAAGCGGGTTCCATCTCTTTCTGTTTCTCCACAAAACGCAAATAAAACAGGCAGAACGGATCGATGAGCTTGTAGTGAGGATTACGTCTACTCTCTCCAAATGGCACATACTTTTCGATGAAATCACTTGACTCCAAGGCATTGAGCAATTTTGTCAAATCACCGTTATTGCTGAATCCTGTTCCTTTTACAATTTCTTCGCGATTATATCCGTTTCGACATGTGGACAGAAAGCCGACAATGGTCGTCATTTGTTCTGGTTTGGCAAAGACCGAAGCAAATAAGCGGGCATATTCGTTCTTCAGTTTGGCATCGCGAGCGAAGAATAGCGCATCAATATTTTGTGCCAGACTTTTTTCACGTACAAAGTAGTTCATGTAATAAGGTATTCCACCAAGAATCATATTTGCTTGCGCCATATCGTAGCGCGACATCGGTATGCCTTTGCTTTTGAAAAAAGTCTCACATTCGGCAAGTGAAAAAGGTGAGAGCTTGATTTCGTAAGTTGTTCTGCCATATAGGCCTCCATGGTTATTTACAAGGTTGTTTAGCATCCAAGAGTTGGCACTGCCGCAAACTACAAGCATCATATTCTTGCGGTGGCATGCCCAGCCGTTCCAAAAACTTTCCAGTGCTGTCACGAAACCACTTCGCGGCGTATCCATCCATGGCAGTTCATCAAGAAATACAATTTGGCGTTTCCCACGTTTATCCGTCAACTGTAAATGTTGCTCCAGCATAAAGAACGCTTCAAGCCAGTTTTTGGGACAATGACTCCTGCGCATACCCTGCAAAAGAAGCGACTGATAGAAATGTTGCAACTGCCGCTTGAGGTTGTTGGCCTTGCCCTGTTCATCCACCGGACTTAATCCGGAATGACGAAAAGTGAGTTTCTCCCCAAAAACCTCGTCAACAAGAAATGTCTTACCTACACGCCTGCGACCATAAATTGCCACAAACTCCGCCTTTCCACTTAACAACAAGTTTTCAAGCTCTTTAACTTCTTTTTTTCTTCCAATTATATTTTCCATAACAGCGTTTTATTCCGCTACAAGTTTTATTTATATCATTTCGTAGCGTATTATAGCAATATTTTATACCCAAAAAACCATGTTCGGTTGTGCAATTTTGAGCCGTTCATCATTAACCATATTGCAATTCATTTTATTTCATTTTTTATCCCCACCCTTCGGTTTGGGAGCCTTATCTCCTGCCCTCGCCCCCATCAAGGCTTCGGACGTTTGACGCTGCAAAGGTAGACAAAAAAGGAATACGGATTACAGATGCAGGAAGAAAAAAAGCGAAAAAACGAGTGAAATAATTCCAATATCCTTTATTTTTGCAAGCTGGACTTGTAAAAATGTAAAAGACAATAAGTCCTATTCGCCAACCACCTCCCAATGACCACCCTTGTCGGGACTGACACGACGAATGAAACCTAACTTTTGAAGTACCGACAAAGCGTATATTACGCCACCTAAAGAAGCATTTTCAATAACCGACGCTAATTCTCGCCTGCTATATGAAGGATTCTCTTTTAACTTTATAAGAATTTCACGTTGTATTCTTGACAATCCTGTATAGTTTTCTGTATGGTTTTCTGTATAGTTTTCTGTATGGTTTTCCATTTTATACAATGGCAAAACCAACTCCACCTCATCCATTTCAATTTTATTCTTTAAAACAGGTTCTCCCCATCCGCTTTGTCTCCATGCATCCAATATCATAGGGAATCCCGAACCAAGGTTTTCTCCATACCCAATCATACGTAACATGTTTTGTATCTTAGGATTACGCGCAAATAAAACACCGCCCTCGTAAATCTGTTCAACAGGCAGTCACTAAAGACCTAGTGATTGCCTATACTCATCTGCTGATAAAAAAGACGTTTGGTTTCATCCTCTATGGTGATAAGTTCCAGAAAATGGCTCCATGACAATGTTTGCGACAGCATCGCAAACATTTCTCTATCGCCGTAAAAACGAGCCACTTTCATCATTCTCGTCAGAGCTGAATAGGTATATCCCTTACCATAGTGGGCAGTTAATCTTTGCGACAATGTCGCAATAATCTTCTTACCACAGTTCAATTGCGTCCGCACTGTGGACGCAATTGGATAAGTACGGTAGAATTGCTTTGCGCGCTCCAATTGCCTAACTCCGAATCCACTACCATATTCCACTTCCAAATTTATGGCAAGCGTCCTCACAAGATAAGCCCCATAATCAGCACGCTCTTTTCCATGTTGC
>CAJOQK010000074.1 GCA_905236885.1 uncultured Bacteroidales bacterium
CGGAGGCGTAGCCGAAGCGGAATTCCGAAAAAAAACTACATAAAAATATCGAAACGTAATGAAATAAATTGTAATTTTGCAAATGTTGAACCAGCAAATGAGAATCACCTTAAGTCAAGGTAAAAATGGTCTAAAGAATAGGGAGTACAATAAATATTTTAACAAGTAATCATTATGAAACATATATTAATTTTTATTGTCATTTTTTTTAACTATTCGGTATATTCACAAGTTTATATTGAAAAGATAAATAAAGAGGCTTTCCCTAAATATGATTTTAATGAAACACTTATGGATTCTATTTCAAAATCTTTGGCATATAATTATGCAGATGTTATAGGGAAAGTATATGTAAGTTTTGGAGTGGATACAAGTGGGCGTATTTGTGACGTTAAAGTGTTGGAAGGTATTTCCTCTGCTATAGATAAAGATTTTGTTGAAAAGTATCTTTATAAAATGCCTCCATGGGAACCTGCTATATATAAAAAACATAAAGTTTATTCTACTATTTATGCGACTATTATTATTGCTTTATATTAAAAAAAGAGGATATATAATGCTTATAATGGCACTGTAAAATTGGATAGTAATTGTAAACATCCCCATTTTAGGGTTGTCCTTAAATGGGGATGTTTACATTAGAATTTATAATAATAGGAGAGATTATGATGAAGCAACAAAAGATTGGTGAAAAGTCATTAGAATTCTGTCTGCATACTGTTTGCGTGTTGATTTTGTTCTATCTGCTATATGTTCTTTACATTTTTCCGCTAATGTCTCAACATTATCTGACATTTTTACCTCAACGGCCTGTTTTTATATTGTTTCCAAAGTGCTGCTATGCCGTTTTACTGACTTTGGGAATAGTCTCCTTAAAGCACCGTCAGTCATGGTTTTTGATCAATTTGTCCGCTTTAGGTATATTATTCTTTTGGTATCAAGAGTTTAGAGTTGCATTCTTTGATACGGGACTGAATCTGTTTTTTTTGGAAGTCACAGCCATTTTTACTCTGATATTGACTAATTGCAAACCATTTGTCCAACGGTATCAAATTCATCGGAGTTGGCCAAAAGTTTGGCTGATGTTATGTCTCAACGCCGCATCGGTTGTATTGAATGAATTGCTATTGTATTTCTATTCGGATTATTCCATTTTATCACATTTTAGTAATCAATGATTCAAGTTTAGCAAGCTGTATAATGGCCCCTAAAATTCGGACAGCATTCATAAACAAAAAACAGGTACTTTTAGAAGTCCCCTTAATTCAGTCCGGTTATGCCGGGTGACGTTTCCCAAAAATATGAAAAAAATCTTCCTTCCGGAAAAATAAAAGGGACTTTTTTCCCGTTTAAAGGATGTAATTTTTCATGTTATGGGATTCACATTGACTGTCATCGGATGCGGTTCCGCGACCCCTGTGGGGCACAGGCTTTCCAGCGCGTTCATTTTGAAGCGGGAAAACCAGACCTTTATGATTGATTGCGGGGAGGCCTCCCAGTTGTTCCTGAAGGATCATCAGGTGCGGATGCAGCGTATCGGACAGATTTACATCAGCCATTTGCACGGTGACCATTTTTTCGGTCTGGTGGGGCTTCTCTCCTCCATGCACCTGTTTGGCCGCAAGCACCCTCTGCACCTGTTCGCGCCTCCGGCATTGGAACAGATTATTCAGATGCAGCTGGATGCGGGTGGAACCGTTCTGCAGTACCCTTTGGTTTTTCATCCAACCCAGGACAGGACGGAGGCCCTGCTGTATGAGGATGATGGGTTGGAGGTGCGCTCCTTTCCCCTAAATCATGGCCTGCCCACGACCGGTTTCCTTTTCAGGGAAAAGGAGCGGCAACGTTCCATTTCCAAGACATTTTTGGAAGAGCATTCGCTTTCACCGGAGGAGATGTGGCGCATCCGGCGGGGCGAAGATTATACCGACCAGCAGGGTGTGGTGTGGCCCAATGCCGAAATCACCAGGCCTTCACGCCTAACCCCGAAGTCTTTCGCCTACTGTTCGGACACCATCTACGATGAAAGCATAATCCCCTATATCCGGAATGTGGATTTGCTTTATCACGAAACCACATTTCTGGAAGGGGAGGCGGAGCTGGCCGAATCCCGTTTCCACACTACGGCCCGTCAGGCGGCCATGATAGCCAAAAAGGCGGAAGCGAAAAAACTGCTTGTCGGGCATTACTCGGCGCGATACAAGGGGATACAGTGCTTTGTGGATGAGGCTTCTGAAATTTTTGATGATGTGGTGGCCGCGTCCGAAGGTCTGGTTTTGGATATATAGTGGACTTCTAAAAATTCCCCGCTTTTACCTTTTGCGTCAATTTTGTTTTATTTCTAAATCTTTTGCTTTTAGTGTCAATCACATAGCATAGATATGCCCATTCCACAAAAAGACAAAATCTTCCTGAAATAAATTCAAAATTGTTCGCAAAGTAGTTTTTCAAAGTCCCCTTTAGGCAACGAAACCATTATCAGCGGCTTATGTTTTTTTTGTGAAAAATGCAAATTTTTTTGGACGTAATGTTGGAAAAAATGTTACTTTTGCACAGCTGGATTTTTGGGCATTATGATTTAGAACCATGCAGGAACTCAAGGATTTGACGGAAGATATTCAAAAGAAAAGTGCTGAATTGGTCAAATTGTACAAACGTTCAGTGGAGGAAAATATAAGTTTAAAAAGCAAAAATAAGGAATTACGAAATAAAGTCGGGACATTAGAGGCGAAAATAAAGGAACAGGCGGAGCAGATTGTGAAACTTCAAATGCTGAAATTTCTGGGGGAGGAGACGAACAGAAAGGAGGCCAAGATGAAGTTGAATGAGTTAGTGCGGGAAATAGATCACTGCCTCCAACTGTTGGAAGTATAAGGAGAAAAAGATGCAGGAGGAAAAGAAAACCATTACATTATATATTGCACAGCAACCGTTCAAGCTGTCTGTGGCTGCGGCTCAGGAGGCCTTGTACCGCAAGGCTGAGCAGCGCATTAATGGTTATATTCGCCAACTATCTGAAAAAAGCCATGTCTCGGATCGCATGACACAAATGGGGTACGCCCTTATCAATTTTGCCATAAAAGAAACTTATTTAACGGATAAACAACATTATGTTGATACAAAATTAAAGGATAACCTGAAAAATTTGCAACATGCGCTCCAGGCGGTGCTGAATGGCATGGAAGAGGAGGCGTGAACGTTCATTGAAAGATTTTAAGGAATTGGTTTATTCCCGCACAGAATCAGATTCGTTTGTTAAACTCAACAGTAACAAATAAATTGGGCGTCTCTCAGTTCGGAAAGGGGGCCGGAATACGAAAGTATAGGCTTAGGGCCGACCGGAAGCTTGAAAAACGAGGATTCCCATAATCTTAACATTAGGAGTTTAAGAAGCCTAATTGTGATTTTGGCGGGATTTTTTGTTTGACAGTTAATAAATTTAGTGAATTAAAAAATAGATATATGAGTGGAATTATTATTGGAATCGTGGCAGGAGTCGCAGGTACAGGCCTGGGCGTTTTGCTGTCCTATACTTTGTTTAAAAAGAGCATTATGGGAAAAAGCCAGCTGCTGCTGAAAGAGGCGGCGGAGGAGGCTGAGCTGATAAAGAAGGACAAAATCCTGCAAGCGAAAGAGAAGTTTCTGCAAATGAAGGCAGAACATGAAAAAACAGTAAATGAGAAGAACAAAGTCATTGCTGCGGCTGAAAACCGCATCAAACAGAAGGAGGCCGCCATCTCCCAAAAACAGGAGAACCTGCAGCGCAAACAAAATGAACTGACCCAGCAGCAGCAACAGTTGCAGCAGCAGTCCGAAGTGTTGAAGCGCAAGCATGAAGAGATGGAAAGGGCTCAAAAACAGCAGATTGAAAAGCTTGAGGTGATTGCCGGCTACTCCAAGGAAGAGGCAAAGAGTGAAATGGTGGAGTTGTTGAAGGATGAAGCGAAGTCGGATGCTGCCAACCTGGTGCGTGAAATCATCGATGAGGCGCGTTCCACGGCCAATTTGGAGGCCAAGAAGGTATTGATCAAGACCATCCAGCGTACGGCAGTCGAAAACACGCATGAAAATTCGGTCTCGGTCTTCAATATTGATAATGAGGAGGTCAAGGGTCGCATTATTGGCCGGGAAGGGCGTAACATCCGCGCATTGGAGTCTTTGACAGGTGTGGACATCATCATTGATGATTCCCCAGACGCCATTATCCTTTCCAGTTTTGACCCGGTGCGCCGTGAAATTGCGCGTCTCTCCCTGAACAAGCTTGTGACTGACGGACGCATCCATCCCGCACGTATTGAGGAGGTTGTGGCAAAAACAAAAAGACAGATTGAACAAGAGATTATTGAGACAGGAAAACGCACAACCATCGATTTGGGCATCCACGGGCTGCATCATGAGCTGGTGCGTATGGTGGGCAAAATGCGTTACCGTTCCTCCTATGGGCAGAATTTGCTCCAGCACTCCAAGGAGGTGGCAAACCTTTCTGCAACGATGGCGGCAGAATTGGGTTTGAACGCCAAACTTGCCAAACGGGCCGGATTACTGCATGATATTGGTAAAGTTCCAGACAACGAGCCGGATATGCCGCATGCACAATTGGGTGCGACCTTGGCGGAAAAATTCAAGGAGAAGCCGGAGGTGGTGAATGCTATCGCCGCTCACCACGACGAGGCGGAAATGGAGAGCCTCATTGCTCCGATTGTCCAGGTTTGTGACGCCATTTCCGGAGCGCGTCCGGGTGCCCGCCGCGAAATTGTGGAGGCCTACATCAAGCGTTTGAAGGATTTGGAGGAGTTGGCCTTGTCCTATCCTGGCGTGGTTAAAACATACGCCATTCAGGCCGGTCGTGAGCTGCGTGTCATTGTGGGTGCGGAAAAGCTGAATGATGACCAGACTGCCCAGTTGTCTCTGGACTTGTCCAAGAAGATTCAGAATGAAATGACCTATCCGGGCCAGATCAAGATTACTGTTGTGCGGGAAACCCGTGCCGTCAATTACGCCAAATAGCACCGCGCAGATGGCCGCTGTGATTCTGGGCTGTTTTCTATTGTATACGCTATTGTTGTTTGTTATCATGCACCTTACGGCGCATAAGGCAGACAACAATGCTTTTTATGTGGGTGGCCGCCAGTCCCCATGGTTTGTGGTGGCCTATGGAATGATTGGCGCCTCATTGTCTGGTGTGACCTTCATTTCAGTACCGGGCAATGTCTATACCGGTCAGTTTACCTACCTGCCGCTTGTGTTCGGCTATGTGATCGGATATGCTGTGATTGCCTGGATTCTGCTGCCTTTGTACTATCGCCTGAACCTGACCTCCATCTACACCTATTTAGGTATACGTTATGGGCAGTCCTCACGCAAGACAGGCTCCGCCTTTTTCATCCTGTCCCGCCTGTTGGGCTCCGCTATCCGCATGTATCTTGTGGTGTTTGTCCTATATGAGTATGTTTTCAGGGAATGGGGTGTTCCGTTTTGGGTGCCTGCTGTCATTTTCATTCTGATTATCCTCTGTTACACCTTTAAGGGAGGTGTGAAGACGGTGGTCTGGACGGACACTTTGCAGACCACATTTCTGCTTTTGGCTGCCCTGCTTACGGTGGTGTACATCTTGAAGGATCTGCATATTTCCTACCCGTCGCTGCTGCGGCAGTCGGCGGAACAAGGGCTGACTAAGGTGTTCGAGACGGATTGGAACCATTCTCGTTTTTACCTGAAACAGATTCTGAGCGGTGCCTTCATTACCATTGCCATGACAGGTCTGGATCAGGATATGATGCAGAAAAACTTGAGTTGTAGAACATTGAAGGATGCGCGAAAAAATGTGCTGACTGCTGCCGGATTATTTGTGGTGGTCAATGTGCTTTTTCTGAGTTTGGGAGCCGCTTTGATTTGCTATGCGCAACAGACAGGTTTTGCTTTGCCTGTCAACGGAGCCGGAGTGGTGGTAAATGACAAGATTTTCCCATCCATCGCATTGTCGTTGAGTAATTTCACTGCCGTAATTTTTGTGTTGGGTCTGGTGGCGGCGGGCTATTCCAGTGCAGATGGCACCCTCACGGCTTTGACCACCACCTTCTGTTATGACTTTTTGCGTTTTGATTCATCCACGCGCAACGAGGCGCAGCAAACCCGTATCCGGAAGTGGGTGCATTTGGCTTTTGCATCGCTGTATCTTTTGATTATCTTGGTGTTCAGGCCTTTTCATAATGACTCCCTGATCAATACCATTTTTGATGTGGCAAGTTACACCTACGGTCCGCTGCTGGGCATGTTTGCCTTCGGTTTGTTTACCCGCAGGCAGGTGCGGAGGGAACGGACAGTTCCATTTTTGGCGTTGTTGGCACCCTGCATCTGTTTTGTTCTCAACAGATACTCGGAAGTCTGGTTCAACGGTTACCGTTTCGGTTTCGAGTTGCTGCTGCTGAACGCCTTGCTGATGTTTGTTTTTTTGTGGATTAACAGTTGTCCTCCGCGAAATGAAGGTGAGGCATAACAGGGTGGCGCTGTTTTTGGCTTCCTGCCTGCTGTTTTGTTCAGTGGCAGCGGCGCAGACTGACAGCCTTAGGCAGGCAGTTGTTGTTCGTTTGGACAGCCTTTTCCGCCAGCTGGTCAGCGATCGGAATTTGAACGGTGCCATGCTGGTTGCGGACGGTTCCGGAGTCTGTTGCCGGCAGATTCACGGTTTGTCGCGGCTTTCGGGCGGACAGCCCCTGCATGCGCATTCGCAGTTTGAGATAGCCTCCCTCTCCAAGCAGTTTACGGCTGTCTCCATATTGATGCTGTACGAGGAGGGACGTCTCCGGTTGGAGGATTCCGTCACCTTTTTTTTCCCGGATTTTCCCTATCATGGCATTACTGTCCGGCAATTGCTCTGCCATCGGTCGGGTCTGCCCGATTACCTTGAGTTCGCCCCCGATTACTGGAAGGGGGAGGAGTGGATGGACAATTGGGATCTTATGCGGATGATGAGGGAGCAGCGTCCGGAGGCGTTGTTCGATCCGGACACGCGTTTTGAGTATAGCAACACTGGCTATGCGGTGTTGGCCTGCATTGTGGAGAAAGTGAGCGGTATGTCGTTCACAGATTTTGTCTTTTGGCGGATTTTCGACCCATTGCAGATGAGCGACACCTACTTTTATGTGGAACGCTGTCATGTTCCGGCCAATTACACCATCGGTCATAAACGCAACAAATCCCCCTATATACGTGACATGCTTTCCGGTGTGTTGGGGGACAAGGGTATCATGACCACTACAGATGATCTCTACCGATGGTTCTCACATCTGCCTTACCTGATTCGTAAAGAAACCCTTGAAATGGCCTGGACACCGAAGAACGAAGAGATGGATCCATGCGCCAATTACGGTTTCGGATGGCGTCTGGCATGCGATTCGGATGGGAACCGGCTGGTATACCATGGTGGACTCTGGAACGGTTACAACGCCCTGTTGGTTTATCGGCCTTCCGACCAGACTTTGGTGATATTTCTGACCAATTGGGTGAACAGGGCTATCCTGCACCAAGGGGATGCGGTGCTGGAAATCATGGGTGACTACCATCGGAAGGAGAAGGAAAAAACTATACTAAAGCGTTGAGGGAAAATTATGTATGAAACTTTCCGCAATACATGAAAAAAATATCCGGAAAATTGCACCGGAGATGTTGAAATTAGTTGTACTTTTGCACGCTTGAAAAAATCGGGATGTGGCGCAGTTTGGTCAGCGCGCTTCGTTCGGGACGAAGAGGTCGCAAGTTCAAATCTTGTCATCCCGACCAAATTGGTTCCGTAGCTCAACTGGATAGAGCAATTGCCTTCTAAGCAATAGGTTATGCGTTCGAGTCGCATCGGAATCACTACAAGTCAGTTGGGCTTGTGCAAAATGAAAAAAGATGGAAAAAAGAGAAAACACATTGTTCTATACGATTGCATTGACGCAGATTCCAAAAATTGGGAAGGTGATGGTGCATCGTTTGTATGACAGATTTGGCTCCGCTGAGGCGTTGTTCCGGGAGTTGGAGAATTGTACCGTTCCTGAGAATGAAGCCGAAGCCTCGCTTTTTTCGTGCATCCGGAAAGGGATGTCAGGTGCGTTGAAAAGTGCTGAGGCGGAGATGAAAATGATTGATAAATATCGGATACGTACCTTCCTCATGGGTGAGGCGGATTATCCATACAGGTTGAAACAGTGTCCCGATGCCCCTCTGCTGCTTTACGGCTTGGGCAACCTTTCCATGAATGTGCCCCGTGTGCTGGCGGTTGTCGGTTCCCGCAAGGCGACCGACTATGGTTTGGAACAGACTAGAAAATTGGTGGCAGAGATGGCCTCATTTTCACCCTGTGTGGTCAGCGGACTGGCTTACGGTATCGATACCTGTGCCCATGCCTCGGCTGTGGAGGAGGGCTTGCCTACCATTGGAGTGCTGGGAAATGGATTGGGCTGCATTTATCCGGGAAGCAACCGCAAGTTGGTGGAACGTATGCTTGAAAAAGGTGGGGTGCTGACCGAATATCTATACGACACGCAGCCGATAGGCCATCATTTTCCACCCCGTAACCGGATTATTGCGGGAATGGCGGATGCGGTGGCGGTGATGGAGGCGCAGTGCAGGAGCGGTGCCCTGATTACTGCACATCTGGCTTTTTCCTACAGTCGCGATGTTTTCGCCTACCCCGGTCGGCTTATTGACCTCTCTTCAGAGGGCTGTAACCGTCTGATTGCCCAAAATAAGGCAGCTCTGGTCTGTGGTGCGGAGGAAGTTGTGAAGGCCATGCAGTGGGATGTTTCCGTTTCTGCACCGGTTCCTTTGTCAATTCCTTTCGATTTGAGCGGGGATGAGCAGCAGGTGTATAATTTGATTCAACATCTTTCCGCACCTGACATTGACAAATTGGCGGAAGAAAGCGGCTTTTCTATTCCAGCCCTCAGTGTCATCCTGCTTTCTATGGAATGCAAAGGTTTGATACAGTGTATGTCTGGAAAAAGATACAGTTGCAAATGAATCATGTGATTTTTTTCCTCTTTTTTTGAAAAAGATATTGGAAAAAGTGTTATTTTTGCACGTCTGAAAAACGGTACCGTGGCCGAGTGGCTTAGGCACTGGTCTGCAAAACCAGGTACAGCGGTTCGACTCCGCTCGGTACCTCAATCTTGAGGAAGGTAACACAAGGTTATTTTCCTCTTATTGGTTTAAACCTCAATGTTTTAAAGGGAGAAAAAACAGAATGTCTGTAATGAAAGGGATACTTGGAATGTTAGGTCTTGCAATATGCTTGCATTTCCAATTGTCTGCCCAAGTGTATGTGCATGCAGATCCCGCTGTCCGGCAATTGATGGAAAAACAGATGGAAATCAATGCCACGATGGTGGGAAAATCGGTAGGCTACCGGGTGCAGATTTTCTTTTCTTCCGGCAACAATTCCAGGGAACAGGCTTTCAAGGTGAAAAGTGATTTCTCCTCAAAATATCCCAAGGTAAATGCCTATATCTCCTTCAAGGAACCCAATTTCAGGGTTAGGGTGGGTGATTTCCGGACAAGGGCTGAGGCTTTCGGTTTTCTGAAAGAGATAGAGGCACTCTTCCCTCTCAGTTTTGTGGTGAAGGATGACATTGCCTATGTGAAACATGATTATAAAAACAGCAACAAAGAATAACAATTAATCAACATCAACATGAAGACAGTAAAATATTTTTCGGTATGCTTGCTAGCGTGTATGCTTTTTGCAGGTTGCGGGCTGAACAAAATGGTTAAAAAACAGGACACTGTAACCTATTCCGTCAATCCCGACCCGATGGAGGTGTATGCAGGGAAGATGAATGTGGAGGTAAAAGGCACGTTTCCTCCCAAATATTTCCGCAAAAAGGCAACCATGACCATAGTGCCTACCATACAAACGCCTGATGGCGGAAGCGTTGCTTTGGCTCCAGTCAACCTGAAGGGCGAAAAGGCTCAAGGTGACGGCAAGGTCATATCCTACAAAAATGGAGGTTCCTTCTCTGTAACGCAGGAGGTTCCTTACAGTCCTACGTATGAGAACTGCACGGTTTCTGGTACGCCTACCGCTTACTTGAAAAACAAGCAGGCCGACCTGAACAGTGTGCAGATGGGGGTTGGAACCATCACCACGGCTGACCGGGTAAAGTGCGCTCCTGAAATGTCGGAGTCCGGTTCCCAAGGAAAAACGGAGATGATGAACAGTGATCACCAGTACAAGGGACCAAAGGAGGTGACGAAAAGTGCGGCCATCTATTTCGAACTGAACAAGGATAATCTTAACTGGAGCCTGCCGATGAACAAGGATTCCAAAAATAAGGAGGCTTTGGCTGATATTATGCCTTTCATCAGCAAATACAAACAGGTGAAATCGGTGGAGATTACCGGTTGGGCCTCTCCGGAGGGAGAACTGAAACGTAACTCGGAACTGGCGAGCAACCGTTCCAAGGTGGCTCAGAAATGGTTCCAGAGCGAATATAACAAATACATTAAAAATAAAGCCAAAAAGGAAAAGGTGAGCGAAAAGAGCCTCAGAGGGAACTTTGAGGTGAAAGGTGCTGACAAAGGCGAGGACTGGGACGGTTTCATTGCAGCGGTGCAACAGTCAAACATCAAGGATAAGGCTCAGATTGTGAATGTAATCAAATCCCAATCCAATCCTGACCAGCGTGAGCAGCAAATTCGCAATATGATCGCCATGTATGACGAGATTGACAATAACATTCTGCCCGGTTTGCGCCGCGCATATATCAATGTGATTTGTACTGAGGAGGCCATGACTGACGCTCAGATTGCTGACTATGCGGTAAACAAGCCTGACACGTTGGGCTGCAATGAGCTGCTTTATGCCGCTTCAATGGCCAAGGATTTGAAAACTAAGGCTGCCATTTGTGAAAAGGCGATGGAACTCTTCCCCGATGATTACAGGACCTACAACAATATGGCCTGTGTGAAGGCTGCCTTGGGACAATGGGATGATGCCAAAAAACTGTTGGAAAAAGCCCGTCAGCTGGAAGAGAAGGATGGTAAGGTGTTGAACAATTCGGGTGTCCTGGCCATGATGGATGGCGATTTCAAGGCTGCTGCCGATTATTTTGAAAAGGCTCAGGCTGCCGGTGTGGACGAAAGCTATAATTTGGGTGTTATCAGCCTGAAGAACGGTGACTATGATAAAGCTGCCCAGCAGCTGAAAAATACCAAATGCGACTACAATGTGGCGTTGAGCTACATTATCAAGAAGGATTTCGCCGCCGCAAAGAGTGCTTTGGACTGCATAGAAAAAAAGACTGGCGAAGACTATTACCTGCTTGCAGTGGTGGGCGCCCGTACCAAAAATACGGATATGGTGATCGACAACCTGAAAAAAGCCTGCAAGGAGGATTCCTCTTTGAAAGCCCGTGCCGCCAAGGACGTGGAGTTCTATCAGTATAGGGATAACAGTGATTTCATGGCTGCCATCAAGTAATCATTAGTCAGAAGATAAATGAAAGGGAGGTGACAGCTGTTGCCTCCTTTCTTTTTTAGGGTTAGGATTTTTTGAAAAATGTAAGTTGTTTAATCGTAAAGTTTTTCAGATATGTCTCGTCCAAAACATCGCTTCCAACGTTTTTTGCTTGAGAAAGTTTTTCATTTTCAGGTGGATTACAATGTTCCTCCAGGGGCGGAGAAATGCGTGATGGTGTTCGCTCCGCATACCAGCATGTGGGATTTCGTGATAGGCCGTCTGGTGCTGATTTGTTTGGAACTGAAACCAAATATCATGGTGAAGAAGGAACTTTTCTTTTTCCCGTTAGGGCCGGTGTTGAGGCATTACGGAGCCATTCCGGTGGATCGTGCGTCGGCGGTGCGGCTGCCGAAAATTATGGCGCAGACCATCCGGCAGTCGGAAAGGTTGACTTTGATGATTGCGCCGGAGGGGACGCGGAAACTGGTGACCAATTGGAAAAGGGGCTTCTATTACATTGCGCAGGCAGCGCAGGTGCCAATCTTTCTCTCCTATATTGACTGGAAAACCCGCAGGGCAGGCATCGGTCCGCTGATGCAGTGCACAGGCGATTATGAGAAGGATTTTGAACAGATTGTCGCCTTTTACAAGGGTATGCAGGGCAAATACAAGGGTTTGTTTAATCTGGAGTAGGCTTTGGAAAAAATGCAGGATCAGGCGGTACGGAAAACGGGTTTGATTGCTCGAGTCGGGTGGGGGATGGCCAAGGCGTTGCGCATATCCCTGCAATGGCTGGGCAAAATGCTGGGTAATCTCTTCATTTTGCTGATCCGTATCTACCAGCGTTGCATCTCACCCTATCTGCCTTCTGTCTGTCGCTATACGCCCTCCTGTTCGGCCTATGGCGTAGAAGCCATCCGCAAATATGGCCCTTTCAAGGGAGGCTGGCTGACATTGAAAAGGATTTTGTCCTGCCGTCCAGGTGGAGGCAGCGGCTATGATCCCATGCCATGAAATGTTTTTGATTTAATGTGCTTACAGTTGTTATAATTGAGATATACCATGTGCCTGATAATTTAAATGAATAAGTTGTTCGTTCAAACAGTTACATTATGAAAAAGAGCTCTTTGTTTTTGATTATTTTTTGTGTCTTGTTATCATGCAATCGTCATGCTTCGCAAGAGGAACATTTCTTTTCTGTTTTTTCACCTGACACTTTGCTGACGGAAGACGATATTTACGAGATGGGAGTTGACCGTGAAAAAGGCATTGACATGAATATTTACGTTTTCCAAAAGGAAGATACAACTTTATTGGTTGAATATGAAGGTGTAGATGGTAAAGGCAAATTATTAAACTATTGCTGGGTCATCCCCATCATGGATTCTTCAGATGAAATATCATTTATAGGAAATCTTGAAAAAAATTATGGTGTCATTTTGTTGGATACCATGGATAAAACGATTTCAAATCCCCGAAACGGATTGATTTTTAAGTATTACATTGGAAAGATAGATACATCACTCACATATAGGTCTGTCCGTTCGGACTACTGTTGCACAATCAAATATTAATACCATAAAACAAAAACATCATGTTCTTACAATCACTTTCAGACTACATCAACACCAATGCGCCGATGACAAACATTCCAGAATTGCTAGGCCTGCACCATGGCAACCCATTGGGCCTTCACCCGATTGTGATTCCGGTTCTTCTTCTGCTGCTGGCCATAGGAATGCATATAACCACCCATCATATACACTATAAGGAACGGCGCTCACTTTATCCTCTGCTTTACACTCTGGCGGGTGTGGCCGTCGTGGCCACCTACTATTATTGCTTTTCGGACGACCTGCCGCTGTTTGAGGACTATCAGCTGCGGCGCGAAGAGATCTGCATCGGCTGGTTCTGCCAGCGCAGCATTGTCGGTGTCGTATGGTCTGTCATCGGGGTGGTGCTGCTCACCTATACCGTCTATTTCTTCAAGTCAGGACTGATGCAGCTGCTGGCCCATCTGTGCGACAGCATGGGCATGGAAGAGAAGCAATGGCGGGAGTGGCAGATATTTTTCTTCGTGATGCTTTTTGGAGCCACGGTCGCAGGTGTGGTTGACGAATTCGCGCCTATCGCCGGTGTGTGGATCATGCTCTCCTACCTGCTGCTGATTCTGCTGCTGACCCTCATCAAGTTTGTGGTTGACATTGTCCGCACTCACAATGTGGTGCGTTGCCTGCTGGCAGCCATCTGTTTCCTCATTGGCGTCGGAGCTGTCACCATGCTGGTCATCGAATGCATCGAAGGCTACATCTACTTTTTTATACCTGTAATCATCGTGTTTGCCACGGTCAGCTACCGCTACAGGAAAAAACAGGATGCAATCCAATAGGCGTTGGCTCTCTTAGAAGTCACCTATAAAAAAAAGAGGATTTTATTGAAGTCCTCTTTTTTTTACAAAGTGAATGAGCAGGGTCAGTACCTTTGTCCCTTACTTGGTCAGGTAGTCATCAATGGCCTTTGCCGCCTTCTTTCCGGCACCCATGGCTAAAATCACCGTGGCGGCTCCGCTGACGGCATCACCGCCTGCAAAAACGCCGGGGCGCGAGGTGGCTCCGTTCTCATCTGCCACAATGCAGCCCCATTTGTTGAGCTCCAAACCTTGGGTGGTGCTGCCGATCAATGGGTTGGGGGAGGTGCCTAATGACATGATGAGCATGTCGGAAGCCAGCTCGAATTCTGAGCCGGGAATTTCCACCGGACTTCTTCTTCCGGATTCATCCGGTTCTCCCAGTTCCATCCTGACGCAGCGGACCGCCCTGATCCAGCCTTTTTCATCGCCCAGAATGGCCACGGGGTTGCAAAGCAGGTCAAAGCAGATGCCCTCCTCCTTGGCATGATGCACCTCTTCCACGCGGGCGGGCAGCTCCTTTTCGGAACGCCGGTAGACAATGTGCACCTCCGCGCCGAGCCGCAGTGCGGTCCGGGCCGCATCCATGGCGACATTGCCGCCGCCCACCACGGTTACTTTGCGCCCCACGTAGTTGGGGGTGTCAAAACCCTCCCTATAGGCATTGAGCAGGTTGTTGCGCGTGAGGAATTCGTTGGCGGAAACCACCCCGCACAAATTCTCCCCGGGAATGCCCATGAATTTCGGGAAGCCTGCACCAGATCCGACAAACACTGCTTCAAATCCCATTTTGTCCAGCAGGTCGTCAATGGTGAAGCTGCGTCCCACCACCACATCCTTCACAAAATGTGCGCCCAGTTGGGCAACATTGTCTATTTCGTGCCTCACCACCGTCTCCTTGGGAAGACGGAAGGAAGGAATGCCGTAGGCCAGCACGCCTCCATATTCGTGCAGCGCTTCGTATACTGTGACATCGTAGCCTTTCATCAGCAGCTCCTTTGCGCAGGTGATGCCTGCAGGTCCGCTGCCCACCACGGCCACCTTGTGTCCGTTTGCAGCCGCCTTGTTGCTGAACGAAACATTGTTCTCACGGCTCCAGTCGCCGATAAAGCGTTCCAGTTTGCCTATGGCGACCGGTTCGAACTTTTTGCCCAGCACACAGCGGCCCTCGCATTGGGTCTCCTGGGGGCATACCCGTCCGCAAACGGCTGGCAGGGCAGAATCCTTGTCTATGATTTGTGCCGCCTCCTTGAATTTGCCGATGGCAATCTGTTGGATGAAATCGGGAATTTGTATGTTGACGGGACATCCCTCCACACATTGCGGCTTTTTGCAGTTCAAACAGCGGCGTGCCTCCAGCATCGCCTCGTCCGCACTGTATCCTAGGCAGACCTCCTGGAAGTTGCGGGCGCGGATTTCTGGCTTTTGCTCTGCAATGGGAACCCTTTTCTTTTTGTCAAAGCCCTCTTCGGAAATGCCTCCGATGTGGCAGCGGTGCCCCTCTTTTCGCTCTTCGGCCTCCAGCTGCTTGCGGGTCTCCACATTGTCGTACATCTTCTGGCGCAGCATCGCTTCGTCAAAATCCACCTTGTCTCCGGGAAATTCCGGTCCGTCCACGCAGGTGAAGCGGGTCTTCCCCTCCACGGTCACGCGGCAGGCACCGCACATGCCGGTGCCGTCCACCATGATGGAGTTGAGTGAGACTGTGCAGGGTATGATCAGCTCCTTGGCGGTGATGGCAGCATATTTCATCATGATGAGCGGCCCGATGGCCACCAGTTCGTCATAATGGTTGCCTTTTTTTACCAATTCCCGGAGCAGGTCGGTCACAACCCCCTTGTAACCGGTGGAACCGTCGTCGCTGCAGGTGTGCAGGTGGCAGACGCTTTGCAGCTCCTCTTCAAAAATAATCAGCTCCTTGGTTCTGGCGCCTATTATGCAGTCGGCCTCCACACCCTGTTCGTGCAGCCATTTCACCTGCGGGTAGATGGGTGCAATGCCGACGCCGCCCCCCATAAAGATGTATTTGCGTTTTTTCAACTCCTGTAGCGGAAGTTGGGTCATTTCCGAGGGTCTTCCCAAAGGTCCGGCCACATCCGCAAAGCAGTCGCCTACCTCCATTTCCGCCATTTTCCGCGTGGATTCGCCGATGGCTTTGAAAACAATGGTGATGGTTTGTTTCTCCCTATCATAATCGCTGATGGTCAAAGGAATCCGTTCCGCTTCCGGGGTCATTTTCACAATGAGGAACTGGCCGGGCAGGGCGGAGCCGGCAATGTGCGGGGCATTTACTTCAAACAGATAGGTGTCAGCCGCAAAAACTTTCTTTTTAAGAATTTCAAACATAAACTCCATTTTAAACCGCCGCATCCGTTTTACAAATGCAACCGTGTGGTTTTAACAATTCAAACTGCAAATGTACAAAAAATCCCAACATGAATGGCAGGGGAGGGTATAAAAATTTTTTTCAAAACAGGGAATGGCATCAGATATTTGACTAATTTTGCATTTGTAAATAACAACATAAACAGAGAGTGATATGAAAAAGTTTTTCATCCTTTTGCTGTTGGCCTTTTTGGGGCTGGAGGGTTATTCCCAGCTTGTGCACTATGGCTATCCTACGGAGCGGGAAGCACTTCCTAAGAAGTCCATTGTGATACTGAACATTCCGCATCATCAAATGACAGGTGGATATTATTTTATAAATGAAGAGCGGATAGACAGTCTGGTCGCTTTCCTTGCCATCAATGACACCAACAGGTTGCGGATAGAGATCAATTGCTTTTATGGTCCCGCTGCTAATGAATATGCTTCAAAAAAATTGTGCATACGTTTAAAAGAAATTTTGGAGAAAAAAACGACTTTGAAGAATTATTATATCGTCAGCAGGGAAGACAGCAATCCCGTCTATTGCAGTGAGGTGAAGGACCGCTATTACTTTGCTCGGAACACGCGGATGGAGATTTTTGTGGAATAGCGTGCTGCGGTCCAAAAAAAACGTACGCAAGATGCAATAAAAAGCATTTTCGTGCGTTACAATGTCATAAATCAAATAGGAATGTCCAAATCTGTCATTGACAAAATCGAATATCTAATTCTGCTGGTCTCGGAATTTGCTGCCAGATGCCATGTGTCCGAAAGCCAGGCCTATAACTATCTCAGGCAATATGGTGCGATGGCGCTTTGCGAAAGGCATTACAACATCATGCACACCCTATCCATGGAGGATAACATGCAGACCATCCAAGCCTACTGCCAACGGAAGGGAGGTGCCTTGTGATACGCCTCTACCATGGTTCCACCGTCAACATTGAGCGCGTAGACCTTGCCAAATCCAAACCGAACAAGGACTTTGGAAAGGCATTCTACCTTTCTGACAACTATGAACAGGCGATGGAAATGGCGCAGTTCAAAGCGGAATTTGCGGAAACAGAGCCTGTCGTAAATGTTTTTGAGTTTGACGAAACCCTTTTGAAGCAATTGCCATTCAAACGTTTTGATGATTATTCAGAAGAATGGGCTCATTTTGTATATGAACACCGCTCCGAACCTAATGGACGCACACTGCATGATTATGACATTGTTTACGGGCCGATTGCCAATGACCGTATTGGTGCCCAAATCACCCGTTACAGGCAGGGCTATATCAGTTTTGACGAATTTACCCGTCGCATTCAGTACATCAAAGGAATTACGTTTCAATATGCTTTTTGTACGCAAAGAGCCATCAATCAGTTGATAAAGATATGAATGTATCGCAAGCGGAATATCAGAACATGAAAGAGGATATCGTGAAAGAAATGATATCCAGACTGATGGAGGAACATGACTTCTCCATGCAGGAGGCTTTTGATGCGGTTTATAATTCCCTGTTGTTTGAAAAGCTTAACAATCCCAAAACGGGACTTTACTTCCAGTCACCGGGTTACGTGTACAGCTATTTGAAAGACGAGTTGTTCAAAGTAGAGTGATTGCTATGTTTGCATTAAATGAAAAGCAAATGAACCCCAATATGCGTCATCGGCTGAAGAGACTGCTCTTCAAAATGTCAGATTGGATATAGTAATAAACAACATTAACAGAGAGTGATATGAAAAACTCAGTTCTGGTTTCGCTTGTTTTCAGCATGGTAAAAACATACTTGGTTTATTTTTATGTAGTTCTGTCTCTAATAACAAGCGTTAGCTGTCGCTTTCCTCGAAACAATCATCATGCATCCGAAAAAACGGAAGAGATTCAAGAAGACATATATGTGAAAAACAGTTCATTGAAGATAAGCGACTTAATAGTATTATTGAATCAGAATATTGATTCTTTGCCTGATATTTTTCCATATAAAGCGGAAAAAATACTAATTGAAGATGAAGAGGAAACGGGTGTTAGTTGGAAAGGCATTAAATTTTCAAATAATGACAGTTTGATTATTTTAGTTGAAACTGATTGGGTTACTGTAAATAAAGTTTCAAGAGTGACTGTTTGTTCTGATAGAATCAGAGAAGACAAAATATATGTGGGACAATTCGTGGGGAATATTAAAGAATTGATAAGCGATAATATTCCAGTGTCCCCTGACGGGGAGTTGTTATTAGATTTAAAAGAACATTCCGAAATACATCTCCTTTTGGATATATCAAATCATCCCTCTTTATTTTACGGGGTTTCCAGCCTTCTTGATATACCAGATGACGTTAAAATTGAGTCAATAGTCATATATGATGCCAAATAATAAAAAGTGCTACTTTTGCATATGCTATATTAGCCTCAAATTCCGAGTACAAAAAACGTATGCTTTATGCAGAAAAAGACAGTTTACACACAATAATCTTTTCAATTTCACGTTTTGCAATAAAACCAATATGCGTCATCGGCTGAAGAGACTGCTCTTCAAAATGTCAGATTGGATATAGTAATAAACAACATAAACAGAGAATGATATGAAAAAGTCAGTTCTGGTTTCGCTTGTTTTCAGCGTGGCAGCATCTGTAATCCTTTTTTCCTGTTCAAACGGAAGAAATGTTGCTTTAATGAATGAAGGAGCATCTCATACATCGGTTGACCTGATGATGGTGGGAACGTATGATTCGTTGGTTAAGGTGAAAGGAAATCCTAAGAAAGTAACAAACTTGAAGTTACCAAGAAAAAAATGGGTGAACAATGAATGGGTAACCTATCAGGAGGACACGGTTGCATTTTTATTCTATAATGATGGAACTGGCTATTTCAAACATCACGATTCTGTTCAATTGAGAACCGTTGATTTTTACCGGATTCAAGCGGATGTTTATTTCAATAATGAGAGATACAATGCAAATTGTTCTTTGAAAGAATTCATAATCAGACATTCTGTGGATGAGGAGGCCATACAACGCGTAAGCGGGCTTTTGTATGGGGATGATTCAAGAGAGGGATATGTTGTCACTTTGAAGAATAACGACATTCCTTATAATGAAATGGAAGTGTTTTTCAATGCGGACGGATATATGAGATATGTCAATTTTGGTGTGCCATGTTGGTGAAACCGGTGCAAAAGTAATCATTTTTCTCCTATTATCGGCTCAACATGAACTAAAAAATGCAAAATCACCACGTATTTTGAGCCGATTTGCGCATTCTCCGGCCAGGTTTGGAAAAGCATTTGTTGGTTTGGTTCAGGGGCAATCACATCTCCTCCATGCTCAACCCAAACATCTTCACCTCTTGGCCGCGATACAGGTGACGTTGCATCATCCCCACTTTTTCCCGCAGCCGTGCCGGATTGTACTTCTGTGGGTTACGTTTCACCTCATAAGCCTCGACACTGCCGTCCAGTGTCTCTGCCACGATGTCAATCTCGAAATCGTCATTGTTGCCTTTAGCGTTTTTTCCACCGCCCTGCCACCAGCCGCCAATCACCCTGTAACGGCAGCTCTCCATCATCTTCTGCCGGAACCAGCGCTCCAATGCAATGCCTGAAAAAGTCGTGTAGTCACTCACCATGACCTGTTCCAGAGCCGGCAGATTCTGAATCTCTATCAGCGAACTGTAACGGTGGATATACCGGAACCAGAAACGGAAGAAATTGTCCTGGATCCCGTAACGCACTGTCTGGCTGCCTTCCTTCGCACCCACAGGACGTTTCTTCTGCACAATACCATACTTCTCTTCCAGCATTTTCAACTGTCCGCCAAGGCTTTTCATGGCCAAAGCAGCTTCAATCTCATTTTGTGTCACATCACCGTGCGCTATCTGATCCAATATGCTGAAATAGGTGCCATACTGTTTGCCAAACTCCTGAACCAACACCGAACGTCCTTCGTCCATAAAGAAACTGTCGCCGCTCATGCACACATAATGCAGCATCTGATTCACGCTCGTACAACGGTTGTTCATCAGCACCTCTATGTAACGGGCCACTCCGCCTGTGATGGTCCATAACGCCAGCAAATCCTCGTTCGTATAGTCCGCCTTGTAGTCGCCCAGAATCTCCCGCATGGTTGCCGTCGTGAATGGCTGCAGTTTGATTGTGCAGTCATCACGGCCGAACAGCGGCTGCCCCTCGTCCTTGAATATCTTCTCCATCATCCTGAAGATGCTGCCTGAAACGATCAGGCATACATTCGTTTTCTTTTTATACTTGTCCCACAACTCCTGCATATCGCTGAACACCTCCGGATTCACGTTGTCAAACTCCTGAAACTCATCTATGAACAGAGTGAACCGGCGCCGCTTCCCAATCTCCAGCAGCAGTTGCATCAGGCTGCGGAAACTTGTGACACCTTCCGGCACATACTCGCCCAATTTTTCGCGCACTTCCTCGCAGAAATTGCTCAGCAACGTGGCCTCTGCCTTGCGACCTACAAAGAAGTACAAGCCCGGAGCCGTCTCCTTTGTCTCATCCATCAGCCGATACACCAGGCTTGTTTTACCCACACGTCTTCGGCCTGTCAGCACTACAAACCTGCTGTAGTCTTCGTATGACTGACGTTGCATTTCATGCAACTGTTTCATTTCCTGTTCTCTATTATAAAACTTTTTCATATCCTTATTATTTTATGGCCGTAAAATTTACCGCTGTAAAATTTCGCTGCAAATATCCATAAAATTTACTTACGAATTCCACACAGACCAAAAAAAATTTCAGAATTGTTTCAAAGCCATTTTTCTCCAATTATCGGCTCAATTGGAACTATAATGGCCCCTGAAATTTGGATAGCTGTTGTAAACAAAAAAATTGTAATGTTGGATAAACCAAGCTGCGTTTCGGCAATTTGAGCAAGCTCAATTGCGCTCAACTTGCA
>CAJOQK010000075.1 GCA_905236885.1 uncultured Bacteroidales bacterium
ATAGGAGACCGCGCAGGGATAGCAGCTGAAACGGCATCCGCGCGAGGCATGGAACAGGTCCACCATCTGCACCCCCTTGTGGTTGTATAGTTCACGTTTGTAAAGGTCACGGCGGCAGGGACCCACCGATTCAATCGGAGGCTGCTGCCCCATATAGTTGTACACCTTTTTCAGGCAACCCTTTTTCCAATCCTCAAACACCTGTTCCTGACGGCCTTCCGATTCACCAAGAAACACGCTGTCCACATGGTTCACCGTTTCCTCGGCATGAAGCATGGTGGAAATACCGCCTGCCATAACCTGGATGCCGCGCCGGTGGTATTCCTCGGCGATGGCCCAGCCCCGCTTCACCTGCGTGCTGAGCATCATGCTGAGCGCAACCACGTCACAGGGTTCGTCAAAATTGATTTCCTCCACATTCTCATCCGTAAAGGAGACATCCACATATTCCGGCAGAGTGGCCGCAAACGCCACCGGCCCGTGAGGAGGCAGGTTGAAGGTGGTCTGACCTTTCAGCTTCTGCCACTTGGGATATATCAGTTTCAGCTTTATTCTGTCCATTTTATTTCCTTCTCAAAAAAATGCAAAAATAATAAATTTTCAAACATTCACACATTCAGAACGCACATTTATTTTTTTAAAACCTCTTAAACCCTTTTACCCTTCAAAATAGCCGCCGCACGCGACGGCCCTACAACCTCTTAAACCCCTTAAACTCTTAAACCTCTTAAACTCTTGAACTTCTTGAACTCTTACCCCCTCCTTCTTATCTCATCAACAATCTCCGTCCGCTGCAACAAAATGCAGACAGTGGCTATGGCGGTCAGCGCAACTCCGCACATTCCGTGCAGGTTGGTGTTCTGGCCTGTCAAATACAAATTCTTCACTTTGGTCTGAACAAACAGCTGTGTCTGCAGATAGTGGTTCCCATCTATATGAAGCCCATACATCGAGCCCCTGCGGTTACCCAAATAATCGCGCAAAGTCAAGGGGGATGAGGCATAGGTGATGTCAATGGTTTCGCCAATGCCCGGAAACAGTTCCTCCAAGAAAGAGAGCATCTGCTTCATCCGTTCATTTTTCCATTCCAGATAGGATTCTCCACGGCGGTTGACAACCGTCCCTTCCCATTGCCGTGTCCAATCGTAATCCATAGGGGCGACCACAGTCATAATTTTGGCATAATCTCCCTCCTCATCGGGACTTGTCATACACATCAACCCTTTGGGCCACTGTTCCATAGGCACCTGCGACAACTGCCATGCAGAACCGTCCCTGTTTCCGTAAACCGGATGATTCACATGCTTGAAACTGTGAGGCTTGAAACGGATATAGAGTTTGAAGGCGGAATAGGTTTCGGGCGCATTGACAATCCTATCCTTGAAAGAGGGCGGAAAGGCGTTTTCGGAAACCAGCTGCAACAGCAGGCAGGGATGCAGGTCGGAAACATAATTGTCGGCCGTGTGGCAGGCTCCGGAACTGGATTTCACCCATTTCACCTGATGGTTCTCCACCTCTATACGTGTCACCTCCTCCCCGGTCAGCACTTGGCCGCCCCCACGTTTGACAATGTCAGCCAATTTGTCCGCAAGTTCCTGACTGCCTTTGGCAAAATAGGAAGAACCTTCAATATGGAGAATATGGACCAAAGCATGTATATAGGCCGGAGTCTCCTCACTGACACCCGCATACAGCGGAGCCGCATAGGAAAGCAGGGACTGCAGTTTTTCATCCTTAATATAGTTCGCAATAAACTTACCCACAGGATGATAAAATTCTTCACTATGGGAAATGGCCGATACTGCACTTTTTCTGAAATAAAAAAGATCCTCCTCTTCCGACAAACGGTACAGGGCCTCCACATAGGCCACAATACCCTCACGCTCATGCGGGAACAGACGGCACAGGTAATCAGTATAGGCCGCACGGCCTTTCGGGAAACAAAAATGCTCCCCCGTCCGGAGATCCACCACTTCATCAAAGGCATCATCATCCGTATGGCGTATATCCAATTGCCCAAGCAATCCCAAATAGTCAAAAATGCGATGCATCTGCCCACCTTTCTGGAAACCGCCGAAAACATGCATGCCAGTCGGGAAAAGCGCATCACCGCGCCGGAAACACTGCAGACCGCCGCCAATTACAGAGTTCTTCTCCAAAACTGTCACCTTTTGGCCGGATTTGGCCAGCAAGGCACCCGTCAGCAGTCCGCCGAGACCTCCGCCCATAATAAGGGTATCCGTATGGCTTTTCAAAAAATAATGCAGGTTGTCCGGCAGAATGGCGCAGTTTTTCGCAAGCAGGAAATCATCCTCATCCTCAAAAGTATAACTGAATTCTTCATCCGGATGGGACAATGCCCACAACAACGGCTGCTCGCCCTGCCCCAACATAATGTTGTCCGCCCGCAAATCCGACAAAGAGGCCAGCATTTTACGGCATTTGCGCGCCACCTGACGGCCTTTGTACAGGTACTGGTGACGGACCATATAGGCAAAATAGGCGGCATCCTCCTTTTCGCGGCGCAGTGCCGAAAGCTGTTCCACCACATATTGGCGGACTATGGAGGCGGTCTCTCTCGGATCCTTTTCGCGCAGCGACAATGCAGGGACACGCTCCCCTACACGCACCGTGACGGAACCCTCCCGCAGCAGCAGGTCCTTTTTGGGCATCACATGCTCCGCCCCCTGAATCAGCACCGGAAGCAAATCCACCCCCAACTGCTGCGCCAGCTGGAACGCCCCTTTGTGGAAACGCCCCACCTTCCCGTCGGTCGAACGGGTGCCTTCCGGGAAAACCATCACCGAATAGCCGCGTCGCACCAGCTGCTGCAGTTTCGGGAAATTATGGTCATATCCGTTGCTTACGGGATAAAATTCGGCATAACGTATAATCAGACCGTATATCGGGTTGCGCCACACCCAGTCGTTGGTCATGATCACAATTTTCGGATGCAGCATCAAAACACAGAGCAAATCAAGATGGGACTGGTGGTTGGCCACAATGACCGCCGGTTTTTCAAAGGTTTCCTGCAACGGATTTTCCAACCGGAAACGCACACCGGGCAAACATCTGACCGCCGCCTTCACCCACCAGCGGACCATACGGTGAAACCATAAACGCTTGCGCTCGCTATCTTTTCCTATTATTCTGTAAAACAAGGTAAAAGGTGTCACCACCACAAAAGCGGCCACAAAAAAGACCAACAGACTTACAAAGGTATAAGCCAGCCTTTTCAACGTGACCGGCACCTGACGCAGGTACCCTTTCCGGTACACCATCCAACGGTAGATGAGAGGTGGCAGGTAGCAGGCCATCAGCACCACACAGGCCATCCCTATGACCGCCACCTCCGCCAAGGAACGCATGGCCGGATGTTTGGCGAAAATCAGCGTGCCGATACCGATAAACATCAGCAGGGCGGAAATGACAACGCTGCGCCGGTAGGAACGCAGCCTTTTTTTGCCGTAGGCATATTCGTACATCAGCCCCTCGGTAATGAAAATGGTATAATCGTCCCCCTGACCGAATATGAAGGTAGCCAAAATAATATTGACAATGTTGAATTTCACCGCAAAAATGTCCATCAGTCCCAAAATCCAGAGCCAACCAACCGTGAGCGGCAAAAATGAGAGCAGCGCCAACTCAACTCTTCCCAATGAGAGCCAGAGGAAAAAGAACACCACAAATCCGCACACATACAGGATGTAGTTGAAATCATGGTTGAGCGCATTGACCAGATTGTTTCCCAAATTGGAGGCGTCAAAGGCGAACAGTTCCGGCTGCCGAAAGCCATTTACAGCACTTTTGACATTTTCCCTGTCCTTATCCGCCACACGCACGAAACTGACTATACAAAGACTATCGGCACGGTGCAGAATATAAGGGCTGCAAAGTTCCATCAACGGCCCCATCTCCTCCACGGGAACCGGCTCATACACAGCCCGAAGACTTTCGACAAACGAGCGGAAAGCCTGTTGCGTGAAACCCGCCTTCAACGCCTGCCGCTCCACTTCGGAGGCCAAACCGCCGTGCCGCTGCTGGAATACCTGCCATTGCTCCAACGCCTGCCGCTGCCGCTGCATTGAGGGCAAAATATACTGTACGCCTGAAACTTTTGAGCTTCCGGCAAAAAGAGTGCCGAGGCTGTCCCAAACCTGTTCGCTACACTGCAACGCCTTTTCCAAATCTGCCGCCTCAACCGCCACATATACCAGGCTCCCCTCTCCTTCTCCGGACACCGACTGCCCCAACAGGGCCAAATCATCACGCTGTTGCGCGGTCATATAATTGATGTTGTGCAGGTCGCTGTCAAAAGAGGTTCGGGTGCTGAACCATGCCAACAGACAGGTCAAAGCCAAAATCGGCAGCAGCAGCGCAACCGCCCATTTCGGCTGCTTTCGCGAAACAGCAGTGAGCATTTCCCCTTCCGGACGGTTCACCGGCCTGCGAACACCGGACTTGGCATACAACGGCAGGAAAACCATCACAAACAAAATGCAGCCTACCAGAAGTAAAGCTCCGAAGAGCCCCAAATCCCGCATTGCCTCCGCCTTGACAAACACCAGGCAGGCAAAGGCGCTCACAGTGGTGATGTTGCCGGTCACCAGAGGCTCCGCCATCTCCTTCAACGCCGCCCTGCGGTCAGGATGCTCGCGGATGTGGTCCAGAAAATGGAGCGGATAGTTCACCGCAATTCCGACCAGCACAGAACCTATACCGACGACAATAATGGAGATGTCAGGTTTTAACAAAGCAATGAGACCCAATGCGAACAGCCAGCCGAATAGCACAGAGGCGGCTATCCACAGAATATTGCGCTTACGTCCCATGGCAACCCACAACACGCCAATAATCAGCACAATGGCTATCACCATAGAAAAGAGGCTGTCCTTTTTAATCTGTGTGGCGTTGGTGACTGCAATCAGCGATGCCCCGACCGCCGAAATGCGCACACCCTCCATTTCCTGCATGGTCAAATCCATCACTTTTTCCAACCGCTTGGCCAAAAGCGCGTTATGTTTAGTATCACTGGTAGGCCATGGCGTATGGACAAAGGCGTAGGCGTTCCCTTCGCGGTCAAACAGGTAATCCTCCTCCACCTCATACTGTTCCGAAACATTCAATGCAGAAATACGCTGCAATACAGGTGCGTATAAATTGAGCGGATCCCGGACCACCGCCTCCCGCGCAACACTGGCCATCGGAAATGAGACCATCCTCTTCACATTTTGCAGACAGCTCTCCACATAACCGGGCAACGCCAGAAGCGAATCCATGCGCAGATAATCCTCCGGCCTTAAAAACAAGGCGATATGGTTCCACAAATAATCCATGGAGGCAAACACCGCCGCATCCTCAACGCGGCAGGTCAGAGCAGCGTCCAACGGCTCCGCCGCATCGGTTTCCGCCCATTTGGCCTCAAACAGTTCCAAGGCATCCATCAAAGCATCCTTGCGCTCCTCCTGCGCCAAATTGCCATCCGGACGGAAAATCAGTGTAATCCGCCCGTTATCGCCCAAATCATTGTAAATGGAGGTGTATTTTTTGCTTTCCTCATCCTGCGGCAGAAAATCCGCAACATTCTCCTTGTAGTTCAATCGAAGCCCCAGCAGCAGGCATCCGGCGACACAGCCCAAAAGCAACAGCAGGGCAAGCACCCTGCGTTTGGAGAGCCGGTCATGGAGGGAGAGGAAAAAATCAGTCATGCCGCCCTCCAATTTTTCGGAAAAACTTCACCGGCCACACGAACAATAACGCTGTCAGGGTCAGACCGGCATTCAGCAAACTGATCCGGAAAAAATCGGCGAAGGGTTTGAAATGGGAGACCCGCTCCCCTTTCGGCGGATAATGCACCCGTACCGCAACCGGCAGCAAAGGAACCCTTTTCCAGGCTGCCCTGACAAGCAGCATCAGTTCCGCACCGTAACGGTTTCCAAGACAACGCAAAGAGGGCAGGCCACGTAAAGGATAGAGCCGATAACCGGTTTGGGTGTCAGGGAGTTGTATGCCGGTTTGCAAATGGAACCAGAAATTGGAGAAACGGTTGGCGAAACTGTTGCCCTCAGGCATGTTCTCCGCCTGCAAATCGCGGATGCCGACCACCAGCGCCTCCGGATGGTTCTGCGCCGCCTCCACAAACAGTGGAATATCTTCCGGAAAATGCTGGCCGTCAGAATCTAAGGTTATCACATGGGTAAAACCGAGTCGCGCCGCCTCCTCCAGCCCCCTGCGCAACGCATATCCCTTTCCCCTGTTCTTTTCGTAAGAAACAGTGACAATCCGGTCCGCGAAACGCTCCAAAATGTCGGCAGTGTCATCGCTGCTGCCGTCATTGACCACCAGCAGCTGCGGACATTGGGCCAATGTGGCCTCCAGCACCCGACCCAATGTTTTTCCATTGTTATAGGTGGGTATCAGCACACAAAGCGACATATTATTGGTCATGGCCTGTCTGTCAGCACTGTTCATAGCGGAAAATCAGAGAAAATTTAGCATAAACGGTCTCTTCATCGCGGACAAGCATTTGCGTTTTGCATTCCGTTTCAGCTTGTTCCACAGAAATATATTCACACACAACCCGCTTCCCCTCTTCGGGAATCAGGAGCGTAAGGAATTTGGCGTTTTTCACAACCTTCAGGTAAAGCGGACGCTGCAGATGTTCGGAAAGCAGCTCTCCGGCAAGCTGCAACAGGCAAACTCCCGGTGTGACCGGTTGGGAGGGGAAATGGGCCTTGTACACCTCATGCGCCGGATTGGTCTGCAACTGGCAAAGAAAACCCTTCTCACTGTTTTGCCATCCTTCCAACAAGAACATCTCTCCCAACACCTTCATCCGTCTGTCAATTTCAATGATGGGAAAACAAACTTTGGTCAACAGGAGCGTTACAGACCACCTCCTTGAACTGGATAGTTGTCTGGTCACCGCACACCTCCACAAACTTCACCTCGACAACCCGTTGCGACTGCTTGTCAAAACAGAGGGTCAGCCGCGTAAACATCCGCTTCATGCTACGGCTTTTGGGCAGCATCTCCGCCCTCCATCTCCTGCCGTCGTCAAACAGCTGGATCTCATATTGGGACTCGTCAAACAGCTTGCGTCCCGACACCATGCCTGTCACCATGCCGGTGATGGCCTTTTGGATGCGTTCGGCGGCACTGCCCGCACGAGCTTGATGTCCGCTCATATAAACCGAATCACCACGGACAATCAGCACATTGGATAAAGGTTCCGTATATTCCCACCGCAGCCTGTCGGGTGAGCAGAAGGCCATTTTGCCTTTGGAAACTGCGGCCTCCGCCAGCAAAGTGGAAGTTTTTGTCTGTATAAAGCTGCATTGCAGGCTTTTTATCTCCGAAGCGGCGCTGGTCAGCTTCCGCATCACCTCACCCGCCTTGTCCGCCGGAAGCAGCACTCCCGACTGCGCAGAAAGCGAAAGTGACGAAACCACACACAGGATGAACAAAAAGGTTTTTCTCATACTCATGCCGCAATTTAACAAATTTGCAAATATCCACAAAATATGAATACGAAAAGCCGTATTGGCAATAAATATTTTAACGGGACACTAAAAATTCCACGCTTTATGATTCTCCGCGCCATATCACAGGCCAATGTATCAAATCACAGCCAATAGAACCAAATCACAGCACACTGATGTTCAAAGAACGTCAAAACTCGCACAGCAAAGCTGTGCTCAAACAAGTTGACAACCTTTTCACATCAGTATGCTGTGGCAAAAGGATTCCAATGAAAAGCTTTTGTGTCAATTATCCTTTCTCCCCTTTTTTCCGCGCCTTTCTTTTTTCCCACCGGTAGAAAAAGTTCTCCGCCATTTCATCCCCTGTCTCAAATAAAAACCAGGTGGTGATGGCGCAGGCTATGGGAATGATAAAAACCAGCCCGTCATAAATTCTTTTCCATAGATCTCTCTTCCAGACACCCTCTTCGTCATGGTAGCCAAGATCAAAATCATAAAAACCGGTAAACCTGATATAAAGGGATACGCCCACAATCAATAAAAAAGAAATCACATAGAAGGAAATAAGCTCGAATCTTCTGAACTTTTTCTCAATTTCATCCTCCGACCTCTTTTCGCCTGTTTTTTTGCGCATTGTCATCTCCTTTACTGAAACGGGACACTATTTCATAATGAGCATGCAGCCCAGAACTACCAGCGCCAGACCTATCCAGCGCACAAACGGGATATTCTCGCCGAAGACGAGCCAGGCGGCAATCATGCCGAAGACATAGGCCAGCGCGGTCAACGGGTAGGCCTGGTTGAAGGGGAATTTTTTCAGTATATAGAGCCACAGCACCGTGGCCACGCCGAAACTCAAGCCGCAGGCCAGCAGCCACCAATCGGTCAGCACCGTTTTGAAGTAGGCCCATGACCACTCGAATCTGCCCAATTTTTCCATGGCCAGTTTTAGGAACACCTGCCCGCCGGACAAAAAGGCGGTCTGAACCGCCACCAATGCAAACAGACGCCACATCATGCCTCCAACAATATCAGTGAACAGCTGTGACCGTCCCCACGGTTGTACAACAACAGGCATTTGGGAGCTCCGGACAGCTGCATTTTTTCATTAACATATAGGAAATCAGGAATAAAACCCCGTTTCAGGCATTGGACAGCCACATAAAATCCCAATCCGGAAGCGGTGAAACTTTGCCCGAAAATATGTTTGTAGCGCAGCAGCGGCTTCTCCCCCACCATCCGGCTGATTTCAGACCGATAGAGTGTGTCGGAGGAAGGGTTGCCGCTGACACCGCAAAGCACGGCGTCAATATCATCCACGGTATGCCCTGCCCCAACCAGCAGCCCCTGCAAGGCCACGTTTAGTGTTTCAGTATCAAAATGGGACAGGATGCGCATACCCGCCAACCGGCAAAGGCGTTGTTTGGAATCCACCGCCTTTCCGCCGCCAAGCACCACAGCCGTGGCCGCCTCCCCGCATACCTCCGCGCCTTGGCCGAAAATGCCTCCTTTGCGAAGTATTTCAAAAAACACAGGGGTCATCTCATCGTGTCCGCCAACCAAAGCTGTACCGATTTTTTTCAGCCTAAGCTGCAGCCATGCATCGTACAACGCCGACTCAAAGGAAATATGCTTGTGGGCGTAGGTCATGTTGTAGCCGTGGTTCCCTGTCCGGATGGCAATCTGCGCCCCGATGGTGTTATGGGTGGATTGCATGAAGCAGGTGGGTTTCAGCAGGTTTTCACCCTCCCTGCACAAAGGGTCCAGAAACAGTTCCGTGTTTTCGATGCAGCCGTAGCCTGTACCGGTAATAACCGCATCAACCGAAGGAACCGCATTGTCGGTGGAAACCACGAGACCGCTATTCCGCAAAGCCTCCACGGAAACCGCTATGGCACGTTTCAATATCGAGCCCATCCGGCGCGCCTCCATCGGAGGAATATAGGGTTTGAAATCGGGATTGAGCGCACGCACAAAAGGTTCCGACGGATACAAGGGATGTTCCATCCACTCCTCATCCAACGGCTGCTGCATGGATATCTGTTTGGCAGACAATATATAGATTTCCTCCTTGTTCATCGGCCAACAGGTTTTGAAAACAACAGGGATGAATCGTTACCGCCGAATCCGAAGGCATTGCAGAGCACATGCTCAAGCCCGGCCTTCCGCGTTACAGTGACCGGAACAACCCCCTCCTCCAATGGCTGGCTCCAATTCAGATTGGACGGAATGAAACCGTTCCGCATGGCCAGCAGGCAAAACACAGCTTCAATGGAACCCGAAGCGCTTGTTGTGTGGCCTGTAAAGGGTTTTGTTGAGGAAAAAGGCGGCAGCTGCGACCCGAAAATCCGCCGCAGTGCATGGCTTTCGCTCAAATCGTTGTTTGGGGTCCCCGTGCCGTGGGCATTCACATAACCGATGGACTGCGGAGACAATCCGGCCATTTCCAACGCCTCCTTCATGGCCAGAAAAGCACCCTCACCGTCAGGGGATGAGGCTGTCTGGTGGAAGGCGTCACAGGCATTTCCGTAACCGGAGAGGAGCGCCTGCGCCTGCACACCGCGCCGTTGCGCATGTTCCGCGCTTTCCAGCACCAGATAGGCCGCGCCCTCGCCCAGGTTCAAGCCGTTGCGCGTGGCATCGAACGGACGGCAGGGCCGCTCGTCCAGAATCATCAGGGAATGGAAACCGTTGAGATGGAATTTGGTGATGCACTCGCTTCCTCCTGCCACCACAATTTCCGCTTCGCCACACCGGATCATATTGGCACCCAATATAATGGCATTAGCCGCCGAGGAGCAGGCCGTGGAGGGGGTGGTCACCATCGCCCATTTTCCAAAATGCTGTGCGACCACCTCAGAACAGGAGCCGCAGTCGTGCAGCGCAATGTATTCCATGTGGGATTCTCCGGAGAGAAAATCCAGATAGTACTGTTCGCTTTTGTCCATGCCGCCAACCGTGGTTCCGGAAATGAAGGCCGTTTCCGGAAGCATGCCTGCTGACACTTCCGCCTCCTGCAACGCCTCCTGCAACGCCAGCATACCCATTAGCGCAGTGCGGGTGGTAAGCGCATCAGGAGCAATTCCTAACCGCTTGCGCATCTGTTCATTGGAGAGTTTCACCTCCCCTACAGGAAATTCATGATGTGATGTTTGCAGATATTGCACCTCCTCCACGCCGGAACGTTCCGCGAGCAACGCGGCCAGACATTCCCGCTTGTTCAGGCCGATGGCAGAAACCACACCCGAACCGGTAATCCAGACAGGAGCGGCATCCACAATTATTTGGTTCTGTTTTTCTGGATATAGTCGGCCATCACAGCGATGGACTTGAAAATTTCCTTGCCCTGCGCCGGATCCTTCAACTTGATGCCGTAATTCCGTTCCATCATCACGATCAGTTCCAGCGCATCAATGGAATCCAAACCCAGCCCTTCTCCAAACAGAGAGGCGTTTTCGTCAATATCCTCAGGCTTGATCTCCTCCAGATTCAACGCCTCTATGATTTGCACTTTTAATTCTTCTATCAATTCCTTCATATCAGATACTCAGGAGACTTCTGATTCATCACAGCCTTTTTTTGGCACCTGAACGTGCCGAAGTCTCATTTAAGCACGCCACCTCCAAAAAAAGAATGCAAATGTACAAGAAATTCCAATACGATTTTCGCACACTTGCATAAAAATTTTGCACACAAAAAGGAATTGGTGCCCAGTAGCGCAACAGAGAGGCCGCCTACATCTTGAGGTAGATGCTGAACTCATGCATCGGCTTTTCAGTCAGCGTCCGCCTGTAAACAGGCAGAAGATTGGCCCTGAAACCGACTTCCGGAAAGTAAAAATTCGACAGATGAAAACCCACCTGTACATCAAAACGCCATGGATTCATAATTTTAGTCTTTTGACCCTGATAATCTGTCTTATTACTCTGCAGGATGAAACCGGTACTAAGAATTTCCCACAAATTGTAGGAAGGATTTATGGAAAAGCTAATGCTGTTCTCGCCATCCAACTTGTAATAAAAACCGAATGGAACACCCAAATAATGGGCATTCATCTGCTGGCTGCGGATGTTCTGATTGTATTCGGTATTTTCCACCATATTAAAAGCGCCGGAAGTATTATTACTGCCTGTGCTTAATAACTTAATCTGTTGGGACATGACATAAGAGACGTTGTCCAAACTGAGACCCGAGAACCATGTGAAATCAGAGCCCTCCTTTCCAAATGCCAGGCAGAGGCTGAGACCCAAATGGTACGCGAATGAGGTGTTGAAAGGGTTGTTGTACCGGTGGTTGTGGTTGAGAAAGCCCAGCGCATCATCCAAATTAAGTGAAATATATTTGAACTTCCAAGGTTTTTTTTCCGGAAAGGAGCGTCGGGAAACCACTTTTGAAAATGCAGGATACTGGCTGCTGTCCCCGTCATAGCACAATTTTCCGCAACGTCCGTCGACATCGGTGTACAGGATGATCTGATCAGGAAGCAGGGACTGCGCTGTCACCAGAAGTGAAGCCTCAGGTTCCACAAAAACCTGCAAATTTTCATTGTTGCTGTAAATCCGGAGCGGCTGTTGGGCCGAAACAGCGGGATGTGGAAGCAAATGCAGCGCCCCATCCTCCCAATTACAGGCACTCTGCATCGCAAGACTGTCGAAATTCTCCACGATGATGCATATCCGGTTGTCATTCCCATGCATCAAAGTGGCATGGCATCCGCTGTGTACATATACACTGCCAAAACCTTTCACCTGCTCCGATATGAGGTAGGGTTGCCGCTCCTGCGCCCAAGCAAAGGTAACACTTAAAAATGCTGCAGACAACAAAATAATCCGCTTCATGACACACATTTTTGAAATTGGCTGTTTTTTGGTATTCATATTAAAATTATTTGAAATAATAGTTATTATCTTTTAGAATTTTCTTGAAGACTGTTTAAAAAAAAGTATCTTTTTAACAGTTTACATACATGTTTATAAATTGAAAGTCAGCAAAGAATGTTTTGAAGGATGCGCACGTTTGGTTTCTGTGAGGCATCGGTCAAGCAGCCGCACTTTGCGGTTTGTGGCAGACGGCGAATAACTGACCAATGTGTGAATTGTATGGATTTCACCTTGGATGACGGTTGGGGTATCAGTGGCGGCTTGGCTTGAAGTTGGGGTTTGGGAAGAGACTTGGGGGTGGGTTTGGACAATGTCCGAAGTTGGAACCTGGACAGGGTCTTGGGCCGAAGTTTGGACAGAGTCTTGGGCAGGAACCTGGACAAGGTCTTGGGTTAGGGTTGCTGTTTGCCGCACTTCCTTCTCTATTTCAAATATCTGATTCACAGCACGTTCACTTTCACGCATGCGAACAATTTCAGATGTCCGCGCCACCACCTCTTCATCTGTCCGCAACTGCATCGCTTCATTTGTCCGTGCAACCACCGCGTCATTTGTCAGCAACTGCACCGCTTCATCTGTCCGCATCCGCACAGGATTACCTTTCGGCTCCGCCTCCAGTTCAAACACCTCATTTTGAATCTGTTCATTTTCACGCGCCTGCACTTGCGCAACCTCACTTCCGGGCTGCGGATTCATAGGTTCAGCGTACCAACGGGAAAAAATGAAAAACAGGGCAAGGCATGCGGCCACTCCGCCGAGCGTATAATAAAGGTACAACGGACGGCGTCGGACAGGCTTCCCCACAAACTTCCCCGCTGCCTTTTCCTCCGACGCCATACGGTCAATGCAGGCCTCCAGACGTTGCTGACGACGAAGGTTTTCCCCATGCTCGCGCAAGGTTTGCAAACATTCCTCCAAAATCGGATCATTAGTGTTATTTTGCTCTTCCATATATATTATCCTATACTTTTACAATCTATTAAACATCCTCTTTGTCTTTGTCTAACCATTTGGCTTATCAGCGCATTTTCATTTCAATGCTGTCATTTCCGGTTTACAATACCATTCTTGTCGTTCCATTTAAAAACAGTTTCAACAATATTCACTCTCATACAACTCCCGCAAGGAACTGCATGCGCGCGACAGCGTCACATACAGGTAGTTCATGCTGATGCCCAACTTTTCGGCAATTTCGCGGTTCTCCAACTGCTGCTCGTATTTCATTTGCAGCACAGACTGTTGTAAAGGCGGCAACGCCTTCATGCAATGCATCACCCGTTGGTAGCGTTCCTCAATGTGGGAGGAACTTTCCGCCGTTATCTCCTGCAGTCTCTCCTCCTCCAACGAAACGGTCGGCTCCTTTCTTCGCAACAGGTCTATGCAATAGTTTTTCAGCATTGTGCAACAGTAAGCCTCCTTATTTTTAAACTTCTCCACATCATCGCGCTGCTGCCACAGCCGGATCACCACCTCCTGCACTGCATCCTCCGCAAGCATGGCATCGCCAAGCATCCGCTCCGCCAATTGCTGCATCGCCGGTTGCAATGGTAGAATAAACCGTTTGAATGTTTCTGCATCCATCTGTCACAACAAAGACGTAAAAAAAGGAAATTTCTTACAAAAAATTGGAAAAAATTTTTAGAAGTCCCATTAAAATTATGACTATGCCAAAACACGGCATAGTCACACAATTATTCCCGTAGATTGGTTTTTTCTCCCATTTTGTATGGCCGTTTTGGTATAGAGACGTAATGAATTGCGTCTCTACGGTTTTCTGTGTGCGGAACCGGAAAACAGGTGTCCAGATGAAAAAAAAGTACGTCCGTTTGTAAAATTATGTCCATAAAATGTGTAATTTTGCAGAAAATTATGTCCATAAAATGTGTGTTTCTTTATAAAATTATGTCCATAAAATGTGAAATTATTTATGAGAAGAAAGATTGACAGTTATTATAATGGTCCCGTAAATTTGGACAGCAGTAGAATGGAATATTCCGCATATTCCACCACCATACATCGGAATTCCCGTAGATTGGGCAATCTATTCCACCACCCACTCCCCAACGGTCATGGTGTCGCGGTCGAACTGAACACCGACCTTCACCACGCGGCGGCCTTCGGTCTGGTAGGGAATGGCGTAGCCCTTGCTGTTGATCTGTTCAAGGGCCTCCTGCGCCGTGCCGTTGACCTTCAGCTCGAACACATAGATGATTTCCGCGGTCTTCATCACCATGTCGATGCGGCCGCCATGGCACTTCACCTGCGTGCGTGCATATACGTTCAGC
>CAJOQK010000076.1 GCA_905236885.1 uncultured Bacteroidales bacterium
CGCATTTGCACGGGCAGTTTCAATGATTTTCCGGGCATCTTCAATCAGATTTCCCGAACTGATTTTTTCCAGTTCATCTTTCATAATGCTTTCATTTTTTTCTCTTTTTTTTTACCCCCCCCACCCTTCGGTTTGGGACCCTGTCGCCCGCCCGCGAACCCGTCAGGGCTTCGGACGTTTGACGCTGCAAAGGTAGTTAAAAAAGGAATACGGATTACAGGTGCGGGAGAAAATTTCGATGCGGGAAATTTATAAACGTTTGTAGTTTACATGCGAATTTCATGGTATTATGATACTGCCACTCCTCGTTCGTACAATGCTTCCGGAGCAAAATCCACCCCGTTGTACCACTCCAGAGTCCAATCATTGAGGGCAAATCGCACAAAATTACGCCGATTACGCAACTCGTCTTTTCGTTTGCCATGCAAAAGTGGTTCAAAATCCACATTTTTACGTTCTCCGTTACTAAACGTAAGAACCATGACATAATCATGCAGATAGTCTGCGTCAATAATCCATATCGGTTCAAGATGTTCCATCATTCAATCTAATTTAACGGTTCAATTGGAAGCGGCTCCTCGTCATTCAGCAAACGGTTCCAGTTGTCCATAAGTTCATTTTTATGCAAATCCAACCATTCATAAATCCTTTTCAGTTCCTTTCGGGACATTGTACCGGAAAATGAGCCATCCTTAATCATAATGACAGCTCGTTTTCCACCATACCTTGCATGAAAATGAGGTGGATTATGATCATCACCAAACATCATAATTACAATTCCATAGAATCTACAAATTTCCGGCATTGTGTTTTAATTAAAAATATGGTGCAAAATTAATAAAATTTTGAATACGGATTACAGATGCGCGGAAAAGAATAACAAGAAAATTTTACACCGCCACACAATTTTTCATCACCTTTTACGTTATATCTTTATACTTATTAATAATAATCTAAAGGTTAGATAATTATGGAGACCATTACCTTTTCACCCGCGCAAGTTCATGTGTTCAACATGGTATCACACATCAAATCTGCGATGGGATTGGAACAACTCAAAAAACAACTGGCAGCTTTTTATGCAGAACAGATAGACAACGAGATGGACGAACTATGGAAAAGCGGAGAATGGGATGAAAAACGGATGGAAGAGTTGCGTGGTTCCCATTTTCGCACCCCATACAATAAATAAAGGTAAAAAATAATCTAATGATTTAGGAGTATAATTGCCTTATTTTTACTGATACACATACCACATTCCTGCCTATAGTACATTTTATCAAGTAATTGTTTGTTTTTATCTACGACCAAGCATCTTATTCCACCGCAGAAGATTTGCTTTCAATCCAACGGAACGTCCTAATTATATTTGCAAAATCAGGCATCCATAAATCTTTTTCCTGTTCCCTATAGGAAACAATCATTTTTACAGCTTCAGAATTATTGAACAACAGATACATGGTGCAATTGGTGGTGTAATTATCTGAACCACTTCGGCGGTATTTAATCTCCACCGCCTTTGTCCCATCTATGTCTATCCATGAATATGTGGGTTCCGATATCAAGGAATATGGCCCAATTTCCGCATCAACCATTTCCTTGAACATGCTTTTGGTTTCCGGATCCAGTGATTGAACTTCATTATTATGGAGATAATCACCCTCATTACCAACAATATGCAATAGCAAAATTCTGCAATAGTGATTATTATTAGCTCCTTTAGACAAATCCTTTTGCTGAAAAACAACAAGGTTGTCATTATAACCCCAAAAATTGGACGACTTTAATTGTCTAGTGTATTTGTCCAAATCCGAACGAAGTTCCACCGTGTTAGGTACACTTATAGTAAAAGATTCCTTTATTATGTACTGTTTCCATGTGTCTGGAACTTGATATACAGTTAAATATTCCTGCTGGACAATTGACGACATTTCTTCTTCGTCTATTATTTTTTCTGTCTTTACATACGGAGAATTACAGGAACAAAGAGACAAACCAATAATATTTCCGACCACCAAAAGGGCAATCGAACTTTTAAACATTACTTTCATTACTATATTTTTAATATCAATTATTTCGTTTCATCCCAATCATCATTTTTTTCCGCTTCTTTTTCGATTTGTTTTTGACCTGAACGGTAAATAAGATATGCACCAATCGCAACAAAGGCAATTCCTGCTGTAAGGGCTGATCCTCCATTAGCATCGTTGCTGAAAGCCAATATCGCTCTTATAAAATTCAGCACCCCCAATACAACCAAAATAATTCCTCCCGTTTTCATTTTTACTCTCCTTTCTTTGACATATCATCATATTTAGTGACATTTGTTCTTTCACTGCAAACAGCAATAATCCATCCGATAATGCCCAAAACAGCCCCTAACACAAACGCCCAACCAGCTCCAATCTTTCGGTTTCTTCCAATCAAGGCACCAACACCTCCACCGAAAACAATTGACATAATTCCCAAAAAAATAGATTCTGAACCTTCCATAATTTTAAAATTTGATATTAAGTTTATTAATTGCTTCTTCTTTAATTTTTTCCAATTCCTTCAAATCATTTTTGTTTTTTGAAATACGCATCGTAATTTCATTGGCAACACGCATTTTTATTTCATCCGGTGCGAACAAATCAGGATGACATTTTCTCATCAGTTCCTTATATAGCGTTTCCGCATGGAACGAACTTTTGATGGTGTTGCCAAAATCAATATCACCTTCATTCAATACTTTTTTTCTGATTTCTATTTTTTTGCTATCCGTTTTTGTAAACAACAATAAAATGATAATTACAAACTCCACAATAGCAATCCAAAACCATACATCATGGCCTATAGTGCTGGCGTTTTGAAGCACTTGCATCGAATCCTGTAATGTGTCCATTTCCATATACTATTCTCCTATCATCAAATAATCATGCAGTTGCCAACGGCAACCATGATTGCCCACGTCACAATGCACCTCCAATGTGTCAAACCCCAAAACTACTAGACGACGCACCAACCTTTCATTGGCCAACACCACCTCTCCAATATTCACGATATTTTTCTTTGACAACTGCATGCCGGAATGTGCCTTAATCCGAAATCCACTACCGCTAATGATGTTGGAGAACTGGTGCCTGTATTCCCTATAACCTTTGGAGATGCTTGCCTCCAATATTACCGGAACATCGCCATTTACAAAAGCCTCCTTCGCAGAAATATTGAACCCCGTAATAACTGCTGTACGGCTCCTTTTTTCCTGAAACCATTCAAGAATCTTAACCCAAATATTTAATACAGACATAATTATATTATTTTATGAGCAACTAAAGAAGCAATTATAATTCCTATAAATATTAATACAGCAAAAAAAATCATTACATTTTCCGTATCCTTATCTTTTTCCTGTTGTTTTAATTTTTGTTTTTGCTTTTCTTCCTCTTGTCTCCTACGCTGTTCTTCTTGTTCTCTCCGCAATTCCGCTTCCCTTATTTCAATAAATGGCTGCACATCTGCCTTTAACTGCTCCAATTCAAGAATATTCTGCTTGTTCAGAGATTGAAGCCGGAAATACAATTTCCCAGCCTGGCGGACACGCTCTGCATCATACGGTTGCAAACGCTCGTATGTCCTCGGACTAAGCATTTCCTCCAAATAACCATACAATTCCTTGGTGTTAAATACGATTCTAACACCTAATTCCTTTATGGCAACATTGCGCATTTCCAAAACCTGCTTTTCTTCCCTATCGGAAATTTTTAACAATTGGGAATAAATATCATTCGCCATATTGAATTTATTCTGATTGGACAAGAAGTTTGATGGCTTGCACTTTTCTATCAGCTCGGCATACAGCGAATCATATTCCTTTCCCCCAACTCCAGCACTCTCAGTTGAAGAATCATCCTCTCGCAGAATATTCTTGAAATACATCATGTTTTCAAACCTAATATCATCCTCCTCAACCATATGATTATTCCTTATTTTGGTTTTCAAATTTGATTCCGCCGTCGCCTTTTGGTTTAAGCAGAAGGATTATCAATGCAAAAAGCCCTATCCCTCCAGCAATGCCTAACCATTTTTTCAACTCTTCCTTACGCTTCATTTTTCTCCATTCTTCTATCCTATTGATTTGAGACAAAGGGATACCATTGTCATATCTGCTTCTTCCAAAGTTAGATCCTATCTGTTTATAAGATACATTTCCTTTTGCATTAGGAAGATTTGATGCGGAAGACATATATGCAAGTCTTTCTGCTGCATTTAAATTTGTAAATTGCTTCTCACTTTCCTCTTGTTTCTCTTCTTGGGTATTAACAGAAGAGAATACTTTAGGATATCCAACACTACATAAAGCAAAAAAAATCAATATAATTACTCTTCTCATAGTATTATTTTTACAACATAAAAAAACCGTGAACTTCTGTCTGATGCTGAGGTTCGCCAAAACCTTTACCACATACAAGAAAGCCCACGGAAAGCCGCGAGCGTTTCTACTTTCTTGTGTGGTAAATTTGAAATTGGCGATTTCAGCATCACAAAGAAAAGCAAAACGCTTTTTACATCATTATTTAATGTCTATATCTATCCTTATATCAATTTATTTTATTAAGACTCAATTACGTATGGTTCCCAACAAAATATGGGACTCAAACATGCAAATATCGGCAAAAAATCAATACATATTCTCTATTCACGGAAAAAAAAGCGAGAAAACGAGTGAAATAATTCCAATATCCTTTATTTTTGCAAGCTGGACTTGTAAAAATGTAAAAGACGATAAATCCTATTCGTCAACCACCTCCCAATGACCACCCTTGTCGGTCCCGACAAGACACGACAAGACAAACAAAAAAACATCTCCAAATGCTTTTTTTTGACAAAAAACAGATTTGGAAATGCTTTATTCTGCAACCATTTGATTATCATTTAAATCACATCAAATCGCAAGGTATCACGTTTTCCGTTTTTCACGCTTGGCGGCAACGAAAAGCACGTTGTTGAGAATCAGCCGGTAGCCGGATGAATTGGGATGCAGGTTCAGGTCGGTGGCTTTGTCGCCCACATAGTGCTGGTAGTCCTCGGGGTCATGGCCGCCGTAAAAGGTGAACATGCCCTTGCCATACTCGCCATGCAGGTAGCGCACCTCATCGAAGGCCTTGGATTCGCCCAAAATTATAATGTTGGACTTGACCTTGCTTTTGCGGAAGGCGGTAGTCTGTCCCATGAAGCCGCGAATCACCTGCTCATGGTTCTGGCAGAGGATGGTCGGCACCACATCCCATTTGGCGGAGAACTCGAACAGAGTGAAAAAATCGCTGTTGCGGTTGGTCAGATGTTTGACCGGATCGATGTCAATGTCAGAAATCTCATATTCCGCCGGATTGCGGGAGATGTTGAAGTTGGTGAAGGCGAAACACTTTTCATAGTCCAGTTTCTGCTGCGCCGCAGGGTCCATCGGATCCCCGTCGAAAGGGGTCTCGCAGATGTCCACCCCGTCGGCAGCCAAAGCCACGTCAAAGCTGTCGGGGGCGGAACACATGGCGAACATGTAGCCGCCGCCCATCACAAAATCACGGATTTTCTTCACAACAGCAAGCTTCAGCTGGGAGACTTTTGAAAAACCGTATTTCCGCGCCGTCTCCTCGTTTTTGCGGACATCCTGCTGGTACCAGTCCGCATTGCGGTAGTTGGCCCAGAATTTGCCGTACTGGCCGGTGAAATCCTCATGGTGCAGGTGCAGCCAGTCGTAGGCGGGCAACACATCCGACAGAATCTCCTCATCATAAATCACATCATAAGGGATTTCAGCGTAGGTCAGGACTAACGTGACGGCATCGTCCCAAGGCAGCTTGTTCTTTGGGGAATAGACCGCAATTTTCGGAGCCTTGGTCAGTTTCACCTCGCTCATGTTCACATCCGACCGCATGATTTCCGCCAAAATGCCCTGCACCTTCACGTCGGGAAGCACCTCATAGCTCACATCCCGCGCCAAACACTCGTTTTCAACCTGTTCATGATAGGCGCAGAGAAAGCTTCCTCCTCTGTAATTCAGCAGCCAGCTGACATCCCAATCCTTGGTCAATGCCCAATAGGTCAGGCCGTATGCCTTGAGATGGTTGGTTTGGGTATTGTCCATTGGAATGAGCAGATAGGTGGCAAAAGCCCTGTTGTTCCCGACGACACAACCTGTCAGGAACAGAATGATGACAAATATTTTTTTATAGTTTCTCCAATTCATGTTTTTATACCTTTCTGACCTTTCCTTTCATGTTTCCTTATCTGACATTTTCCAATCCGACGCCTTATTATCCGAATTCTGTCCGAAATGAGTGAAAAGAATGCCTGACCCGGGCACCTTTTCATTCGGATGGCAGCAGCTCCCCTCCCATCATCCCGTCCGCGCAAATCCCGGACAAACGGACCTTTTGAATAGTGTTAACCTCCTTTTCAGAACAATGAAGTTTCACTTTGATGTAATTTTCGGTAAAGCCGCAGTAATCGCTCCCGCACACTTTGGATTCAACCAAAACCTGTGCCGTCCGCCCTTCCGACGCACGGTAAAATTCCATTTTTTTCCTTTCCGACAAATCCATCAGCGTCCGCACCCGCTCCGTCTTCACCGCCTTTTCCACCTGATTCGGCATAGCGGCGGCTAACGTATTTGGGCGCATGGAATAGGGAAAAACATGCAGATAGGTGATTCCCTGAGTTTTTACAAAATTTTCCGTCTCCGCGAACTCCAGCTCCGTTTCACCCGGAAAACCCACAATCACATCGGCTGCAATGCAGGCCTGAGGCATCCTTTCCCGGATCAAAGCCACCTTGTCGGCATAAAGCTGTGTGTTGTAACGCCGTTTCATACGCGCCAGCACCGTGTCGCATCCCGACTGCAGCGGTATGTGGAAATGGGGCATGATGTTTTCCCGCTCCGCTACCAGGGCAATTATTTCATCACGGAGCAGATCCGGCTCAATGGAGGAGATGCGCAGCCGCTCCA
>CAJOQK010000077.1 GCA_905236885.1 uncultured Bacteroidales bacterium
CCATAGACGGAAGCCACAAGGCGGTCGCCCCCGGTTTCATCAACATGCACACCCACTCCCCCATGACCCTCTTCAGGGGCTATGCCGATGACATGGAACTGGAGCGTTGGCTCAATGAGAAAATCTGGCCCTATGAGGCCAAACTGACCGATGAGATGGTCTATTGGGGCTGCAAACTGGCATGTCTGGAGATGATCAAAACTGGAACAACCTGCTTCAACGACATGTACATGCACCTCGGTGCCTGTATCCAAGCCACAAAGGAGATGGGACTGAGAGGGTTTCTCTCCTCCCTGATTATGGACCCCACCTTCCGGCAAACGCCTGCACAGGCCATGGAACAGATAGAACGCGACCTCAGCATGCAGGCCGCATGTCCCGACCGCATACAACTCACCATCGCCCCCCACGCCGTCTACACCGTGTCGGAGGAGATTTTGCGCATGATCGCCGACTATACTCGGGAACACAATCTGCTCATACACATGCACGCCAACGAGACCCAAAACGAGGTGGCCAACTGCGTGAAGGAGCACGGTTACAGCCCAATCCACTGGTTGGACAAAATCGGTTTTCTAGGTCCGAATGTCATTTTGGCCCATTGCCTCTGGCTAAGTGAAACCGAAATGAACATTTTGTCAGAAAAACAGGTGAAAGTGGTGCATAACCCCAATTCAAACCTGAAATTGGCCTCCGGTTTCCGTTTCAAATTCAAAGAATTGAAAGAGAGAAAAGTATGGGTTGGTTTAGGTACAGATGGAGACTCCTCCTCCAACAATCTGGACATGATTGACGCCATGAAGACAGCCTCCCTCATCGGCAAGGCATGGCGTTTCGACCCCACAGCCACCACCGCAAAAGAGATGTTCCACTGCGCTACCCGCAATGCCGGACACATGCTTGGCATGCAAACGGGACGCGTCAGGGAAGGTTTTTTGGCAGATTTGATTCTGATTGATTTGAACAACACCGCCTTCACCCCCAACTTCCATTTCACCTCCAACCTGGTCTACGCCGCCAACGGCTTCTGCGCGGACACTGTCATCTGCGACGGAAAGGTGCTGATGGAAAACCACAAGGTGGAAGGCGAAGAGCTAATTCTGGCCAAAGCCCACGAAATGGCCCGGAAGCTGTTCGCATAACAGGCACGTTAAAGGGAACTTCTAAAAAAGACTTTTTGGTAAACCTCCAGAATCCTCCGGCCAACGGTTTCCATGGAAAAAGTGGTACGGGCATAGGCTTTCTGACGGGGAACATCAAGGGGAAGGCCGTTTTTCATAAGTTGGATAATGGCATTGTAGAAGGCCTCCTCTTCGTCGGGTTCCACCACGATGCCCCGCCCGTCAGCCAGCATTTCCGGAATGGCTCCTGTACGGGTGGCAATAACCGGAATTCCAACCCCAACCGCCTCCATAACAGTGCATGAAAAGGTCTCCAAATGGGAAAACATCACCAAAGCATCGGATTTGGCATAGAATTGCAGCAGCTCATCTTCATTTTTTGCTCCAAAAAAATGCACTTTTTCCTGCAAATTGTGCTGTTGCACCCATTGCCGGTAACCATCAGCCGGAAAATCATGCACCACGTTTAATTCAAAATCATAACCTGTCTCATTCTGCAACCTTTCCATGACATGGAGGATGCCGTTGAAATTCTTCACCTCGCTTAAAGTTGAGACATGCAGCAGCCGGAAAGGGCGACAGCCTTCCTCTTGAGACTGAGCCTCTTGCGAGTGACCCTCCTGTGATAATGATCCCTGAGGAAAAGCCTTCAAATAGTTTTCGTTCAGCACATTGGGAATTATTTCCATAGGGGCATGAATCCCCTTTTCACGCATGGCATTCCCCAAAAGCGTGCTGACAGGCAGCAGACAGGCCGCTTCATTGGCCACCCGCCTCCACAAAGGCTTGAGTCTTGCGGTCGGATGTTGCAGGTAGATGCTGCTGTGCTCGCTCAGTACATATGGCAAACGGTAACGCCATTTCCAATAGAGAGCCAACAAGCCAAGATTTTGGGCCACATGCAGATGCAGCAGCTCTGGCCGGAACAGATGGCGGCGCACATACCGGAATCCTTTCTGATAGGCTTTGAAATGCAAAAATTTGCCAAGCAGTTTGCAATGTGCATGAGGAATACTTACCGTCACGCAGCGGCAGGAAGCCTTTTCCTCAACCTCAATTTGGAACCGGCTTTTTGAGCCACTTTCCTCCACCTTCAACCATACCGAATCGGAAAAAGGGGCCACCGACTCCAAATGCCGGATGCAGAAATTCCCCAGTTTCGGATTCTCCGGCGTAGGATGCCAGCTCATAATATGGATAATTTTTGGCCTATGCATGTTGGAACATTTTGCGGATTTCTGTTTTCAGCAGTTCAAAATCCTGTCTTACCGGAAGAAAATCTCGTCCGTGCGCTCCAGAATCCTTGCAAAAACAATAAAATGTATAGATGAAACTGGAGGTGTAGGAGCATATTGTGATGAAACTGACGCACTGCAACAGCCTTATGCCAGGCATAGGGATGAAAAAAAGCGGAATGGAGCAGAGAGCAGTCATCAGCAGTCCGATGATGGAACTGACAGTGTTTACCTTAAACTGGCCGCGCCCGGCAAAATAATGGGCAAGCATCATGTTGGCGGAAAGCGCCACAATTCCCCATGCCAAAATGTACAGGATGGGCTTGATTTGTCCGAACTCGCTTCCAAATACCGCTGAAATCCAGGATGCCGGAATGCAAAGTATGCACCCGACCGCCACCATTGAGAAAATGGTGCTCAGCTTGAAAAAGGCAATGCTGACACGGACGGCATACTCCTTTTCCTTTCCGGCATGTGTGATGCGGGCATATTGCACCGTGGCCACGCTTTTGGGCAACAGCCAGACCGACTCCGATATTTTCGTGCCCATGTCAAACAAACCCAACGGCTGCAACCCCGCCGAAAACTTAATTATGAAATAGCTTAAACGGTAATTCAGCAGCTGGGCCAGATTGGCCAGTTGGATGGCAATACCGTAAGACATCATTTTTTTTAGCAACGCACCCATTTTAATAAATGCTTTTTTCTCTTTTTTTTCAGGCATCAGGAAACAGCTCCAAACCGCCACAAAAAAAAAGGAGAAGGTATGTGCGTTTGCATAGAGGGAAATGTCATTTACCCCCCAAAAGTAATGTGCGGCCATCAGTGTGACCCACAAAACAAGGATTTGAGATACGGCCAGCATGTTGTATCGGGCAATGCATTCCTCGGAAAGCATCACCTGCGTGTGGATGAAATAGACGGCATAGCACAAGGAGGCGGCCATGAGCTGCCATTTGAATTCCGATGGAACCAGATGCAGGAAAATGATGACCAGACTTCCGAAAACGCAGACAACAATACTGAAAAGGTATGACAAAAAAAGCAATTGGGAGCGATTGTAATGCTGCAGCATATACACCAGGGAGGAACCGCCGATGATTGAATTGATGATTTGCAGAATACTGACATCCAAAACAAAAAGGCTGACGCTCCCAGTGCCTGAGGCACCAAAACATCTGGCATTGAAAATCAATACCAACAAACCGATGAACGCACAACCGATCCGCGTGCCGAATGTCCCTATAATCTTTTTGAGCATCAGCTGTTTTTTTTAATGTGCCTCCAACCAGTTTTGTCCGGACTGTATCTCCACCTCTATCGGCACGTTAAGCGGCAGGGCGTTCATCATGGCGTTGCGCACCAATGCCCTCACCTCTTCCAGTTCCGGTTTGTAGACATCAAGCACAAGCTCGTCATGAACCTGCAGCACAATCTCTGACCGGAGGTTTCGCGTTTTAAGTTCCTGATACACCTTAATCATGGCCAGTTTGATCATGTCGGCAGCCGTCCCCTGGATGGGGGCGTTGACCGCATTCCGTTCCGCAAAACCGCGTACCGTGGCATTCCGTGAATGGATGTCAGGCAGATAGCGTCGGCGTTTGCACAAGGTCTCCACATAGCCGTTGGCCTCGGCAAATGCTTTTTGATTCTCCATATATTGTCTGATGCCTGGGAACTGTTCAAAATATTGGGTGATGATTCCGGCGGCCTCCTTGCGGGGAATCTGCAGCCGTTCCGACAGTCCGAAGGCGGAAATGCCGTAAATTATGCCAAAATTGACAGTTTTGGCATTGCGGCGCATCTCACGTGTCACATCCGTCATCTCCACACCGTAGATTTTGGCTGCGGTGGACGTATGGATGTCCTGTCCGCGCTCGAAAGCGTCGAGCATGTGCGGGTCGCCGCTCATGGCCGCCATTATGCGCAGTTCAATTTGGGAATAGTCCGCCGCCAGAAGCAGATGCTGCTCATCCGCTGGCACAAAAGCCTTCCGGATTTCCTTGCCCTCGTCGTTCCGCACCGGAATGTTCTGCAAGTTGGGATTACTGGAACTGAGTCTTCCGGTGGCGGTGACCGCCTGGTTGAAGGAGGTGTGCACCCGTCCGGTCTCCGGATTGACCAATTCCTGAAAAGCATCGGTATAGGTGGATTTCAGCTTTTGCAGTCCCCTGTATTCCAATATTAAGGAAACTATGGGATGTTTGTGCACCAATTTTTGCAGAACCTCTTCCCCTGTTTGATATTGCTTTGTTTTGGTAAGCTTCGCCTTTTCATCAATTTTCAGTTTTTCAAACAAAATCACCCCAAGCTGCTTTGGAGAGGCAATGTTGAAATTTTCTCCAGCCAAACCATATATTTGGTTTTCAATCTCCTTGATTCTCTCCTGCAACAGACCGGAATAGGTTTTGAGATAGGCCATGTCGACATGCACCCCTGCCCTCTCCATGGAGGCCAATACCGGAACTAACGGCATCTCAATCTGTTGGAAGAGTTCCCATCCCTCCTTCTCGTGAAGCAATGGCAGCAACTTCCGATACAATTGGAAGGTGATGTCCGCATCCTCACAGGCGTAATCCTTCAACTCCTCTATAGGAACATCGCGCAAGGCCTGGTGCTTTCCAAGCATTTCCTTATAGGAGACCGGCTGGTAGGAAAGGAATTCCATCGCCATCTGGTCCATATTGTGCTTCTGTTCCGGCTCCAGAATGTAATGCGCCAGCATGGTGTCGAAACAGGGCCCTTCAATTCGGATACCATAGCGCAGCAGCACCTCCATGTCAAATTTGAGGTTTTGGGCTATTTTGAGAATCTTTTTGTCTTCAAACAGCTTGCGGAAGGGCTCCAGCCTTTTCTGTGCCGCCTGTTGTGTGGCGGGCATGGAGATATAACAGGCCTTTCCGGCAGAAACACAAAGCGACAGCCCGACAATATTCACCCGTTGCAAATCAAGCCCGTCGGTTTCGGTGTCAAAACAGATCTCCTTTTCCTTGCCCAATGCAGCCGCCAGTTCCGCCGCTTGCTGGTCGTCGTCAACAAGCTGGTATCCATGGGGTACCGTGCGGATTGTTTGATAAAGTGGAGCCAAAATTCCACCCTCTTCCGGCATTGATTCATACTTGGCCCCGTCCCCTGTCATACGTGCGGACTCCATACTTCCCGCTGCATTTTCAGAGGCAAACAAATCAGGAATATAGGCAGTTCCGGTAATTTCCGGCTCCTTATAGTCGGAAGCGATCCTTTTCAGCATCTGACGGAACTCCAACGTTTCAAACACCTGCCTGAGCAAAGTGAAATCCGGCCGCTGCACCCGGAACATCTCTTCCTTCAAATTTAAAGGAACACTTAACATAATAGTGGCCAAAGCCTTGGATTGCAGCGCGTCATCCGCACCTTCAACAATCTTCATACGCAGCTTTTCATTGGCAATCTGGTCGGGATGCGCCAGCATGTTTTCAATCGAGCCGAACTGCGCCATAAGTTTTTTGGCAGTCACCTCCCCAACGCCTTTGATTCCGGGAATATTGTCGGAGGCATCTCCCCACAAACCCAGCAAGTCAATCAGCTGCTCCGGATTCCGGATGCCGTATTTCTCACAAATCTCAGGCACGCCAAGAATGCTTATACCATTGCCCATGTGCGCAAGCTTGTACATGAAGATATGCTGTGATACCAGCTGCCCGTAATCCTTGTCCATGGTGACCATATAAACGTCGAAGTTACGCTGTTCCGCCCATTTGGCCACTGTTCCGATAATATCGTCAGCCTCATAACCCTCCATTTCCAGCAAAGGGATTCGGAAAGCGGCAATGATGTTACGGATGTCCGGCAAACACTCCACAATGTCCTCCGGCGTGCTCTCCCTGTTCGCCTTGTAGTCGGAAAAGTCCGCATGACGCAGAGTGGGTGCGAAACAGTCGAACGCCACTCCGATGTGCGTGGGCTGCTCCTTCCGGATGATTTCGTACAGGGAATTGGTAAAACCCAATGCAGCCGAGGTGTTCTTTCCCTTGGAATTGATGCGCGGATTTTTGTTCAGTGCATAATAAGCCCTGTATATCAAACCCATGGCATCTATCAGAAACAGTTTTTTACGAGGTTGTTCCATGCTGGTTGTTTTAAAACCAAATAACGTGGAAATGGGGAAAAAAGTATGAAAATGGGAAAAAAAACTCTTTTTTCCAACCAAACTCTTTTCCGTATCCGGATTTGATGTAACTTTGCACTTTACATTCATCATGACTAACAATTTGAATACCAATATTTATACCAATCCTGACAATATCCGCGTCCGGCATGCGGCGGAAAACAATCTCAAGGATGTTTCACTGGAAATACCCAAAAAACAGATAACAGTGTTCACCGGACTTTCCGGTTCGGGCAAATCTTCTCTGGTTTTGGACACCATCGCAGCAAAATCAAGACGGGAACTGAACGACACCTTCCCCTCTTTTGTGCAGCAATATCTGCCAAAGTACGGCCGTCCACATGTGGAGGCGGTGGAGAACCTGCCGATCGCCATTGTGATTGACCAGCGCAAACCGGCCAACAACTCCCGCTCGACAGTGGGCACCTACACCGACATCTACGCCTTGCTGCGATTGCTGTTTTCCCGTGTGGGAGAACCTTTTGTAGGCTATTCCGACACCTTTTCATTCAACCATCCGCAAGGCAGCTGCCCCCGATGCGCCGGCTTGGGGGAAATCCGCGAACTGGACATCCACAAGCTGGTGGATTTCGACAAATCGCTCAACGATGAGGACACCATCCACTACATCGCTTTCGGCAAAGGGGGCTGGCGATGGATACGCTATGCGCACAGCGGCCTGTTCGACCTGGACAAGAAAATCAAGGATTATTCGCCCGAAGAATTGGAATTATTCCTGCATTCCCCGCAGATCCGGCTCAAAAACCCGCCCTCCAACTGGCCGAAAACCGCCAAGTACGAAGGGCTGATCCCCCGCATGTACCGCAGCATCATCAATTCGGAGGAGGGGCTGCTGCACGCCGCCCTACTCAACCCGATGCTGCGCATGGGCACCTGCCCCGACTGCCACGGCACACGGCTCAACCCCAAGGTGCTTTCCTGCAAGATTGAAGGGATGAACATCGCGGAGGTCTGCGCACTCAGCATCAGCCACGCCCGCCAATGGATGGCCGCCATCCGCAATCCGCTGGCCGAAGATATCG
>CAJOQK010000078.1 GCA_905236885.1 uncultured Bacteroidales bacterium
AAATGGCAGCAATGGTGGCAGGACGATGAAACGAAATTGGTCCATTTCATCGGCAAGGACAATATTGTCTTCCACTGCATCATCTTCCCGTGCATGTTGAAGGCGCACGGCGGGTATATCATGCCTGACAACGTGCCTGCCAACGAGTTTCTGAACCTCGAAGGCGACAAAATTTCCACGTCCCGTAATTGGGCAGTGTGGGCACATGAATACATTGAGGATTTTCCTGGAAGACAGGATGTACTGCGCTATACACTGACCTCCATTGCGCCGGAAACCAAAGATGCCGACTTCACTTGGGCGGATTTCCAAGCCAAAAACAACAACGAGCTGTTAGCCATTTTCGGCAACTTTGTGAACAGAACCGTCGTCCTTTCCCACAAATACTACGGCGGCAACATTCCTGAATGCGGCGAATTAACCGACTACGAAAAGGAAATCATCGAAAAGATGAAAGAATTTCCAGGTAGGATAGGGGAGTGCATCGAACATTACAAGTTCCGTGAAGCGCAGGCCGAGCTGATGAACCTGGCCCGCCTCGGCAACAAATACCTCACCGACACCGAGCCTTGGAAAAAACAGAAGGAAAATCCCGAATATGTAAAGACTATTCTGCATGTTTCCTTGCAAATTTGTGCTTCTTTGTCCATTTTATGCGAACCTTTCTTGCCTTTTACGTCCAAAAAGTTGCAGAAAATGCTCAATATTGACAATAAGAACTGGTCTGACGGTGGTCGTTGCGATTTGTTGAAAGCCAACGATCCTCTCAATCCGGCGGAATATCTGTTCGAGAAAATCGATGACGAAACCATTGCCAAGCAGGTGCAGAAGTTGGAAGACACCAAAAAGCGGAATGAGGTGGCCAATGCGACCGCGGTCCCTGAAAAGGAGCAGGTCACATTCGACGATTTCCAGAAGATGGATATCCGTGTTGTGACAATTCTTGCGGCCGAAAAGGTGGCCAAGACCAAGAAGTTGCTGAAGCTGAAAGTGAACACCGGCATCGACACCCGCGAAATCATTTCAGGCATCGCGGAATATTACCAGCCTGAAGATTTGATTGGCAAACAAGTGCTTATGTTGGTTAATCTGGCACCCAAGAATATCAAAGGTGTGGAATCCCACGGCATGATTCTCATGGCTGAAAACGCCGACGGTTCCCTCTCCATCATGCAGCCGCAGAAACCCGTCAAAGAAGGCAGTACGGTGAAATAACCAGATGCCATCGAAATACCCATGATGTAGAGACGCAAAATTTTGCGTCTCTACGTTTTTTACATAACCTATTAAAACTTAAAAATTTGCGTCTCTACGTTTTTTTATACAACCCATTTATATGCAATGCATTACCTCGAAAATGCCCTAAAATAGGGAGTTTTCAAACATATCAACAAAAAAATGAGACACAGAAAATTACGAAGTAATCAACATCGAATAGTTGATAAAATGGCTTTTTATCCCAATAACGCAAGTTACGGTTTGAAATCTTGGTGGATAAAAAATGGAAAAGTTTTCCTTCCACATTTTAGACGATTTTTGAACATATTTTGTCAACTTTTCGGAACGGTTGAAAAATCACTTTTTATCCACTAAAAAAAATTTGAAGAAAGTTGTCGGGGATGTTTCCCTCCTCAAAATCCGCCACTTAGAATTAACATTATTCACATTCAGCTGTTAATTAAATTTGATAACTCACATTTCCAAATTTTTCGGTGAAATAATATCCACATATCAACAGCCATAATAATCATAGAGAAGATAATTTTATCTCTTTTATGATAAGTGGTCCGTGGGTAAGTGGTTTGGAATTGGCGGCCACAGGCATTCATCTTTTTTGTATTTTTGCGGCCATTAAAAGGAATATAGAATATATGAAGATTTACATTGGATCAGACCATGCTGGAGTTGACCTTAAAGCGTTGATAAAAGAGCGTTTCAGAGGTCGTTTTGAGTTTGAGGACATGGGTACGTTCACGGCGGATAGTGTGGATTACCCCGATTTTGCGCACAAGGTTGCGGAAAACGTCCTGGCCGATGGTGAGTCGCAAGGCATCCTGATTTGCGGCACCGGCAACGGAATGGCTATCACTGCGAACAAGCATGCCGGCATTCGCGCCGCCCTCTGCTGGTCACCCGACATCGCGGCATTGGCCAAGCAGCACAATAATGCCAACATTATCGTTCTGCCCGCCCGCTTCATATCGCCCGAAACCGCTTTCGAGACGCTTGAGGCTTTCTTCAGCGCGCAGTTCGAGGGCGGACGGCATCAGCGAAGAATCGATAAAATCAATATCTGACTATGAAAGCGCCATTCGAAGATCAGGATTTTGAGGCTATAAGGAAGAAAGCCTACGCCCTTCGTCATAACTATTTTGACGATATGGAGAAGCATTTGCTCAATTTAGAGGCTTCTCTGCAACATAACGGGCTGAATGTACTCTGGATTAAGGACAAAAGCTCTTTGACTGAGTCTGTTAACACTATGATACAAAATCACAATGTGCGCAGAGTCTCGTTTGACAGCAAGATTCCGTTTGAACCTGTGTTCCAAAACAGGATGGAGGTTGTTCCTTTGGAAACTGAGGAAAATTCGTCCGACGATCTTGACCTTCTCGTGGTTGATGCCGATTTGGCCGTGTGTGACACGGGTTCGCTTGTTTTCTTGGACAGAAAGTCGCAATGTTGCTTCAACAAGGTCAAAAACATGGCGGTTATCGTCAATATTGACCAATGTCTTGCTTCTATGCAGGATTTGTCTTTCTTTTTGGCGCTGAAGTATGCCTCAAAGGAGCAAAAAATGCCGACTGATGTCAAAATTTTGCTACAACAGCCGAACTATGTGCTGCCTTCCGATTTGTCCTACCTTTCCGACCAGATGTTCACCCAGGAACCGATGAACGTGCATGTCATCCTCTATATGAATGATATTGAGGATATTTTGACATCGGAAATTTTGAAAGAATCCTTGTACTGCATCCAATGTGGTCGATGCCTGGAGGTTTGCCCTGTGGCTGCTTCGCATGACAATCTTTCCCCGATAGAGTTGGTGAAAATCAACAGTTTGGATAAATATAACAAAGCGCAGCACCTCTTTTCCCATACGACCTTGTGCGGAGCTTGCGAGGATGCCTGTCCGGTCAAAATCCCGTTGATTCGGCTGATGCTTTCCGAAATGCAGGTTTCCAACATGGTGGTTAAACCGTCGCGCACGAAAATGCTCTATTCTCTGTTCTCAAAGCGGAGCAAGCTGAACAAAGTGAACAATTCGTTCTTCAAATTCTTCTTTATCAAGCGCTTTTTTGGCAGAAACAAAAACTTAAGCCGTTATTTTTCAAATCAGAACAGTGATTTTTTCAATATAACCTACGAACCTCCGTACGAAGATAACCCTAATGAGCTCATCAAAGATTGAACTTTTGAATAGCAAAATCAGGCAGTTTCTTAAGAAATACTACCTGGACAAACTGTACAAAGGGATTATTCTCTTTGTTATTGTGCTATTGGCCACATTCATCGCCTTCTCGTTGTTTGAGTATTTTTCCTATTCAAACACGGTGGTGCGATCCATACTTTTCTATTCCTTTATTGCGCTTGCGGCCGGTATCGGAATTGCCTACATCATCATTCCGGCGTTGAAAATCAGCGGTCTTGGCAAGCAGCTTACAAACGAAGAAGTTGCCGATATTATTGGAAGGCATTTCGATCAGATTGATGACAAGTTGCTGAATCTGTTTGAGTTGCAGAAACAAATGGAGCGTGGTGACTATCAGAGCTACGATCTGCTTTCCGCAGCCATCGATACTAAAATTGACTCGTTCAAGGCCTATTCCTTCGTGCAGGCGATACCTGTGGAGAAGACCAAGCGTTTCGCCTTGTGGATGTTGCTACCTATAGCCATTTTCCTGCTGCTCTTTTCGATTAAGAAAGAGCTATTCACAGAGCCTACGAAACGCATTGTCCACCATACTGAGGTTTACGAAAAACCGGCTCCTTACGCCTTTGTCATTACGAATGATTCGTTGAAAGCTTTTCAGTATGAGGATTTTACGGTCAATGTAAAGGTTGAGGGAAGTGAAGTCCCGGACGAGGTTTACATCAAGTACAAAAACCGCAACTACAAGTGCCAGAAAAACGCCAATTCGGAGTTCTCCTATACGTTTACGAATTTGCAGCAAAACGTTGATTTCCAAATTAATACAGATGAGGTAATGTCGACGGTCTATGCCATTAAAGTGCTTCCGAAACCTGTGATGTTGGGATTCAACATGTCGCTGCATTACCCGTCGTATCTCAACAAACCAGACGAGGTGCTTGAGAATGTCAGCAATGTGACGGTTCCTGAGGGGACGCAGATTACGTGGAATTTCATTACGCGCAATTCAGAGAATCTAATTCTCATAGTTGATGATAATCAGAAGGTTATTTCTTCCGACAAA
>CAJOQK010000079.1 GCA_905236885.1 uncultured Bacteroidales bacterium
GAGATTGCCGCCAAACTGTGGCCTTCGGACAAGGAGCGGCACGACAACTCCATCAATGTGTATATCAATAATTTGAGAAAATATTTCCAGTCAGACCGGCGCATTGGCATCGTCACCGTATACGGAAAGGGCATCCGCCTGGACTACACCGAATAATTTTTTTGGCACAAACCTCAAAACATATTGCTTTTTGTTGTACTTTTGCATTTGCATTTTTGAGCAAAACACCTGATGCTTGACATGCCTTGGAGAGGTGGGTGAGTGGCTTAAACCAGCAGTTTGCTAAACTGTCGTATCCGATAGGATACCGGGGGTTCGAATCCCCCCTTCTCCGCCAATAGAGCGGGATATAGCGTAGTCCGGTTATCGCGCCTGCTTTGGGAGCAGGAGGTCGCAAGTTCGAATCTTGCTATCCCGACAAGCGAACTTCAAAAGTACAGAGGGGAGGCCGTTGCGAAGCAACGGCCTCCCCTCTTGTTTCATGTTTTTCGCGGCGAAGCCGCGAAAAACCCAAGGAACTTCTGAAAGGCACCTTAAAGCGCCCTTAGAAGTTCAGCACATTATTTGGATGTGTCCACTCCCAAACGCTCCAAAATGGCATTGTTGATGTCATACTTGGCATCGGCATAGACAATGGTCATGTCACCGGACTTGTCAAACACAAAGGCATAGCCCTTTTCACGGGCATACTCCTCAATGGCGGTGAACAGACGGTCCTGAATCGGCTGCACCAACTCAGCTCTTTTCTTGTACAGGTCACCGTCGGTGGCAACACGTTTCTTCTGCAAATCTTTAGCCTCCTGCTCCGCCTTGATTATCTCATTCTGACGTTTCTGCTTGGTCTCTTCCGGCAGCAATGCGGCATCCTGCTGATACTTCTTGTACATCTCGTCTATCGCCTTAAATTTGGCCTCTATCTCATTCTGCCAATCCACGGACAATTTCTCCAGCTCCGCCTGAGCCTCCACATAGCCGGGCATCTTGCCCAACAGATATTCCGAATCAATGTAAGCGTACTTCTGCGCAAAGGAAGCGGCCACGAAGCCCAAACACAACAAAATGGTTACCCCTAACTTTTTCATCTTAAAATCTCCTATTTTTTTGTTATTAATCTTATTAGTTATTCTATATTCTGTATTCTGTATTCTATATTCTATTTTTCTGTTATCAGTCTATGGAATTGTTCAGCGAGAAATGGAACTGGCTACCGGCACCCGACGCATTACCCGGAATCGGGTCGAAACCGTAGCCCCAGTCCAATCCGAGCATACCGAACATGCTCAAAAATATCCGCGCCCCGACACCAGCCGAACGGTACATGGTAAAAGGCTGGTATTCTTTGAAATTCAGCCATGTATTACCTGCCTCCACAAAAGTCAGCAGGAAAATGGTGGCCGTCGGGTTCAATGACACGGGATAGCGCAGCTCAAACGTCATTTTTTGATAAATTGTGCCGCCTATGGTATTGCTGGAAGCATCCATCGGGGAAAGGGCATCGTCAGCATAACCTCTCATGCCGATATTGTCACGACCTTCCAGCACCAAAGAGGTGGACAAACCGCTTCCTCCCAAATAAAAACGTTCAAACGGCGGATCCAGATATTTGTTATATTTTCCCAAAAAACCATATTTTCCTCTTACCATCAGCACAAGATTGTCCACAATGTTCAAGTAGTAGGCCACATTTATTTTCCACTTGTGATATTCCAGCCACTTGTATTTTTCCTGTGCGGTCATGCTGTTATAATCCTTGTCCGAAAATAGGGAATAGGGTGGTGTGAACTGCGTGGAGAGCAGAAACTCCGAACCGTTGCGCGGATAAATGAGAGCATCCGAAGAATTCCGGCTCAAAGCGATGTTGTAGGTGATACTGTTGGCATAGCCGGTGGAAAAGATGGCGGTTTGGTAGTTCTGAACATGATAATACATGTATGACAATGCATTCGACATGCTAAAATAATCATCCGGCCACTTCAAGCGTGTGGAAATGCCGACCGATGTGGAAAAAATATTGATGCCGTAATAGGAGGGGCTGCTTTTTGCACGGGCATTGTTGTATCCGGAATATGAGGCGGAAACAGTCAAGGCGTTAGGTTTCTTTCCACCAAGCCAAGGTTCTGTGAAAGAGGCACCAATCTGCTGATAATAGTTGTTGGCATACACCTTGAACGCAACCTGCTGCCCGTCCCCGCATGGAATGGGGTTCCACTCTTTGGCCTTGAAAAACTTCTTGGTGGAGAAATTGTTGAAAGTCACACCTAAACTGATCAGAAAAGTGCTGCTCCCCCACCCTAATGAAACCTCCAGCTTGTCAGAAGAGGCCTCTTCAAGCACATATTCCAAATCAACGGTGCCGTCGCTCTCGTTGGTCTTGGGTATCACATTCATCTTTTCCTGGTTGAAATAACCCATCTGCAACAGCTGCCGTTGTGACCGGATCACATCGGAACGGCGGAACTTATTGCCCGGAACGGTGGACAACTCCCTCAAAATCACCTCATCGGCGGTTCTTGTATTGCCAGAGACCGACACTTTGTTGATGTAAGCCACATTATGCTCCATCACTCTTATTTCGACATCAATGGAATCCCATTCCACCATCACCTCAACCGGTATGGCGGAAAAGAAGAGATAGCCGTCATCCAAATAGAGGGAACTCACATCCAACCCTTCCGGATTCATGCTCAGATTAGTTTCCAGCAGCGTGGGGTTATAGACATCCCCCTTATGTATGTTCAGCACCCGTGTCAGCGTTTCTGAGTCGAATTTGGTGTTGCCGACCCATTTGATGTTACGGAAATAATATTTTTTTCCTTCATACAGCTGCATGTCAATCCGGATGTTCCGCCCATCCATATAGACGGAATCCCGCATAATGTAGGCATCCCGATAGCCCATTTCATTCATTTTTGACACCAGAGACTCCTTGTCAGCCTCATACTTGCCCTGAACGAACTTGGAAGGCTTCAGTACGATATTGACCCGTTCCTGCAGATACATTGCAGTGAGATCGGCAAAATCTTTCCCCTTATATTTTTCATGATGGCGCACAAAATCCGCAATGGCGGTATCCACCTTGTCAAACGGCTTGAAAAAGGATTTCCGTTTGGTCTCCTTCATCGCGCCGCGCAACTGATAGTTCTCCACCTCCCGATTGCCTTCGAAACAAATTTCCTTGATATGCACCTTCTTCCCTTTCTTCACCTCTATGGCCAGGGAAACCCACTGGCTGTTGGCAGTGTCGCGCTGCTCCTTAACATCCACCTCAACATTGTTGAAGCCCTTGTCAATGTAATAGTCGGAAATTATGTTCTTTATAACCCTTTTCAGGTTCTCGTTCACCACTTTGCCCTGGGAAAGTGTCACTTTTTTTTCAAACTCCTCAATGTCACCTCTTTTCACCCCCTTATAGGAAAAGCCCCGCAAACGCGGCATCTCTTCCAGATAGATGTCCAGATAAATGACCTTTCCCACCACTTTTGTGGCGGAAATGCGGATATTGTTCTTATAGACTCCCATTTGGGAAAGTCTGGTGATAGTTTTGCTGATCTGCTCACCGGGAATCTTGATTTTGTCGCCAACTGCAAATGGCAGGCTGCGCACATCACACGAGGCACCGCTGAAAGTAATGCCCCCAACCTCATATTCGGTAGGATTGATGTAATTGAGGGTGATGGGCTCCTCTCCCAGCCGCACCTGCGCCCAGAGCGGACTGACGCCCATACACAAACACCATAGCAACAATATTTCAACTATTATCTTGCGCATGCCTTACCTTTTCACACCCTTTTGCCGAAACGTCTTTGCCGATGCTGGTAACTGTCTATTGCCTTATACAGCTCCTCAGGCGTAAAATCTGGCCAAAGCACCTCCGTGAAATACAATTCCGCATAGGCCAGCTGCCAAAGCAAAAAATTACTGATCCGCATTTCATTGCTGGTTCTGATCAACAAATCGGGATCCGGCATCTCTGATGTCTGCAAACAATGTGCCAAATGCGCCTCGTCAATTTCCGAAGGCTGCAACTCACCCCGTTTCACCTGCTCCGCCAACAGCCGCGCCGCACGGGCAATCTCCCAACGGGAACCATAACTGATGGCTATATTGAATGTAATACCCGTATTATTTTTGGTAATGTCAATTGTTTTCTGGAATTCGGAACGGCATTCCTCGCTCAGCGACTCAAAATCACCCAAGAAATTCACCTTCACATTCTTAGCATGCAATTCCTCAATTTCCCACTGGCAGGCGTCAATGAAGAGCCGCATAAGGGTCTCCACCTCCTCTTTGGAGCGCGACCAGTTTTCAGTGGAAAAGGCATATATGCTCAAGTAGCGGACCCCCAACGAGTCACAGGCATCCACAATGTCATGAATGGCCTTATAGCCCTGCTCATGCCCTTCCGCACGACTCACGCCATGTTTCTCCGCCCAACGCCTGTTGCCGTCCATAATGATGGCAATGTGCTGGGGCATCGGTTTGGTCAGAATAGTCTCCCGCAATGACATGCCGACAGGAATTACTTTTTCCCCCTCCTTTTGTTCACCGAAGTGGCTGAAGACATGTTGCTGCAGCTACGGCTGTAGAACTGGCCGATTTTAAATGTGAAATCAAGCACAGCGAAAGAATACCAGTCTTTGGTCTGCGCATTGCCGCGTGCGGTTCCGGCCAGATGGAACTCACCTGTCTCCGCTCCCGAAGGATCAGCCAAATACTCCACCAATGCTGAACGCTCGGTGTTCAAAATGATATGGTCAGCATACACGCCGCTCACGTCGTCAATGTAGTCGGTGAAGGTTTTGCGCATGCCCCATTCAAAACCCAGAGAATAATAATACAGGAAATTGAAACGGAATCCCAATCCCATGGGAATGGCTATGCCCGTCAAGGAATAGCGTTCAAGATCATAATGGTCGTCCAAACCCTGGCCTTCGGTTCCCAACGGCTGCAAATCATACCATTTGTCCTTGTATTTTGCCTGCGGATTGAAGGAAAAGACTGATATGCCGGCGAACAGATAGGGCGTGAAATAGTTTTTGCCGGGTTCGTTATACAATTGTATGAAATTCAATTCAATTTGTGCTGACAATTCGGAAAGTGGGGAGCGGAAGCTCAACCCGCGCGGATCATTGTTGTTGGTCTCCGCATCGCTGGCCTCCAAGGAACCGAACAGCAGTGTGGACTTGAACGCCCAGCGGGGATTGAAATTATAACGGTAAATCATGCCGCCTGCAGGCTGGGTTTTGGCAAACATTCCGGACGGATTCAAGTCACCCAAGTAGAAAGAACCGCCCAAACATAATCCTATCTCCGACACCTGCGAAAAACCCATTTGAATGGAAATCATGCAGATGCAAATAAAAAAAACAATTCGCTTCATAGCCCAATGTTCATAAAATTACAGTATGCAAATGTACATGAAATCCCAATACGTATGGCATTTTGTGGAAAAAATTTTTTCAATGGGTGATGCCGCACGATTGGGAAAGAGTTTGAGAGTCCTGACTTCGTCATTGGGACACCCAAAAATTTTCGTCAAAGAGTTTTTCAATGGGTTTATGGCGTTTCATAACCATTGTTCTGGA
>CAJOQK010000080.1 GCA_905236885.1 uncultured Bacteroidales bacterium
CAGTTCCGTACGCATATCGTCATTCTCGCGGGTGCTGAGGATAATTCCAGTATAAGGCAGTGCAATGCGGATGATGGCGATGATTTTCTTGAAGTCGTCATCCGACACCTTGTGCGGTATGTTTTCCGGCAGCGGTGCGCCTTCCGCCGGTTCGATACGCGGAAAACTGACCGTATGCGGCCCGCAGCCGAAAGCCTCCTCCAAATGGTGCGCATGCTCCATCAGGGCAAGGATTTCAAAACGGTAGTCCGCCAAGCCGAACAACACGCCCAAACCCACATCATCAATACCGCCCTCCATGGCACGGTCCATCACCAGCAGCCGGTTCAGGTAATCTGCTTTGGGAGTGCCTGCCGGATGGTACTCGCGGTACAAATCGGGATCATAAGTCTCCTGGAAGCAGACATAGGTGCCTATTTTCTCCGCCTTGATCTTCACAAAATCCTCCACCGACATGGGAGCCAGTTCCACATTGATACGACGCACGTAGTTTCCGTTTTCCCGCACGGCATAGGTGGTCCGAATGGCCTCACACATGTAGTCGGTATTGTTGGCAGGTGTCTCTCCGCAAATCAGCAACAGACGCTTGTGGCCTTCCCGAAGCAGCTCGTGCACCTCCGTGGCAATCTCCTCCATATTCAGAATTTTGCGGTGCAATGCCTTGTTGTCCTTGCGGAAACTGCAATAAACGCAATTGTTCACACAGCGGTTACCGGTATATACCGGCGCGAAAAGCACCAGACGCTTGCCATAAATCTCCTGCTTGACCACCTTGGCGGTCTCCATAATCTGACGGATTTGTGCAAGATTTTTCACACGCAACAGTGCCGCCACATCTTCCAAATCCAAACCTTTCAGTTTCAAAGCCTTGTTCAGAATTGCATCCAATGCTGGCTGTGAAGGCTCCTCCCCTTCTATCAGATGGTATAACTTTTCTTTGTCAATGAAATTCTTAAACTTCGCAGACGGGTTTTTTCCTACATTCATGGTTTAAATATTATTTTGATTACTTTTTGACAACATGGATTTGGCCTCCACAAAAGGCAACCGCCCCAATTTTCCAGTAAGAGCACCAAACTGCTCATTAGTGGCTTCCACCACAATAGTAATCACATGGAGATTTCTTTCCCGCAAGGGTAAACCTAACCGTGCCAGAATGCAATCGCTGTAAGCTGACAAAATCCGATTCACCTCCGGCACAGTCTCCCTGTCATAGACAAGGACATTAATTGTTCCCAATCTCTTCTCCATCAGATCACTTTTGGATTAGAACCATTTTTAAGCACCTCTTCGGCCAGGAGAAATCCGCACCTCAGAGCAACGCTGCAAAAGTAATCATTTATGGGATACGTTTCTCTCCAAATTGAAAAAAAAGAGGGCAGGCTTTCGGCCTGCCCTCTGAAAACAAACTCAACTCAATTATTTAATAACCAATTTTTTCAATACAGAAGCATTGTCGGAAACGATGGAGACCATATAGACTCCCTTCGCATAGTCGGCAACATTCATGTCAAAGCTGCTTCCCATGACAGAAACTTCCACATTTTCGCTGTAGACAACCTTGCCGGTCACATCGGTGATGCGAATCTGGGCATTGCCCTCCATTCCCTTCACAGTCAAAGTGACATTGTTCTGGGCAGGATTCGGGAAAAGATTAGCATCGGCTTCCACATCCTTGGCGTCAATTACAGGAACTGCGGAGAAGACCTGGACGGACTGCTTGGAAGAGACACCGCAGGCATTGACACTGGAGACCATAATCAGTCCGGAACCCGGTGTCGGAATGTTCACGATGGCAGTTTCATTGTTAGCACTGATAGTCCAAGTGATGTCGGTGGTTTCCCACAAATAGGAAGTGGCACCCGGCACTGTATCCACAAAGTAGGTATAGTTGCCCGCAGCATAAATGTTGGTGTCACCATAGATGGCCAACGGACGGCTTACCGTATCGGAGAAGACAAGGTTCAGAACATTAATCTTATAGCAATTATTCACCTGAATTGTATCTTCATAGTATCCGCTCTGGGTCAACTCTTGTTTGCCGAAATAATAGACAGGCTGCGTGCCACGGCAAGGTGTGGCGGAAATGGTGTCACGCTCAATGGAATGGGCAACTACCTTCAATGATACCACACTGTCACAACGGTTATATGTGGCAGGGAAAATGATTGTATAGGTTCCTGCGCCATATTTAATACCATTGTACAGGACGGAATCCTCTTCGCACATGTCAATAGTCTCGCTGACACTGTAGGTCGGCTTAACTGTGAATGTGTAGCGCACAACACTGTCGCAACCGTTTGCAGCATTCAAACTACGTTCCACCTTGTAGGTTCCAGGAGCCGTGAAAATGGTGTCAATTCCAAGGCTGGAGTAACGCTCGTTCTGGCAAAGGGTCACATTAACCGCAGTGTCACCACCCTCGTCAATGACAAGATGCAAGGTAACAGTACTGTCACATCCGTTGATGGACTGATATGTCAGCGAGGAATCCAAAGAGGAGATACCCGCAGGCAATTTGATATTGAAACCATTCTTGGTATAGCGGCCTTCGCTGCGGCAGATACGGTCGTTAATCGGTGTGGAATGAATAGGATCTACCGTAACCGAGACAGTCACAAAGCTGTCACATCCATTGATAGTGTTGAGATGTTTGGTCAAAACAGTGCTTGCTGTCAGCACGGTATCAAAACCATACCTGTTGTAACGTTTTCCGTAGCAAACCTCATCCATGTAGAACAGGCTGGAAGTAGGATGTACAGTCAGATTCAGAACCACAGTACTGTCGCAACCCTTATAAGTGTGCAGGAAGTTGGTGTATTTGTAGATACCAGCAGCTGTAGGTAGCACATTGAAACCATTGGCGGTATAGCGTGTACCCTGGCAAACCGAGGCGGTAAGCACCGTTTGAGCGGTATCAGCCACCATAATCTGCAAATTAATCACACTGTCGCAACCATTGACGGTACGGTCAATACGCTGGTAATTGTAGGTACCTGCAGCACTGTCGCGGGTGTTGATGTAGAATCCGTTAGCGGAATAGATAGCTCCACGGCAAACCGGTGTGGTAAGAATCTGCATCTCGTAGCTCGGCAAAACTGTCAAGGAAACGGCAATGTTACTGTCACATCCGTAGACAGTCTTCAAAGCATGCAGCAAAGCATGGGTTCCCACCGAGGAAATGGTGGTGTCGAAACCGTATTTGCTATAGGAATTGCCGTTGCAAATCGAATCAGTGTAGAACGAGATGTAGGTGGCACCAACAATGAACTCAACAGTGTCAACGCACAAAGTGTCGGCAGGAACGGCAGAGGTGTTGATGGTATAGAAATACATGGCATAACGTCCGGCGGTGTTCCACCTGGTAGTGGTCTCAATAACCAAACTGTCGGCCAAGTAACCGATTGTAGGCGTGGCCGTTTTCGGGAAACGGTCGTTCGCAGTCAGGTATTCCGAATAAATAGTGCTACTGCCCTTCTTCGCATTCACCTGAATAGTACCATAGGTGGAGAAAGAAGAGGTGATGTCTGTGTAGGAAGAAGTGAACAACGGAGCGTACATTACCTGATAGGCGATATAACCGTTTTGAGTCTCATAGCTGTTGGCTTTGACGACGATGCTGTCGGTATAGGTGTCCTTGGTGTTCATGATGCTATCCACGGTGAAATCAACTTCCGGAACCATAATGGTCATGGTCAAAGTGTCACTCATCAGCAGTTTTCCCTTGGTAGTATTAGTGACAGTGGCGTATTTTCCATCCGTAGTGTAGTTGGTCACCACAGAACCCGCACCCATGGCACGTTTGTAGATATCCCAAATGATACGGTAGGTACCCGGTTCTTTCCAAACCACATTCAAATTCAAGTTTCCACCGCCAATCAAATTCAACGTGGCAGCGTCAAAGGCAGGTGTCACTCCATAATTGTAGGTGGCTCCGGGAATTTCGCCTGTAGGAGTCGTCAAAACAAAAGTGGTGTCTGTCTTGAAAGTGAAGTTCGGGATATTGGGCATCGTAATGGAAATGGAACCGTACTCGCTCAAATCCGTGATGGGCACACCGTCCTTCTCAATACGGAATGACAAGGAACCATAAGTGCTGGCATAACCACCCAAATTGAAACCGATAACCACTTTGTTGGTGTCGGCAAATTTGAACGTGGTGGAATCATCCTCAACCACAGGATCCACATTGATGATGGTGTCAATGGAAGGTAATTCAAGTGCTTTGGCCCTGAAAAGGATGGTATCAATGCGCAGAGTGTCGGTAACAGTGGCGTTCACCTGATCAACGGTATAGAACACAAGCATGTACTCGCCTTCAGCTTTGGCCAAAACATTGGAATTGATATTCATCTCCTCCAACTTTCTCAAGGAAATGGTGGAAGAACCCAGCGGAATGCGGTTGTAGTTGGCCATGTTGCCGGAGAAGACGAAAGTGCCGCCCGTCGTGGCCTCAGTCTCCATGCTCAAATAGCTGGACATGTTAGAAGTGACATCGCTGTAACTGGTGCTCTCCAGCGGAGCTTGGAAAAGCTGATATCCAAGGTAACCGTTCTGGTCGGCGTAGCTGTTGGCCACAATGCCGAAAGAAGCAGCAACCACATTCTCCGTATCCAATTCTGTCGGGAAGGAATAGAAGAAGTCGGTGTTCACAACATTCATCACCAAAGAGTCATGCATAATGGTGTCAGCCATAACAGTATTGACAGCATAATAGGCATGCTTGTTTCCATACAGTGTGGAACCAGCATCCAAAGCACGTTTCAGCATCACAAATTCAATTGTATAGGTACCGGTATCTTTCCACTGTATGGCCATATTGATGTCAGTACCACCATACAGACTCAATGAAACGGCATCCATATTATAGCCGCTGTAACCGTAAGTTGTACCAGGAATCACATCCACAGAAGTGGAGAATTCAAAAGTGGTGTCCGTTGTGAAGGGGAATGCACTTGCGGCAGGCATCTTCATGGAAACGGCACCAAAATCGGCGAGGTTGGAAATCACCTGACCATCTTTCTTAATGGTATAGTAGAGAGCCACCAGACTGTCACCGTAACCGCCCTTGTCAATGTTCAGATTAACAAAATTGGTGTCATAGGCGCGATACAGTGTGGAGTCGTTGGTATCCAAAGGATTGACAAAAGTCACCGTCATAGACGGGAAAGTCGCATCAGGTTCAATTACCGTGAAACGGATGGTATCGATGCGTAAGGTGTCCTCCAAAGTAGCGGTCAACTGATCAACAGTGTGGAACACAAACATGTATTCGCCACCCACTTTGGCTTTCACAGAGGTATTGATAACCATAGAATCCAACAGACGGAAAGAGAGTGTGGAAGAGCTGGGCAGACGAGTATAATCGGCCATGTTGCCGGAGAATTGTACCGTGCCATTGAGTTTGCCCTCCACCTGCAGATCCATGTAGTCATTCAGGTTGGAAAGGATGTCGGTGTAAGCGGTGGATTCCAGAGGAGCATAGAACGCCTCATATCCCAAGTAACCGTTCTGGTCAGCATAGCTGTTAGCCGCAATATCCAACACAGTGTTCACCACTTTTCCAGTATCAATCTGACTTGGGAAAGCGTAGGTGAAATCGGGAATAATCACATTCATCACCAAAGTGTCGCTCAACAGAGTGTCACCCATTGTTGAACCATTCACGATGCGAGCATTGCTCACCTGAGAAATTGTATAGGAACCGGTCAAAGCACGTTTCACCAGATACCATTCCAACGTATAGTTGCCGGGAACCATCCATTCCATATATAATGTAATGTTACGTCCACCGAACAGGTTCAAGGAGAATCCGTCCATCGGATAGCCAGGATAGCCGTAAGTGCTGCCCGGAATCACATCAACAGTGGTGCTGATTTCATAGGTGGTGTCTGTGGAAAGAGGAAGACCCGGAGTAGCAGGCAGCTTCACGGACATGGCACCGAAGTCAGCAAGATTGGAAATAGGCTGGCCGTCTTTCTTGATATTGAAATAAAGCGAAACCAAACTGTCACCATAACCGCCGTTGGTCACCATCAGACTGACGATGTTTGTGTCGTAAGCGCGGTAAAGGGTGGAATCGTTAATATCCAAAGGATTATTATATGTAACAGTCAAAGTCGGGAGGGATGTGTCAGGGGCAACTGCCGTGAACAGGATGGTATCGATACGCAAAGTGTCGGTTGCTGTTGCGCTAACCTGGTCGACTGTATAGAACACGAACATATATTCACCTTCCTGTCTTGCAGTGATGTCCGTATTGATTGTCATGGCTTCCAAAGCACCAAAAGAGATGGTGGCGGTGCCGGGAAGACGGTTGTAATCGGCCATATTGCCGGAATATTGGACAGTGCCGCCTTGTGAAGCCTCAACCTTCATATCCAGATAGGTTCCCAAAGTGGAGGTGATATCCGAATAAGATGTGGTTCCCTTAGGGGCATGGAATCCCTGGTATCCCAAATAACCCATGTGGGATGCATAGTCGTTGGCGACGATATCCAAAGTGGCGTTGACAGTAACACCGGTATCAACCTGCGACGGGAAACTGTAGGTGAAAGTGGGGATTTGCAGCACCGGAGTGACAACCTTCAAACGAAGCGTGTCAATGCGGAGAGTGTCATCAAAAGTGTAGTTATGATCCACCGTATAGAAGACAAACATGTATTCACCTTCTGCATAGAACTGGTCTCCAGTAGTAATATTCATTCTGCTCTGATCCAACATGACAAAAGGAATGGTGGCGGTTCCCGGCAGACGGTTGTAGTTCACCATGTCGCCGCTAAACGGACTGGTTCCGTTAGTGAGGTCAACCGTTTTCACCTGCAAAGTCATATAGTTGGACATGGAGGAGGTGATATTGGTGTAGGAAGTGGTGCCAAGAGGAGCCTTGAACACTTCATATCCCAGATAACCGACACGATACGCATAACTGTTGGCATTGATTTTCAAATCGCAGTTGAACCATTCATTCACATCCACCTGTGTGGGAAGATCGAAGGTGAAATCAGGAAGTACCACATCCATGACAATGGAGTCTTCCAAGATGCGTCCGGTTTCCACACCGGAACCGTCAAAGGAGACAAAACCGCTGCCATAAGGGGTTTTGGAACCCTTGAAAGTATACAGCTCCCATTTGATGGTGTAATGGCCTGGCTCATACAAATAGAGATCCATGGTGATGGGACGTCCGGTGAACACTCCCAACGAGACCGCCTTCAATGAGGTGTTGCCATGGAAAGTGTACATCGAACTTGGAATCGTACCCTTCGTGGGAAGAATATTCCACGTGGTGTCGGTTCCACCCACCGGCATGGTCATTTGACATACACCCGGCAGTACTGGAATGTACGAAGAAAAGGGCTTTCCATCCTTGAAAAACTCGAAATGGAGCACCACCAATGAATCGGCAAAATCACCGGCATTCACTGAAACCGAAACCCTGTTGGTGTCGAAAGCACGGGCCATGTTCGGATGCGATGCAGTACTGATGTCATTTTGCACCGTTGTCGTCAGCGATGGCATCACCACGGTTTGTCCGAAACAGAGTCCGCAACATGCTACCGCAAACGCTAACAAACTAATCTTTAAAGACTTCATGTTTTAATGTTTTTATTTTTTACTATTCTTTTTATTGCGTATATTTAGAAATGCAAAAGTATAACAAAACACAATACGATTTATACAATTTGAAAAGATTTTTTTTAATTTTTTTTAAGGGGATTTCCGAGCGGCCATAAAGTGGTTTTTTTTATATTGGAATGAAAAGCATAGCCGATTTTTGGTTATCTTTGCATTTTAATAATTGTAACATGAAAAAACACTTTAAAAGCATACTAAAGCTCTTATTATTTGTTGGTTTGGGAATCTTTTTCATTTGGTTCTCCATCAAGGACCTGACCGCAGAACAGCGGACAAGCATCATTCAGGATATGCAGATGGTCTTCTCAAGCCACCGCTGGCTCTACCTGGTAGGCGGCATGGTGCTGGGTGTCATCAGCGTATACCTGAGGGGGTTGCGTGCCATTCTGATGATGAATCCGCTGGGTTACCATGTCTCCAGAAGCAATGCCTACCATTCCGTCATGATATGCTATATGGCCAATGTTGCCGTGCCACGCTTGGGCGAGCTGCTGCGCTGCACCTTCTTGCAACGGTATGAGAAAGTGCCTTTCGAAAAGAGTTTCGGCACCGTCATTACCGAGCGCATAATAGACATGCTGCTGCTGGGGGTGATGTTTGTGCTGGCCATTGCGGTGGAGGCGGAAAAACTGGTTCCGCTTTTGGGACTTGACCATTTGGGAAACAAATTGGCCGGATTGAGCTTAAAAAAATGGATTATTACATTTATTATAATAGCAGCCGCAGTCATACTTCTGATATGTATCGGCAAATGGCTGGGAAAGACCAAGGTGATGATGAAAATCAAAAACATCCTGCGAGGGTTTTGGAACGGGATGATTTCCGTCACCAAACTGGAGAAACCAGGCCTGTTCATCCTCTATTCCATCCTGATTTGGGTCTGCTGGTACTTCATGTTCATGGTCGGCAGTTTCGCCTTCCCTGAGATGATCAGTTTAGGCTCCGCAATTTGGGCGGCGACCCTCTCCTGTGTGGTGGTGGGCACCTTCGGGTTTGTGATTTCACAGGGAGGTTTGGGGGCCTATCCCCTGCTAGTTTCGCAAGTGCTGCTGCTGTATGGCATCAAATATGAGACCGGACTGGCTATCGGCTGGGTGATTTGGGCCAACGAAACCTTCGTATACATTTTGGGCGGCTTGATTACATTGATTTTCACTGCCTTTATTCAAGCAAAAAAGGGAAATGATGAAACGGTTACAGCTGATCCAAAATAAAATAACAAGCATTTCCGGGCTTGAAGCACGCCTGAAGCAGTGGCGGGAGCAGGGCAAACGGATTGTTTTCACCAACGGCTGCTTCGATATTGTGCATCGCGGACATGTGGAATATCTCTCCGCCGCGGCGGATTGTGGTGACAAACTTGTCATAGGGTTGAACAGCGACTCTTCAGTCAGAAGGCTGAAAGGAGCACACCGGCCAATCATTGACGAGCAGTCAAGGGCTCTGCTGTTGGCCGCACTGGAGTTCGTGGACGCCGTAGTCCTTTTTGAGGAGGAGACCCCCCTGCAACTGATCCGGCAGGTACAACCCGACGTGTTGGTCAAGGGAGGCGACTACACCGAGGAAACCATTGTCGGCAGCGACATAGTCCGCGCCAAAGGCGGTGAGGTCGTCACCATCCCCCTCACCCCGAATTGTTCAACCACAAGGATAGAGGAGAAAATAAAAAATAGTTTAAGAGTTTAAGGAGTTTAAGAGTTGAAGTTAATAATTAATAGTCTATGGTCATGGTACGTCCCTGCTTCGCAGGTCCGTGCTTTTTGGCTGCACTTCGGCCATTCAAGTAAACTTGATGGCACTCAGTTTGCACAAAAAGTCATAGTCAATAGTCATAGTCATAGTTTATATAATATGAAATCCATCAAGTTTTTATTTATCATCTGCAGCATGTGGCTGGCGGTTCCAACAATTTCCGCACAGTATACGGAAAACGACATCTACCTCTACATTGAACAGTATCAGGGGTTGGCCATGGAAAAAATGAAGACACACGGTATTCCGGCCAGCATCACCTTGGCACAGGGGATTTTGGAATCAGGTGCAGGCACCAGCGATTTGGCAGTCAATGCCAACAACCATTTCGGCATCAAGTGTCACGCCAACTGGACCGGTGCCACCTATTTCAAAACTGATGACCGTGAAAATGAATGCTTCCGCAAATACAGCAAAGTGGAAGAATCATTCAACGACCATTCCGATTTTTTGAAAGCCAAACGCTACGAATCGCTCTTTTCCCTGGAAAAAACCGATTACCAAGGTTGGGCAAAAGGTTTGAAAACCTGCGGCTACGCCACCAACCCCAAATATCCGGAACGGTTGGTCACCATTATTGAAAACTACAATCTGGCTCATTTCGACACCATTGTGGCCTTTGGCAGTGACCTTGCCCATCTGGATGAGACACTCGCTCCCGCGCCCAAGCATACTGACAACAACATGAACGGCAGCGACACAAGCCTTGCCCTACGCCAGACGGACAGGAAACCAATCTTCGCCAAAATGGGTAACGGCAAATTCCGCGTGGTCACCTACTCTGACGACCAAACTACAGGCACCAGCCAAACCACGACCGGAGAACCAATCTCCTACCCCTATACCCAGCGGAAGGTCTATTTCAACAACGGCTCGTTCTTCATCCTCGCCGAAGCGGGAGACACCTATTTTAGCATTGCCAAGGAGGTGCAGCAACCCCTCGCCTCCATCAAAAAATACAACGACGTGCCCAACCGCAAATATGAGCCGAGAAAAGGCGAAATCGTCTACATTGAAAAAAAGAAGAAATTTTCCGGCCAATATGTGCGGCACATTGTCACCGCCCCGAGAGAGGATTTACGCAGCATCTGCCAAAAATATGGCTGTCGCATGAATAGCATCATGACCATCAACCAATTGGAAAGCGACGCTGTTTTGGACAAAGGAGAAATAGTTTATTTACAACGACATAAAAAATAAAGATGATACCATTAAACCTACTGAGGGAACAACCCGAAAAAGTGATAGAGCGCTTGCTTGTCAAGCATTTTGATGCAAAGAATCTGGTCAATGAAATTTTAGAGGCCGACCAGAAAAAAAGAAGCTGCCAGAAGCAGCTGGACGACAATTACGCAGAACAGAACCGCATTGCCAAAAGCATCGGCATGCTGTTCAAGGAGGGCAAAAAGGAGGAGGCGGAAGCCGCAAAAAAGCAGACCGCTGAGCTGAAGGAGGCGGCCAAAACCTTAGAAAGCGACCTTGCCGCCTGGGAAGAGAAAATCAATCAGACCCTGGTGCTGCTGCCAAACATGCCGCACAGCTCCGTCCCCGAAGGGAAAACGGCGGAGGACAACGTGGAGGAATACCGGAAAGGTAATTTTGAGAAGAATTTCAACTATCTGCCACATTGGGATCTGTGCAGCAAGAAAAACCTGATAGACTTTGAGACCGGCTGCAAGCTGACCGGTGCGGGTTTTCCGCTCTATAAAGAAAAAGTGGCCAAACTGCAGCGCGCCCTCATCAATTTCTTTTTGGACGAGGCGACAAAGGCCGGCTATGTGGAGGTGCAAGTCCCCTACGTGGTGAACAGCGATTCGGGCTACGCCACCGGACAGCTTCCAGACAAGGAGGGACAGATGTATTTCGTGAATGAGGACAAGCTATACCTCATCCCCACCGCCGAAGTGCCCATCACCAACATTTACCGCAACTGCCTGCTCAAGGCAAGCGACCTTCCTGTCAAACATTGCGCCTACTCAGCCTGTTTCCGGCGCGAAGCCGGTTCCTACGGTAAGGACGTACGCGGATTGAACCGCCTCCACCAGTTTGACAAAGTGGAGATTGTGCAGATTGTGGAACCGGAGACCTCCTATCAGGTGCTGGAAGAGATGAAAGCCCATGTTGGCGGCCTTTTGGAGAAATTGGGGCTACCGTTCCGCATGATCCGGCTCTGTGGTGGCGACATCAGTTTCACCTCCGCCCTCACCTTTGACTTTGAAGTATACGCCAAAGGACAGGACAAATGGCTGGAAGTGAGCTCTGTGTCCAATTTTGAGAATTTCCAGGCCAACCGCATGAAGCTGCGTTACAAAAATGCGGAAGGAAAGACCCAACTGCTCCACACCCTCAACGGAAGCGCCCTTGCCTTGCCACGCATCGTGGCCGGCATATTGGAAGATTACCAGACGACTGAGGGGGATGTTGTGGTGCCGGAAGTGCTGCACCCCTACACCGGGTTTGAACGTTTCTGACCCTTTCCGTCTGCCTGCTGTCACATGGTTTCTACTTAACACACTGTATTTTGAACCTAAGTCCACACATCGCCAACAGGATGCTTCCCCGAAAGGGGGAACGCCATATCCAACCTGCCCTGCGGATTTCCACAATCAGCGTGGCATTAGGGGTTTGCGTAATGATTTGGGCTTTTGCCATCACCTCCGGTTTCAGAAAGGAGATTCGGGAAAAAGTGGTGGGATTTACAGGATACATCGACATCCAATATTTTGATAACAACACCTCTTACGAAAAGCAGGGCATCTGCATAGATTCTCTGGATTTCCAGTCAATAGACGCACTGCCGGAAGTGACCCGAATCACAAGCAGTGTGCACAAGGCGGGTATCCTGCAAAAGGAGGAGATGATTGAGGGCATTTTTTTCAAAGGCGTTGGTCCGGACTATCCCCTTGACTTCTTCCAGAAAAACCTTGTCAGGGGAGAATTGCCATCATATAACGACAGCAGCACCTCCAACGACATCCTTCTGTCGGAGGCCATGGCCATCAAGCTGCGTTTGGACACAGGAGAACGGATACGGGTATACTTCGTGCAACAACCTGTCCGCCAACGAAGTTTCCATATCTGCGGCATCTACAACACCGGATTGAACTACTATGACAAAAACTTCGCACTCTGTGACATCCGGCACCTGCAAAAACTGAACGGATGGGGAGCCGGACAAGTGGACGGCATTGAGGTTGCACTTCGTGACTTTGAACAGATGGAAAGTGCCAAAAACCGCATCAACACCCTATTACCATACAACTTACACGCGGTGACCGCCAGAGAACAGCAACGTGAACTGTTTGACTGGATGGAATTGTTTGACCAAAACATTCTGGTGCTGGTTATCCTGATCACCCTTGTAGTATGCATCACCCTTATATCCACACAATTGACTTTGGTGCTGGAACAAACGCCCAACATAGGCATACTCAAAACCTTGGGAAGCGGCAACCGGCTCATACGCAATGTATTTCTTTTCATCTGCGGAAAAATCCTACTGAAGGGGCTGCTATGGGGAAACAGCATCGCACTGTTGGTCTGTTTTTTACAAAACAAGACCCACCTGCTACGCCTGAACCCTGAAAACTATTTTGTGGACTACGTGCCAATGCTCTGCCAATGGCAGCATCTTTTAGGCATCAACCTCTTTATATGGGCCGTCACCATGTTGGTGCTGATTCTGCCCACACACCACATCACCACCCGTATCCGCACCGTGGAGGCGATACGTAGCAAGTGAGTTTTTTTTGAATTTTTGGCTCCGCACTGAAAAAGCAATCTGAAAAAATGTTATCTTTGCAGTTTGGAGTTTTATAATCCATTGCAAAAATAGTCAATAACGAAACATTTCAAAATGGGTCAAGAGATACACACTATCATTATCGGAGGCGGACCGGCAGGTTTGGCGGCAGCCATCCGTTTGGGAAGGCACCATCGGGTGCTGATTCTGGAAAAAGAGGCCGAATGCGGCGGCAAACTGAACCAATGGGACAAACTGTTCCCTGATTTTGAAGATGCCAAAACAGTGAGACAAACCCTGCTGCAACGGCTTCCGGAAAACGTGACGGTGCAGACTTCCGCCAACGTTACTGAGGTGGCTCAGGAGTCGGGCAAATGGAAAGTCACCCTGCAGAACGGTGAAACCCACATTGCCCCTACCCTGCTGCTGGCTACTGGATTCGAGCCTTTCAACGCAATCCGGAAAGAGGAATACGGCTACGGCATTTACCCGAACGTCATCACCTCGGTGGAGCTGGAAAGCATGATTGCCAAAGGGGAGATTCTCACCCGTGAAGGGAAAAAGCCGCAATCTGTCGCCTACATCCAATGCGTGGGCTCCCGCGACGAGAAGGTGGGGAACCATTTTTGCTCGGTAAACTGCTGTATTTGTGCCGTCAAGCAAAGCATTGAGGTCAAACAGCTACTGCCACAGGCCAACCAGTTCTGCTTTTACATGGATTTGCGCATGAGTGGACGGAACTATGAGGAAAGATACCGCGAATCGCAGGAAAAGTACCATGTGAATTTCATTCGGGGAAGGGTTTCTGAGACCTCCGTGACCGCTAACAACCAAATTTTGGTGAAGGCGGAAGACACGCTGCTTTCGCGCCCCATAAAAATGAAAGTGGACCTGCTGGTGCTGATGGTGGGCATGGAGCCTTCACCCTCCACACGCCAATTTGCGGAAAAACTGGGCATCAGCGACCCATACGGATATTTTGTTTCCCAAAACAGCGAGACAGCCGACAACGCCACCGTCCACAAGGGACTGTTTGTGGCTGGCAGCGCCAAACGCCCCATGCCAGTTCCGCAAGCCCTCAAGGAGGGAGAAGCGGCCGCATGCGAAATCGCCGGCTATCTGTCCGACAACCTATAGATGCAAAGTAAAAACCAATGAACATCCGTTCCCAAAAGAGAGCATCATGAAGTCATTTGGATTCAATTTAAAGCCTACCCGCACCTACGATATTGACACACAAAATGACTTGTGTGCCGAAATTGCCGAAAAGGTGCCTTCGTTCCGCCAGTGCATGTTCTGCGGAAGCTGTTCCGGAACCTGCTCGGCGGCCACCCATGTGGATTTTCATATTTTACAATATAACATTCTGTTCCGTCGTGGTTTGCAAAGCGAAATCGCCGACAAATTAGACCAGTGCATGCTTTGCGGCAAATGCGGCATGGTTTGTCCCAGAGGGGTCAACACCCGCGCCATGATTATGGAAATCAGAAAAATACTGTCCAACCATGCCAAGTAACTATCATCCGTTCATATGGCCGTTCTGCATTGGGGCTCTCCTGCTCTTCGGCCTGCTTATTGTCAAATTCTGCCGCTGGCTTCTCCATTTGGACAAGATTCAACGGAAACAGTGTCTGAAAAACATCATTTCCTTCAAAACTGTCGCCGCCATTTGGGAATGCCTTCGGGAATGCCTGTTCCACAGGAACATTTTCAGGAAAAACTGGGTATTGGGCTACATGCACCTCAGTTTCGCGCTGGGATGGTTCATGCTGATTGTTGTGGGAAAGGCGGAAGCCTCCTGCTACAGCCACACCTTTTGGGAAGCGCCGTGGTTGGCCATCTTTTTCCGCTTTTTTGAAAACGGGAGCCAGGACTATTTCATGCCGGAGCTGTTCACCTTCGCGATGGATTTCATTCTGGCATGGATTCTTTCGGGTATCCTGTTAGCCTGGTGCAAAAGGCTCTACAGCAGGCTGCTCGGCATGCGGAAAACCACCCGGCACACTTGGTACGACCGTATCGGCATGACCGCCTTGTGGTGCATTTTCCCATTCCGGCTGCTGGCCGAAAGCGCCACCGCCGCCATCAGACAGAACGGCGGCTGGCTGACCCAGACGGTTGGCGACTGGATGTCATTCCTGCCGGTGCAAAGCCTGGAACTGCCGCTTTGGTGGGCCTACTCCTCAGTTTTGTGCATTTTCTTTGTCTGCCTTCCCTTTACCCGATACATGCACATTTTTGCGGAGATGCTGCTCATTTTCCTCCGCAAATGGGGCGTGGTGGAAGGTAACCGCAAAAGCGGCTATACTGAATGCGAGGCCAATGCCTGTTCCCGCTGCGGCATCTGCATAGATGTATGCCCGCTCAACACCGCCGCCGGTTTCCAAAATGTGCAGTCCGTCTACTTTATCAGGGACCTGCGTCAGGGCAGACTGACCGAGGAGGTCACCAACAACTGCCTGATGTGCAACCGCTGCGTGGAGGCCTGTCCGGTGGGCGTGCAGTCCACACTGATGCGACAGATTATCAGAGGGGAACAAAAGCACAATGATTCCTCCAAAACATTTTACGACTATCTTCCGGAAAGAGCTGGAGACTGCGCATCAGCCGTAACTCCGGACAATGTTTCCGACAATAATGTTATGAATGGCGCTTCCGCCACTTCTGACAGAAACGGAATATCTTCTCCTAAAGTACTCTATTTCGCAGGCTGCATGACCCACCTGCATCCGAACATCATCCAGTCCATGCGCCGGATTTTCGAGGCGGCACAAGTTGACTGGCATTTTTTGGATGAAGAGAAGAACCTGTGCTGCGGCCGTCCGCTCAGGCAACAGGGCTATCACGGACAGGCCGACCAGATGCAGGCCAGAATCAAACAGCTCATCCAGTCCAGCGGCGCGGAGCTGCTGGTCACCTCCTGCCCTATCTGCTACCACAGTTTCAAGCAGGAGTACAATTTGGAAATCAAAGTGATGCATCACACCGAATATCTGCGGCAACTGCTGAATGAAGGGCGTATCCGCATGAAGGCAGACCAGAGCCGTTTCGCCTACCACGACCCATGTGAACTGGGCCGGGGAGAAAAAATCTACGAGGCGCCGCGAGAACTGCTGCAGGCCATCGGCACATTGTGCAAAGTGGATCAGGAGAAGCAGGACAGCATCTGCTGCGGCCACAGTTTGGCCAATACTGTCCTTTCCGCCGCACAAAAGAACCAGGTGCGCGATGAGGCGTTACAAACCCTCTGTGCCGACCATCCGGACTACATCGTAACAGCCTGTCCGCTCTGCAAGAGCGCCTTCAAGGAGGGCAACCGCCAGCAGGTGGCTGACATTGCCGAAATAGTTTCAGACCACATCATTTAGCGGATCATGGAAAATTACGGCAAATACCTGCAACATCCCATTTTCAGCGTTGTAAGCGAGGCGGCGGAAGCCTTAGGCACCGACTGTTATGTGATTGGCGGTTTTGTGCGCGACCTGCTGCTGCAACGCCCCTGCACCGACATTGACATTGTGGCTGTCGGAAGCGGAATTGAGCTGGCCCGACAGACGCTCCGGCTGCTGAATCTGCCCGAGGAGGAGATCCATGTGTTCAAGCATTACGGCACAGCCATGTTCCACTACAAGGAGATGGAGATTGAATTTGTGGGCGCACGCAAGGAATCCTACTCCCCCGACTCCCGCAACCCAAATGTGGAGACCGGGACCCTGGAAGATGACCAGAAACGCAGGGATTTCACCATCAACGCATTAGCCATATCCCTAAACAAAAAAAATTATGGGGAGCTGCTCGACCCATTTCACGGACTGGAGGATTTGCAGCGCAAAACCATCCGCACACCCCTGGATCCTGTCCGCACCTTTTCCGATGACCCGCTGCGCATCATGAGGGCCATCCGTTTCGCCACCCAGCTGAATTTCTCAATTGAGAGCCATACTCTGGAAGCAATCCACGACGAGGCGGAACGCATTGACATTGTCTCCAGGGAGCGCATTGTGGCCGAACTCAACAAAATACTGCTCAGCCGGAAGCCCTCCAACGGGTTCCTGCTGATGGACGTGACCGGAGTTCTGGAACGTATTTTGCCTTGGATCGCCAATCTTAAAGGCGTGGAAAGCATTCAGAACAAAGGACATAAGGATAATTTCTACCACACTTTGGAGGTGCTGGACAAAATTGCCGCCCACACCAACAACTTGTGGCTTTGCTGGACCGCCCTGCTGCACGACGTGGGCAAACCGGCCACCAAACGTTTTCTGCCGGATGTCGGCTGGACCTTTTACCAGCATGAGGTGGTGGGGGCAAAAATGGTCTCCAAAATTTTCCGGGCGTTGAAAATGCCGCTGAACGAAAAGATGGAGTATGTCAAAAAGCTGGTTTTCCTGCATCTCCGCCCCATCGCGCTGGTGGAGGACACAGTCACCGATTCCGCCGTGCGCAGGCTGCTTTTTGACGCAGGCGACGACATTGACGACCTGATGTTGCTGTGCGAAGCGGACATCACCTCCAAAAACCAGATGAAGGTGAAGCACCTGCTGCAGAACTTCGAGCATGTGCGGGAAAAACTGAAAATCATTGAGGAGAAGGACCGTATCCGCAACTTCCAGCCCCCAATTGACGGAGGCTATATCATGGAAAAATACGCCCTCCCTCCCTGCAAGGAGGTGGGACTCATCAAGAACTGCATCCGCGAAGCGATTTTGGACGGCATCATCGGCAACAATTTTGAAGAGGCCTACACGCTGATGGAGCAGGAAGCTGGACGGCTGGGACTCAAGGCGGTGAAGTAGGAGTCACTCGAATAAACAAGGAACAAATAACTGATATACGATTTTTTTTAAAAAAATTACAAAAAAATTTGAATTATAAATAAAAAAAATTCAGCATATTCTTTCAAAAATAAAATATTATGAAGATCAGAACCAGCATTTTGTGCATCGCCATTGCGATGTTTGTGACGGCAGCCCGCGCCGATGAAGGCATGTGGCAGCCCTATTTCATCAACGGACAGAATCTGGCGGAGATGCAGCGGCTCGGCTGCAAGCTCACCGCCGAACAGATTTTCAGTTTCAACCAGCCCAGCCTGAAGGATGCCATCGTGCAGTTCGGCAACGGCTGCACCGGCGAGCTGATCTCCCCGGAGGGACTGCTGCTCACCAACCATCACTGCGGCCTCGGACAGGTGCAGGCGCACTCCTCCGTGGAGCACGACTACCTGCAAAAAGGCTTTTGGGCCCGCAGCAAGGGCGAGGAGCTGCCCAACGAAGGGCTGACCGTCTCTTTTCTGCAATACATTGAGGATGTGACGGAAAAAATCATGGAAGGGGTCACCGGCAACATGACGGAAGAGGAACGCGACCAGCTGATCCGGAAAAACGGGAAGAAAATGATTGAGAAGCGCGGAAAAGATGCCGGCAAACGCGTGGAGATTGTACCATTCTACCATGGAAACCAGTACATTCTGTTTGAATATGAGGTTTACAAGGATGTCCGTCTGGTGGCCTGCCCGCCATGGGGCATCGGCAAATACGGCGCCGACACCGACAACTGGACATGGCCGCGCCACAAGGGCGACTTCTGCATTTTCCGCGTCTATACCGCACCGGACGGCTCCCCAGCCGAATACAGCAAGGATAATATCCCAATGAAACCGAAGCACTTCCTCCCCATCTCGCTCAAAGGGGTGCAGCCCGGCGACTACACCATGATCCTCGGCTATCCCGGTTCCACCGACCGCTACTCCTACTCCGGTTCGGTGAAGAATGTGATGGAGCTGGAAGGCCCCTCCATCATCGCCTGCCGCACCACCAAGCTGGAGCAGTACCGCAAGCACATGGACGCCGATCCGGCCGTCTTCATCCAGTACGCCTCCAAGCAGGCCAGCGTCAGCAACTACTGGAAATACAGCATCGGACAGGTAAAGCAGCTGAAACGCAACAAGGTGGTGGAGAAAAGGCTGGAACAGGAGCAGGCTTTCCGCCAGTGGGTGAATGCAGACAAGGATCGCAAAGCCAAATACGACGGCATTCTGGAGGAGCAGGACCGTTATTGGGAACACCAGTCCAAATACACCAAGGCGCTGATTTACCACCGCGAGGCCGGCTGGCGTGGCGGTGAGGCGGTGGCCTTCGCCAACAAATTCTTAAGGCTGAGCAACACCATCGGACAAAAAAACTTGACCGATGAGCAGATTGCCAAATATGCCAAACAGATGAAACCTGAAGTTGAGGCATTTTTCAAGGATTACAACAAGGCTTTGGACCGTGACGTGACCATAGCGCTGCTGAATCTCTTCTATAAGGATATACAGCCCGACCAACTGCCCGCCCTCATTAAAAAGGAGGGTGACAAGGCGCACGGCGACTTCACCGCATACGTGAACAAAGCCTTCGACAAGTCAGTACTGGTGGACAAGAGCAAACTGGACGCATGG